>NZ_JAACSD010000007.1:0-413386 GCF_009994065.1 Shewanella vesiculosa
ATAAAATCTCATTGAGCTTTCTCCTGTTGGTTTAGTCACCTTAAGCATACCGCTGATGCGGCTTGCTAGGGAGGAGGCTCAATGAGTATCAATGCATTGCAAAGGACAAAAAACAGCTGGCCGTTGCTCGTGCCTTGCTATTTTGGACATCAATTTTTAGCCTCTGAATACGGCCTTGAAGTTGTAGTATTTTTATTTTTTTAAGAAAAACAGCCATTTTTTAGGGTTCCAAATGCATTACCTAGCGTCTTAAAAGTGCTTAGGATTGATTTCAGGAGCTCGTTATTTAATTGGACTTGGCTGTTAGAGTTATTCTACAGTCTCGTTAGTTTTATTATCAAAGTGTGTATATTAAAAAGGATGAATGGATATGGGCGAATGGTCTGATTATTTCGAAGATTTCCCAGAAGAAGCACCTCAACCACCGAGCGCTGAAGAAAGAGCAAAAGAAAAATTTGACTCTGATATCAAAGATATGAATGCAGATGCATTTGCTTTAATAGCTAAAACGAAAAAAAAGGTTATTGATGCGGCTCAACTACAAAAGAAACAATTTTTTGAGTCGATTGATTACTGCCCTCAATGTGGTGAAAAAAAGTTAAATGTCTATAAATTAGAGAACAAAACTTATCTATGTGAGTGCCAAAATTGTGGTATTTACGGGGCAGGAGATAATTTTTCCGCAGCATTACATAAAACGGCGTCAGCAATCGGGGATAATATCGATTGGAGAGACGGATCCTTATTTTCAGTCAACACAAAATAAAACTAATCGGGTAGCCGGAGGTATCTCACAATACATGGCCACCCACGATTATTGGCTGCGCGGAGCCAAATGCTGATTCAATCGAGTGTATTAACCTCATTGAATCAGTTAGACTTAAAAAAGATGTGATGGAACACCACTATGAGAAGGGAATTTCAATGAAACACGTACATACCAAGCCATATTACCCGTTCAAAATAGCTCTGCAGCCCAGAGCCAGCATCAAAAAAAGCAAATTCCTATAGCCTAAAGGGTACCAATTAACCAGGACTCGGCATCGGCCAAGTTCAGCAAGCGTTTTCTGCCATGTAAACAGCGCAACGCACAAATACTAAAACGCTAAATGCCCACGCGGAAACTTATAGAGAAATGGTTATGGAAGATATGGATTTTTATTCACTCGAAGATAGGATGAAAGAACTCATACTTTCAACGAAGTTAAAGGGCGACACAACATGCGTGGCAAAAACCTCTGGGATGGCCGGGGATATTTACATTTTCGATCAAGGTGAAAATGTTGCCTCTAGATATGTTTGTATTAAAGTTCCAAAAAGGATCGAAGGTGTCTCAAAAGTTGATATTGCAAATCGATTTATACAAGAGCTTAAAAATCAGTTAAATTACTATCATAACTCATTTGTAAATTGGGCATTTGATTTTAATGAAGTCATGGGAGTGCCAATTGCACTATTTCGTTACTGGGGTCGTGACCTAGGTAAAGTAATAGAAAGTGGTACAGCTTCAGAAATAGAAAAACTTTCTTTAATATATTATGCATGTCTGGGTTTAACACACTGTTATGGAAATGGGCTAATCTGTCATCAAGATCTCAAGCCCGGAAACATTTTTATAAGAGACGTTAAGGAAATGCTCCGCATTCACTCCGATTCAGACGTTTATAAATTTGCAATGGTGGCTGACTTTGGCTTAGCTAATGCATTTATAAATTATAATTATTTTGAAGGTACGAGACCTTATATAGCGCCGGAACAGTGGTGTAAAGAACCTCTATCACCAAAGACTGATATGTTTGCTCTAGGGGTTATATTGTATGAGCTGCTCTCGGATGGTTTTCACCCCGTTGGAATTAAACTATCTGATTACTGGCCTGATCCTTTAGAAGGTAATACCAAAAAGTGGTTAAAAAGTAATGAGTGGAAAAAATGGGTTCGCAACGGTTGTCAAATTAAGAACGAAAATGAAAATGTAAGTCGAGAGTGTAAACTTTTCATCCAAAAAATGCTATCAATCACAGCTTCAGATAGGCCAAATATTCAAGAAGTACAAGCTTTCTTACTTGATCAAATTAAAAATAGGTGCGTGGATAGTCACACTAAAATAATGGCAGTTAAAAGTCAGTTGGGATCTTCTGGGAAATGTGAACCTCTCGAAACATACAACCCACATTTATATAATACTTGGACAAGTTTCGAAGCGAGGTTTAATGCAGCTTCTCCAAAAGGCATTAAACAAGGCGCTTAAATGACTAATAAAGTAATGAGTATATAAAATAGAATATGGAACAATTAAAACTAGAAAACTACGCTGAAGCGATTGCTGATAACTATTATTTGATTCTTACATCAAACAGCAAAGAAAAAGAAGCTGTTAACAAAATAATGTCTCAACGACGAAATCTTGTATTGGGTATACCAAGTAACGGATCTAGCATCGGTGTTATTGGAGGTGTTTTCGTTGTATGTACTGCACTAATTTATCGCGGCTGGTGACAAACTGGTCATCATGTATCGGTTGCGAACTCACTATTTTGCCGCCTTCCCATGTAAACATCATGCGCTGACGCTCAAACGGATGTTGAGTGCGGCTAAGTCGCTTTTGGACTCCGTTGAAGGCATTAATGAAGTTGATCTTGAGTTTGGCAGCTTTGGCACCGGTAAAGCCCATCACTAAAAACATAAAACCGTCTTTGGTCAGGTGGTAACACTTCAAATCACGTGACTCGTGCCAACCTGTTTATTTTGCACGTTGACGAAAATTCACTGGGGGCATCGTTTAGAATACGGTCAATTTTACTTATGAGTTATCAGTTAAGTGAGTTATCGATAACCATCCAGCCATTTTATAAAGCTAACATGGTGTCATCGAGAACCTTCGGTCATACGGCTATTTGCTGCCTAAAGCAAAGCGTATACGTTTGAGTGACTTAGCAAAAAATGGGGCAATATTAAGCGGCTATTTAGGTTTCCGCTTTCGCCTAGACTAAAGAGTGATTGATCAGAGGTGTTTAAGCTGATAAGTTACTAAAAATATTGATAAATAAAGCAATATTGATGTTAGGTTTTGGTTAATATTCTTTGAGTGTGTATCGGATTCACACTAATATGCTTTATAAGCCTTAAGGATGGCAGGTTATAGATGAAGAATTCTGAAAGCTTCAAAACTGTATGGTGGGGGATCCTCGTTGTTGTTATAGGATTCTATTTGTATGGTAGATACCCAAAGCTTATCGAGGGGAGCCCTTCCTACTTCGACGTTGTCGTTTTCGTCATATTGACTGGCGTTTGTCTTGCGCCAATATTCCAAGAAATGGACTTGTTTGGTGTAAAACTAAAACAACAAATCGATGATTTGAAGAAAGATGTAAACCATCAACTTTCCATACTCAAAACTGAAATCAAGTCTTCAATCGAGGTATCGAATGCTAACAGTAACCAGATATATTTTCAGTCTGGCGCTGTACCGCCGAAAGATTCTGAGATACCAGATCTCTCTGAACAGATACAACGCACCCTGGATAAAATGGGCATTAAAACAGCCCCAGAAGATGATGTATATGATTACGGTGTTGATCCAGTCCACGTTGAAATGTTCAAAGTAAGATTATCTTTTGAAAATCTGTTGCGCGAATATTCAGATGCTGATGAAAAATATAAACGTAGATACTCCGTTGGCAAGTTATTGAATGAGCTAAAAAACTATGAGCAAATATCCAAGAATGTTCTTCTTGGAGTAATGGAAGTTATATCAGTATGTAACTATGCGGTTCATGGTGAGCCCCTCTCAAAAGCTCAAATAGCTTTCGTCAGGGAATCTGCTCCGGGATTGCTTAAAGCATTAAAAAATGAATTGCAAAATGGCTTATAGCGCCTCAGTTGACTTAGTACCTTTGTAAATCTTGACAATCTTCTGATTTATAAGGTTATTATTTAATAGTATGAAATTTAAAGGAGCATTAATGAAACTAAAGTTAGATGGAATTAAAGATTTATACATAAGCATGAAAACTCAAAAAATAGAAAGATATTGTTTTGACTTTAAGCTAGGCACGGCATCTTTTAATGTGTTTTTCTTTATCGATGGAAGTCCTTTTAAATTGCTCTTTGGAGCAAAGGGGCACACATTTGGTTTTGAAGTGGAAGTTGGTCAAGGTTTTGAGATCGAGACTAACCTTGACAAAGCAGTTTTTAAAGGACTCTGTATAGTTTTAGGTTTAACCTACGATCCGAATAATAAGTTTAGCCCTTTTAAGTTTTTCAATGAGTTTAATAAATCTATCCCCAAGATCGCTATTTCTAACCAACCAATTGAACCTTCACTCCTAGCACCTTATGTATCTTTGGCAGAGGAAGAAAAGAAAGTTTACTTTACTGGATGGCGAGATCAAAACGCACGTGGTAGCAATGTTACAGAACAAAACCTAGATAAAACTCGAAAGTTAATTGGTGAAAAAGAATATAGAACTTGCAAAGCAAAAAATATCAGTAGCTGTTGGTCTGATTGTTCAAAACAAGCAAAAAAATTAACGTTACCAAAGTGAACAGTGTTTGTAACACATATGAGCCTCCCGCCAGTCAATAGGCGGGTCTAACTTATTTGACAGCTTTAGCAGTCAAAACATCATAAAGCTAAACAGGCCACCCACAATTATTGCTGCCTAAAGCAAAGCGTATGAGTTTTAAAGGTCAAGCAAAAATAATGGGTGGCAATATTAAGCTGAACTAGTTTGAAGTAGGACTTAGGACAAAAAAAAGGTTAGCTCGTACACAATCATCGAGTACACCATTTAGGGAAGAAGAAGGCATTCAATAATAATGTGAAAATCAACTTATTCTATTAATATATTTCGTGCTCGGGGTCCTTTTGACTCTTTTGATGTGTCAAAGTTAACTTTGGTACCGATCGAGACGTGAACTATATCGTCAGAGAAATCATCGATTGAAAAATAAACATCTTTGCCTTTCTCTCTGCGGATAAATCCAAAACATTTAAAATCATCATAAGTATTTACAAAACCATTCTCTCTAGACATTTTATCCCCAATATTCGCTGATTGTTGTTACTGATGAATAATGTTTTTTTAATGACACTCTTAATTTTTTTGATAGTATTTTATTCGTCCTAGCCAAAATTCCAAGGTTGTAAATTATCAGATTATATTTTTTTAGTACTCCCCATTTTGAGTGGGAACTGACAGGAACCTTTAAAGCAGCATTTGTGCTTCTAACCAGCTTGTCTTGTGCTTCTTGGTCATATTCAGGAAGCATGTTAGACAATCGTTCACGATGACTAATGGCCTGAGAGTGATTTAATCTACTTAATTTAGCAACTAATCCAGATGTTTTATTCCATAAGATGTGAAAGTCCTCACTCGTTTTAGACTTGGATGCAAGTTTTTCACATTCAAATACAAGTTGGCGGACATGCCTTACATCTTTTTTTCTCATTTGAGGATTTACTGGTTGTACCCATAGTCCAGTAACTTCGAATTCTTTATGTATTTCAGAACGGTCCGATATTTTTGTTTTATTGCTTTTTAATGATAATTCATTTTTTCTGAGCATCGCCGAGACTTTTTGAATTATCTTAGTGGTTGATTTGCTATCAATCTTATTTTTAGATGAAATTGTTATGTCATCTAACAATCTTGTATATCGAATGGCTTTCCCTCTAAAAGAGCTTACCAGTTTATATTCTGTATTAAAAAATACTAGATTTGCTAAATAACTTGAAGTACAGCCACCTTGAGGTAAGCTGCCATTGTAAGTTGTTAACGTTGTTAGTATTTCAACTACGTCATCGCTAAATCTAAAAAAATATTTGAAAATACCACTAACTGCATTTGTCTTGATGTTAGGATAAAAATTTTTTACATCTAAGTTTATTAGTGTTTGGCTGTGACCATGCTGAGAGGCATTTTCAACGTAATCACGCTTTATTGATGAAGTTGCTTTAATACCTCCATGTAAATAAGGAGGAAATATAACTAATTCAAAAATTCTAGAGTTGATTCGTTTTTGGATTTTTTTTAATTCGTGTTTGGGATCAACTACTTTTCTGATTTTCCCTGTGATCGGGTGCTTTGGTAGTTCATGACTTGTATATGAGGAATTAACTTTAGATGCAATATCAATCAGTTTTTTTTTATGAACGCCTAATGTTGTTGCTAATACATCAATAGAACCGATTGGTTTACAGGGGTATCTGGGCTTATCCATAAGTCACCGTTGTTTTGATTAAGAGAAGTCAGCTGTTAGCTAATATTAGATAAAACATCAAGAATATATGGTGTTACACCTAAAAATAAATTAACAGCCAAAGGGAGGTAGTCTAAAACTAGTCCTATCCAGCCCTTTGGGCTCTGGTCATTTTGCTTCTCAGAGGATTCGTAATTGACTCCAATTTCGAACTCTGTGTTTTCACTTTTACTTGTGTAACGCATGTTAAATATAAACATATATTTTGTCCTTATAGGTTGTTAGCGAAGTGCCTGCCAGACCAATAAAAACGTTAACAGAAATCTTAGTAATGACCGTTGAGCCGACTTCTCAAATCAGTGCCAGACAACCGTCGCCAATAATACGTTAAATAAAGGTGCGAAACTGAATGCAGCCTAAAGAACGAAGTAAGAGCGCGGATGCGGGTCATGAACCAATAATATGAATTAGAGGTTCGCTCAAAAGAGCGTCGTTTTTCTGTTTATTACACAAAGAAAACAATAGCAAATAGGCGATTTCACCTACACTTTAAGAGTATATTGAAAATGTTTTGTTGTAAATATAAATAAATGATTTCAGTAACTATTAATCATAAATGTGTGAGTTGGCTACTATTATAAACAGTAATTTTAGTTTTTCTAACCATCATAAATATCTTTGAAATTTTGATTATTTTTAGCTATAAATCTCTACAGTTTCATAAGACCATCACATATATCGCCTAGCCATCTTAAATCTTACATATCACGCAAACTCAATTCGACCAATGCCATGTGTGGCGTAAAACACGCCATATATGGCGTATTTCTACCCCTGAAATCAGCTACAGTTTATGTAAGCTTGATACCACTGCGTAACTGGCTTTGCTTCCTCTCTTGCTCCTTTATGCGTTCTCTCTCGTTAGACCCTTGCCGTTGGGCTCCTGTATTGGAGCCCATTTTTTTGCTTATTGTTTACCAGGTGCTGCATGAATATTAAAACAAGGCTTATGGCACTGGGGGTTTACTGGTGCCATTCTTACTGGTGGTGTGTTAGTTGCTACGGGTGAGGGTGAAGTATTAAGCACCTGTGTTGAACCTGCCGGTATTGAAACGGCCTGCTTTGGCCAAACTGGTCACAACATTAAACTTGGCATGGTGTTCACTAACTAGCAGTGCCTAGACATGCTGGCAACCAGCCTTAACACCTTTGACCGTGAGCTTGTAAAGTTGACCCCGCCATTAAGCGAGGGTGAACACATTAACAGCCTATTACGTGTGCGAACACTGCGGTTGCTGCATTGAAAACAATCAACTGCACCACATGGAAGAGCACCCAAGCGCTTTATGGATATGCGACAAAACGGGCGTGTACACCTCAAAATAGGGACGGTTGAATTGCGTTAGCCATAGTAAATATAAGATCCTTTTCCCGAGTAAAATCATGTTAATATTTATCAGCATAAAAAAATGATGATGAGTTAATCTACAATTAAATTAATTCTAATATTGACTCGTTTACTCGTGACTAATGAGGATTTGCTGATTAAAATTCAATAACGTAATAAAGGGATATTCTATGCATCATGTATTTACTCAACCCTGTGTGAGTGAAATAGTTCAACCGACTGCGTTGACGCTTCACTTACCTGATAGTGTGAGTGACTTATTAGTGTTATCAGCGATGAGTAGTCCTTTGGTTGAGTTTGTGGTTAGCCAAGTTAGTCACACTCAAGCGACTCTCATCACCCGAATTCAGCCGTTCTTGAGTTTTGCTTTTGAAACGATGCCGCCGACTAACAACACTCCACAGCAAAGACGTAGTGTGGGGCAGGGGATAAAGTTATATCCTTTAACAGGCGTGGCGCCTCGGGTGTGTATTGAACAGCTAAGACGTGGCGTAACGGTTAGCATTAACATCGATGCGGGTGTTTATTTTAGTTTATCTACCGAAACTCGTTTTGAATTAGTAACCTTAGAGAATGATTTACGGATTTTGAGCGAACCTCAAGTTCTCGTTATGGCTAAAGCGATATTAGGCCGTAAGTTTGATCATGATGAGCCCTCTAACATGCTTGCTGTTCATATTAGTGAATTAGAGCAAGTACGACGAGAGTTACGTGACTATTTGCGCGGTGAGTCGGGGAAAATCCACCCTGGTGTATCAACCGAGCTATTAAAACTTGATCATTTATTGCAAAATAAGCACCAATGGTTGTTACGCACCTATCATCAGTCATTAGAGCGTACCAACTTAGGATATTCATCAAATGAACAGATTGTTAGTAATGAACAACTACAACGTAAATTAGATTGTTTTGAACTATTAGCCCCTAAAGACGTGTCGGAAATGGTCAATAAGCTGTGTGAAGACGATCTTTAATTTTTCAGTAACTCTAGAGTCCAACATGTCTTATATTTGCCCTATTTGTAATGCCCCATTAGTACAAAAACAAAAATCATTGCAATGTGAACAACGCCATCAATTTGATTTTGCTAAAGAAGGTTACGTTAATTTATTACCAGTACAGAAGAAGAAAACCAAAGATCCTGGTGATAACAAAGAAATGATGTTTGCTAGGCGGGAGTTTCTTAATCAAGGTTTTTATCAACCGCTAAGTGACAAGGTAAATCAGTTAGCGCTTGAATATACCACTGATGTAAACAAGATCCTTGATATAGGCTGTGGTGAGGGATATTACAGTCATAGGTTGTTTGAAACACTACAATCTGCCACGCAATCCGACATTGAACTTTTCGGGCTGGATATTTCTAAGTTTGCCATTCGTTATGCCGCAAAACGCTATTCAACAATGAATTTTTGCGTTGCGAGTGCATTTGAAATGCCTTTTGCAGACGACAGTTTTGATTTAGCCATCCGTATTTATGCGCCCTCTAAAATTGAAGAGTTACAAAGGGTGATAAAACCAGGAGGAATACTCATTACTGTGTCACCAGGCCCTATGCATCACTATGCGTTGAAGAAGAAGATCTACAGTGAACCCAAACTACACTCTGAAGAGTCGATAGTATTAGCAGGATTTACGTATTTAGCACATGAAGAGCTTGGTTATTCGTTGTCACTGACGCGTACAGAAGATATTGATCATTTTCTTAATATGACGCCTTACGCCTGGAAGCTGAGTGACTCACAAAAGTCTCAAATAATAGAGCAAGGGCTCGAATGTGAGATAGACTTTAAAATCGAAATTCATCAACGCGAACAATAAACAATCAGATAATTGATATAAATAACTATTTGATGCTCAAAGATAAACCGTTTTGTGATGGCATTAAATAAATAGGGTTGTTTTGCCGATGTTTGTTGACTTATTTCTAAAATGGTTTATAGTTTACTCAGCTTGAAGGTTGGGCTTATATTTATCAATACGAACAGTTTCGTCCTGTAAACATAAGTAATACCGGCATTTTCCAGCTTTACCGCCGTTAAGGCTTTAACTATTTTTTTACAGGATTTATATTATGTCTCAAGTTACTGGTGTTGTTAAGTGGTTTAACTCTGATAAAGGTTTCGGATTTATTGAGCAAGAGTCTGGTCCAGACGTATTCGTTCACTTCCGTGCTATCAATTCAGACGGTTTCAAAACTCTTGACGAAGGTCAGAAAGTTTCTTTCACTGTGACTCAAGGTCAGAAAGGTCCTCAAGCTGAGAACGTTTCAGTAGTTTAATATTTAGCTCGAGCTAAATGTTAGGACTTTAAAGCTGTAGCAATTTATTGCTGCAGTTTTTTTTATTTTAAAAGTTTACTTTTTACACTCTTGTTGTATTGTCGTCATACCCATACCCATACCCATACCCATACCCATACCCATACCCATACCCATACCCATACCCATATCAATCATCATCATCCAGCTCTTGCTATCGGTTGTTATCATCAAAAACTATCTATTTTTATCAAGTCATGATCAATTACTGTCCATCATCCACCTTCTACCATCTATTAACATAAATCTCAGTTTTACTTACGCTTATTATATTATTTTCTAATGCTTAGACCTGGTATCGCGTTAATCGTTCATTAGAGCTTGTTTAATCATCGATTACTCGCCGCTATGGGCTTGAGGCTTGTCATTTAATAGAGAATAAGCTCGACTCGGGATAATAAACGATTATCAAACAGTAGGTTGTATCGCGGATTGGATTTCATTGTTTTGCAATGGGCTGGTTATTAAGGTGTTGATCTGTGTTGCTAACAAAACAAATGCGAGGTTAATGAAATAGGCCGAATGGGATGGATTTAGCTTACTTACTTCCCATAGCTTAACCTGAGTAATTAAAAAATATCTCAAACTGATCCGCTAGATGTAATGACGATAACTGGCCGATGTAAGTTGTGCGCTGTGTGATTAATTTACTCTTGGTTAATACAGTCTATGCCTGCTAGTTCAAGCGAGTGACTAAGGAGTGCGAGTTTAAGAGCCTTTTTGGGAATGGATGGTGTTTGAGCATTGTTAATATCAAGAGACGATCACGGAATTGAGAGGGGATGATGATGTGACATTTTTGGAGCCCCTCGTTTATGAAAAGTGCTAGTTAATCATAAATAAGGGGACTACATACTATTGCAATAACGTGCAGTGAGTCGCTTTCTCATCACTAGCGAAGCTGATGAGCATAAGTCATATTCTGAATAATCTCTAAATATTAAGAGAATAAGGTTTCTTCTAAAGTTCTGCCTTTTAGCAGGGCTTTATATTGCCATTGATTCACCGTAAACAGCTCAAATAATTGTATTTCAATGGCAAAGCCAGACTGTTTTTGGTACTCAATAACATATTGATCATCACCGATGCGTCTAACTTGAATAATATCGTTTAGCCCCAATAGTTTTTGGTGGAGGCTATCCATGTCGCACTGTTTCATTGTCAGGGTAATAAAGTCAGTCGCTTGACTGGCTTTTATCGATACAGATTGTTGTAGTTTGCCATGCTCAAGATAGACAACTTGGTCGCATAACTTTTCAAGTTCATCTAGGTTATGTGAACTGATCACAAATGTCGTATTACCTGATAAATCTTTAACAATCTGGCGGATTTTTTTCGCATTGGCAGGATCAAGTCCAGCAGTTGGTTCATCGAGTAAGACAATTTTAGGTGAACCCATTAACGCTTGTGCTATTGAGACTCGTTTGCTCATCCCGTGACTTAAGCTTTTGGGCTTAGCTTCAGCAGAATCGGTTAAATCAACAAGCGCAAGTACTCGTAATGCTTCTTGCTTGGCGGCTTTTGTTGTCATGCCTTGTAATTGGGCAAAGAATTGCAGTTGTGACACGATACTAAAATTAGGATCTAATGCTGCATCTTGTGGTAATGCAGATAATAGTCCTTGCAGCGCTTTGCTACCTGGTTTGTGGCCTAAAATGCTAATGCTGCCATTGGTGGGTTGAATATACCCACATAATAAACTGAATAAGGTCGTTTTACCGGCCCCATTAGGACCAACTAATGCAATGGGTGCGCCCTGTGTCAACGTTAACGATACTGTGTCGAGCGCCAGTTTATTACCATATTGCTTAGAAAGGTTGTCACATTGAATGATACTCATAGTGCGCTCCGGCTCATTAAGTGTTTACCGACAAATAAAATAACCGCAGTTTGCAGTAATGGGATGGGAGCTAGTGCGAAAGAGCTTAACCCTTGAGTATTAATTAAATTAGAAATTTGCGAACCTGGCAATATCCAATTTAACCAGCTCAGTTGGGGGAAGTTCATATTGATCAAGGCAATAAAAATCGATACCACAGCCCACAAGATAACCGCAAAGATACTCGCTTGTCTGGCCGAGTTGGCATGTAATGACAGCACCGCCATGGCGGCAGTGTAGGGCAATAATACAATGACTAAGTTCACCATCACTAATAGGCTGGTGGTGATCGATGGCAGTAATAATGACATATCACGCGAAAGAGCCAATGCGATAGTGGCCAATAGTGTTAACACAATAAGCATTAATTGGATCAGCATTTGACCTAGGAAACGTCCAAAAAACAAACTGCTACGACTAACCCTTAAGGTTAAAAATCGCAAGCTACCACGTTGCTTATCCGAGCTAAATTGATCTGCAGCGATAAAAATACTGAACATGGGAAACAGATATAGTGCGGCTAGCCAGAACACTGCAAATTCTTCAACTGGCCATTCGAATAAATGGCGTAAACTCCCCGGTCCAAAGAGTGCTTCGGTAAAGTCTCTGAAGTTTGGCTGCATAATAAATTCAGATGCACTCTTAATCGGATACAGTAATAAAATTGCCCAAATTAACATAAAGGCAATTAATGAAATCATGCCGCTTTTATTGGTAAAGCGTTTGCTTAACTCATATTTGGCTAATAACCAAATATGAGTCAATGTTGATGGGGAGGCAGTACTTTCCATAATATTGTCCTTGCTTACCGTTTAACGGAAAGCATAAGTTAGTCTAATAGGGGTTCTAATTGTGCGAGCTTTTGTTCCAGCAATTCAACTCTGCGCTCTAATTCTGCAATCCGAGTATCTTGCTGTAATGTTTGCTGCGTGTGGCCTGAAACCACAATGGCATCACTACTGTTAACATCATAGTCGTCAACATTACCACTGAAGCACTCAAGAAAGCGGCAATCACGTTTATTCGGCTCTCGAGCAAGTTGTACTACTAAGGGTTTTTCACCTTGGCTTAATGCCAGTAATACGGATTCAACTTGGGATACATCAGTGAACTCGTGCAGTCTATTTGAGCGAGTTTTGAGTTCCCCTGGCGTTTGAGGACCACGTAATAACAACACACAAATTAATCCAACTTCAGCACTGGTTAACTGTAATTCGCTGAACTCAGTATTACAAAAGCGATGTTTATATTTTACGACGCGACTACCAAAACCGGATTGCTCACTGATTAAGCGTTTTTTAGTGAGGTCTTCGAGTATCGTTTGTACTTGAGATTCACTGAGTGACATAACCGGTTCACGGCTACTTTTTTGGTTACATGCTAGGGTAAGTGAGTTTAATGACAGGGGATATTGATCAGGAGTTGTAAGTTCTTTTTCGAGCAAGCACCCGATAACTCGAGCTTCTAGCGGGGTTAATTCCATAAACAGTATCCTTTTAATAAAAAGCATGATTCTATTACTTTTATAACAGAGCCATGCTTTTTCTCAAAGGATTGCACTAGTTTAGGGAGGTTAATCGATTATTGTTCACACAGTTAAGCGAATGCCGTCACTTTCGATAGTGATTTCACCTGCTTTAAATAAACCACCAATAGATTTTTTAAAGGCTTTCTTACTCATAGCGAGTTTGTCATAAATAACATCGGCATCAGTTTTGTCATGTAAAGGTAAAAAGCCGTTTGCGCTGCGCAGTTTATTGATGATCAAGCGAGCATTTTTATCGAGCTCATCTTTGTCACCTTTTTGCAGCACAAGATCAATTTTGCCATCACTGCGCATCGTTTTAATAAAACCGGTGACTTTTTGGCCAAAGCGAAGTTTTTGAAACACTTCATTTTGGTATATCACTCCCCAGTGCTGGTGATTGATAATAGCTTTGTAGCCTAAATCTGTTGTGCCGCCAATGATCAAGTTAACTTGTTCGCCTTCGGTGTAATGAGCTTCTGTTTTATCAACAAACTTATCCAGTTTAGAGGAGGCCATGATGCGTTCATCTGCATGGTTAGCATGAACATACACTAAATATGAGTGGCCTTCTTCGGCAGGTTTGTGTTGCTCGCCAAAAGGCAGTAATAAATCTTTGTCTAATCCCCAATCTAAAAAGGCACCATATGGGCCTGTTGCAACCACTTTTAAGTAAGCATATTCACCTACTTGAGCAAGTGCTTTTTGGGTGGTAGCTATCACAATGTCTTCTGAGTCTAAGTAAAGAAATACATCGACCATATCACCGACATTACAACCGGTAGGGACAAATTTATTAGGAAGCAAGACTTGCCCAAGCTCTTGAGCATTTAGATAAACCCCAAAATTAACTTGTTTAACGACTTCTAATGAATAACGTTTACCGATTTGTATCATGAATGACTCTGCTCTACTTTAATGAAAGATAAAAATGAAAAGATGATCTTTGGAAATCCGCTTAATTATACACGTAAATTTAGCTGACGTTGTGCCAATTAAGCACGATTAAAAATCATTTATGGTTGAGGTACTGTTTATTGATGTTTAACTCATCGAATATAGACGTTTTTTTCTGGTAATTATTCGGTAATTAACTTGCATTACACGCCATTGCAGGTTTTAATTGCGCCGTTTTTATAAAGGCTGAAAATGTTACTGGTTTTGGGATTTAAAAGTGATCTAACCGTGCGCGAAATCAGTAAAAAACCTGTTACAGCAACTAGTCGATACTCTGTTAGTAAAATTTGCATGATTTGTGAATATCTGCGTAAGATGATTAGCATTAGATGTTGTGCAATAGATAAATAAAGATGAGATGACATTAGGGCACTTGGCAGTGCCTTTTTAGTCAAGAGTTTTGTAGCTTCAATCGTGCTGCACACTCTTTTACTGTTGAGATAACCTTGTTGTGTTATCTGGATTTTTAACAAGTAGATGCCCCTATTGCGGCACTGCTAACTTTGATACAAATACGGAAAATAATTATGTCTGATTGGTCTATCGAAGATGCTCGCTCGGGTTATAACGTGACTCACTGGAGCCAAGGTTTTTATGGTATTCGTGAAGATGGCGAAGTGACAGTGTCACCTAACCCACAAAATCCTGATCATAAAGTTGGCTTAAATGAATTAGCTAAAAGTATGGTTGAAGCAGGCGTTTCGTTACCGGTTTTAGTCCGTTTCCCGCAGATTTTGCACCACAGAGTGGAAAGTTTATGCGAAGCATTTAATGATGCAATTAAGAAGTACGATTATCAAAATGATTATTTGTTAGTTTACCCAATTAAAGTAAACCAACAGAAAACGGTAGTTGAAGAAATTTTAGCTAGCCAAAAATCGAAAGAAGTCCCTCAATTAGGGCTTGAAGCTGGTAGTAAGCCTGAATTAATGGCTGTATTGGCTATGGCACAAAAAGCCAGCTCAGTGATTGTATGTAATGGTTACAAAGATAAAGAATATATTCGTTTAGCGCTTATCGGCGAAAAGCTTGGCCATAAGGTGTATATCGTTCTGGAAAAAATGTCAGAACTTAAAATGGTATTAATTGAAGCTGAAAAGCTCGGTATTACACCTCGTTTAGGTTTACGTGTACGTTTGGCTTTCCAAGGTAAAGGCAAATGGCAAGCCAGTGGTGGTGAAAAGTCCAAATTTGGTTTATCTGCAGCGCAGGTGTTGAAAGTTATAGCTGAATTGAAAAGTGCTAACATGCTTAATTCTCTACAGTTATTACATTTCCATTTAGGGTCGCAAATTGCCAACATCCGTGACATTCGCCAAGGCGTAAGTGAAGCTGGTCGTTTTTATTGTGAATTACGCCAACTAGGCGCCAGTATTGATTGTTTCGATGTCGGCGGCGGGTTAGCGGTTGACTACGATGGTACTCGTAGCCAAAGCAACAACTCAATGAATTATGGTTTAAATGAGTATGCAAACAATATCGTCAATGTATTAACCGATTTATGTAATGAATACGAGCAACCAATGCCGCGTATTATTTCTGAATCAGGTCGCCATTTAACGGCGCATCATGCAGTGTTGATTACGGATGTTATAGGTACTGAAGCCTATCTTCCTGAAAATATTCAGGAACCAAGTGAAGATGCACCGCAATTGCTCCACAATATGTGGCAATCTTGGTTAGAAATCAGCGGTCGTTATGATCAACGTGCGATTATTGAAATTTATCATGATAGCCAAAGTGATATTTCTGAAGCACACTCATTGTTTGCTGTGGGTCAATTAAGTTTGGCTGACCGAGCTTGGGCAGAACAAGCTAATTTACGTGTTTGCCATGAAGTGAAGGGATTATTAAGTAACAATAACCGTTATCATCGTCCAGTGATTGATGAATTAAATGAAAAATTAGCCGATAAGTTTTTCGTTAACTTCTCATTATTCCAGTCATTACCTGATGCATGGGGTATTGATCAAGTGTTCCCTGTGTTGCCTTTATCTGGTTTAGATAAAGCACCAGAGCGCCGTGCGGTTATGTTAGATATTACCTGTGACTCAGACGGTATTGTGGATCAATATGTTGATGGTCAAGGTATTGAAACGACCTTACCTGTACCTACGTGGAGTGCTGACAGCCCGTATTTGATTGGTTTCTTCATGGTGGGTGCGTACCAAGAAATCTTGGGCGATATGCATAACTTATTTGGTGATACTAACTCAGCAGTAGTGCGTATCGATGAGCGTGGATTAAGCCAGATTGAGTCTGTCTTACAAGGCGACACGGTAGCAGATGTATTACGCTATGTGAATCTAGATGCTGTTGACTTTATGCGCACCTATGAAGAGCTTGTGAATCAGCATATTGTTGAAGATGAGCGAGCTAGTATTCTAGAAGAATTGCAGTTAGGTCTTAAAGGCTACACTTACTTAGAAGATTTTTAATCTCTTCTATTAGGTTAACTTGTTATCCAAAAAGCCTAGCACCCTCAGGTGGCTAGGCTTTTAAGTTGCTAAGATGTTTTTTGAAGGTTCAGAGAAAAAGTTAGAGATTATTGTTGATGCAGCCGCGCCTAAATTACGGTCTTTAGATCGAACGTTTTGGCAGGGGCTTGTTGCTGCCTCAAATGCAGACATTTTATCTAGCATAAGCAATGATTTTTGTGATGCTTATTTATTGAGTGAATCAAGCTTATTTGTTTGGGATGATCGTATCGTTGTGCTCACATGCGGGGCTAGTACGTTAGTCGAATCAGCCTGTTACTTCATTGAGCATATAGGTGAACAAGCGATTTCCTATGTGTGTTATCAGCGTAAAAATGAATATTATGCTCATTTACAAGCCAGCTCTTTTGGCGATGATGTGCTTAGGTTAAGAGATTTTATTGGTGGGCAGGCCTATAGAATGGGTCATTTAGATAGCCATCACCATTATATTTTTACCACAGATAAGCATTATCAAGCCAGTCCACTTGATACCACCAATGAATTACTGATGTATCATATTTCTGGTACCGTAGCAGACTATTTACGTGGCGAGCATCAATCAACAGAACAAATTAGTCAGCTGTTACAATTGGAACAATTATTCAGCGGTTTTAGTGTTGATCAATATTTATTCAGTCCTTTAGGGTATTCCATTAATGGTATTCGAGGTGCTGAATATTTTACTATACACATTACGCCGCAGGAAAATAGCTCTTATGTGAGTGTTGAAACCAACATCGATATTAGCTCAAATCAGGTCGATATTTTTGCTGAGCTTATCGTATTATTACAGCCTAACAGCTGCGATATTATTGGCTTTAATAGTCATATGGCCAATAAGCCAATGTTAAATTATGTGTGTTTAAGCCATTGCGCGATGACTCTCGAGCAAGGTTACAACATACATTTTAGCCACTATCAGCAAGATTGCTTAGAAGTGCTGAAGCCTATTTTATTGTAATTATCGGTGCTAGCTAGCTTTTGCATAGCCTATGACGCCTTTCACCGACAAAGCTGATTATTGGCTTTATTCAAATGTATTTAGCTATTTACGCCAAGCGCTTAATTTTAAACCCATTGAGTCTAACACTGTTATCGTGATTACTTAGATGGTGCTTTTTCATCCGCTACGGGTACCTCAGAGTGTTGTAGCTTAACCTGTGATAAATCAATGGCAATGATGCGCGGTTTACGTGGTATGGGTCTTGTTGCGATAGATGTTGTTGCAGTCGCAGCATCATAAATTCTGCTGAAATTACCGCGCTTGCAGGTGCAACATTGGACCTTTAAATACTGTATGTTTGGACCCAAGGTAAAGGCTTAATTAAAAAGTAATTTTAACTTTACTATTAAACACCTAAGCCAACGTGTTGACGTTGGCTTTTTTGTGTCAGCTCAGCGTAGAATACAACTTGCAAGCTTTAATGAGGAGCCAGTATGAGTGATTTAAGTGATATTCGCCGTGAATATACCCAAGGTGGATTAAGAAGGGCTAATTTACCTGCTAACCCAATGGATCTGTTTGAACAATGGATGCAGCAAGCTAAAGATGCTCAGCTTTCCGATCCAACTGCTATGTGCGTTGCTACGGTTGATGAAGATGGTCAGCCATTTCAACGTATTGTGTTACTGAAGAAATTTGATGACAACGGTTTTGTTTTTTTTACTAATTTAGAAAGCCGCAAAGCTAAACAAATAGCCGTCAATAGCAAAATCAGTTTATTGTTTCCATGGCATCCACTTGATCGCCAAGTCGCGGTATTAGGTCAAGCGGAGCCATTATCGATGTTAGATGTGGCAAAATACTTCATGTCTAGACCCAAAGACAGCCAAATTGCTGCTTGGGTATCTAAGCAATCAAGCAAAATTAGTGCGCGACAGGCCCTTGAAGGAAAATTTGCAGAAATGAAAGCAAAGTTTGCCCAAGGTGAAGTCCCTCTGCCGAAGTTTTGGGGCGGATATTTAGTTCGTCCTGCTAGCGTTGAGTTTTGGCAAGGTGGTGAACACAGATTACACGACCGATTTATTTACACCAAAACCGATGCTGATTGGAATATTGATCGTTTGGCACCTTAATGAGTGTTAATGAACAGGAGCTTTTAGCTGTGATAACGAATAAAATCTGGGTTGATGCTGATGCTTGCCCTAATCCGGTTAAAGAGATGTTATTTCGGGCATCTGAGCGGAAATCGATTCAACTTGTGCTGGTTGCTAATCAGATGATTAAAGTACCAATATCACCTTTAATTAGCATGATACGAGTGAGCTCAGGTTTTGATGAGGCCGACAACTACATTGTCGAACAAGTGGCACAAGGGGATTTGGTGGTTACTGCTGATATTCCCCTTGCATCGGATGCGGTTGATAAAGGTGCGCTTGTATTAAATCCTAGAGGAACGGTTTATACCGTGGAAAATATCAAACAGATCCTGACTATGCGTGACTTTATGGAAGAAATGCGCAGCAGTGGTATTCATACTGGTGGCCCGAATAGTTTTTCACAAACGGATAAGCATGCGTTTGCACAAGCATTAGACAAATGGCTGGCTAAATTGATCCCCAGCAAAATATAAGCAAATATTACTCTATACTTAATCTGACTTTCTATACTAAGGACTTTATGATGAAAAAATGGTTACCATTATTAGCCGCTAGCTTGCTCAGCACATCTGTGATGGCAAGCGACTGGCAAGTCAATCAAGATCATTCTCGAGTAAGCTTTATTTCGATTAAGAAAACTGATATTGCTGAAGTGAATCATTTTAAACACGTTGCTGGTTCATTAACGGATGCGGGTGCATTTTCTTTATCGATTGATTTAACCAGTGTTGATACTGGTGTTGAAATTCGTGATCAGCGCTTGCAGTCAGTGTTATTTGAAGTCGCGCAGTTTCCAACGTTAACGATAGATGCGGTGGTCAATCCTAAATTGCTTGCCGGATTAAAAGTCGGTGACACATTAACGACCCAAGTTGAAGCGACCATTATGTTACATGGTCAGAAACAACAGAAGAGCTTTGATGTGTTAGTGGCAAAATTATCTGATAAGAAAATGGTGGTTTCAAGTTTAGCGCCTGTGATTGTACAAGCAAATGAATTCGGTCTTGTGGCAGGTGTCGAAAAACTCAAAGAATTGGCCGGTTTACCGAGCATCAGCTTAGCAGTGCCGGTGTCATTTGTGCTAACCTTAGCGCAGTAGTTATCGGTGATTGAAAATGGCATTCGATCATCACGATTGAAAGCCATTTTCGGTTAAGTCGTTTCAAGAAAGGTAGGATAAAATGGTTACTGACAAAGAAGGGTACATACATTTAATTCAGTATTTAACTGAACATTTAGGGCTGTTTGAGTCATCTGAGAATAATGTAGCGGCAACTGAAACTGTCATGGAATTGTTTGAAGAGCAGTTATCTGCTCAGATTATTATGGTTTGCGGCCAGAACCCACAGCTATCGTTTGCTGAGCGCAATATGGTGATCCGTGAAATTGACGCAATTGTATACGATTTAGAAGAGATTTTAGCCTCTGTCGCTAATCATTTAGCCACCCCTGAACAGAGTATTTTTATTACTGAGTTTTCTGGTTTAATTAAAAATTTATTTGATCAAGAAGTTGATCATTTGTTGCGTTAAACGCAGCTAAACGCCCGCTATTAAAGCGATTTGTGGATTTTTGGAATTGATCATGTTTAAAAGAATTGTGATTGCCGCTGTATTGTGTTTCCTTTCTATATCCGTATTTGCAAGTGATAAAACCGTTTTAAGACAAGTTGAAACCATGACTGTTGCTAAGTCTGGACTTCATTATCGTGCCCGCATTGATACCGGTGCTGCCAATACCTCATTACACGCAGTCGATATAGATATTATTGGCGGTGCATCTAAGAAAATGAAAAACGATGTCGGTAAAATTGTTGAATTTACTACACAAAATGAGCGTGGTGAGAAAAAACGTATTCAAGCTGAAATAGTCAGCACATCTAGAGTCAAAAATTCTCAAGGGATTGAAACACGTTATATGGTGAAACTCGACGTCGGCTTTGCCAATGAGTTTCATAATATTCATGTTAATTTACGTGATCGTAGCCATATGAATCATAAATTACTCATAGGGCGTAATTTTTTAAAGCATGATTATATCGTGGATGTTTCAGATAAAAAAATGATTGGGCCTCTAGCTGAGTTGAGTATTAAGCAAACTGGCTTGTTGTATAATACCCGCATTGATACGGGGGCTGTTGAAAATTCATTACACGCGGTGAATATTCGCGTCGATAAAGAAGACACAGTTAATATCGAAAATAACATAGGTAAAATGATCACATTCACCACAGCTAACGAAAAAGGTCAGCAAGCAGAGGTTCGCACCAAAATTCGTGGTACCTCATTAATTCGTAATGCACAAGGTACAGAAAGACGATACATGGTGAGGTTAAATGTTGGTGAACCTCGTCATGAATATGTTGTTGACGTTAACCTTAAAGACCGCAGCAAAATGGGTTACAAATTATTAATTGGCCGCAATTGGCTGCAAGGTCATTATATGGTCGATGTGTCCAAAAAACATTAATCACAGTTAAACCAATTCATCTTATTAATACCGCTCATTATGAGCGGTATTTTTTTATTACTTTTATCTGATCCTGCAACATACCTGCAACCTAACTGTCATCGGTTACCGATATAGTAACAGCCGATTTACGCTATAAATCGATAAAAATATGTTTACGATATAAATCAGTTAACTAAAATTATGGATAATAATAAGGGTCTATTATGTTAAGCAATAAAACCTTGCTTGCGGCATCAATATCAACATTAATGGCTTTTCAAGTCAGCGCACAAGATTTACTTATTTCAGAATACGTGGAAGGTAGTAGTAATAATAAAGCTATCGAGTTATATAACCCAACAGGCACCAATATTGATTTAAGTGATTATGTATTATCATTTTATTTTAATGGTAATACTTCTGCGTCAACCAAGATTAATCTTTCAGGCAACATTGCGGCTAACTCTACTTTTGTGATTGCTGATAATGATGCTTCAGCAGATATTTTAGCATTGGCCCAGTTGACTTCTAATGGTAGTTTTTTTAATGGTGATGATGCCATTGTGCTGACTCATAGCGACAATGTTATCGATTCTTTAGGCCAAGTAGGCGTCGATCCCGGTGCTGAATGGGGCAGTGGCGATACCTCTACCCAAAACAATACGTTGCGCCGTGATACAAATAATTTAACAGCAGATCAAGTGATTGACGATGCCGTAACATTTGTGGGCTGGCAAGGTTTTGCGCAAGATGACATTAGTGACTTAGGACGATTTTCTGCCAATGGTTCAACGGATCCTGTTGATCCAGTTGATCCAGTTGATCCAGTTGAGTTTGTCTGTGGTCAATCAGCTGTCGCTATTCATGAAATACAAGGTAATGCTCAAGCCAGCGCATTGATAGGGAGTACAGTGGTTGTTGAAGCCATTGTCACCAGCGATCAGCAAGCGGGTTTAAAAGGCGTGTTCTTGCAAATGACAGACCTTGAAGCTGATGCTGATATAGACACTTCGGAAGGTATTTTTGTCTATACCGGCACTCAGGCGTTACAAGTTAATGCGGGCGATAGGATTCGAGTAGCCGCAAATGTAGCAGAATATAACGGTGTGACTCAGTTATCGGGCGTTAGCCAATTTGCGCTTTGTGCTACTCAGCAAATGTTGCCAAGTGTCTCATCAGTTACCTTGCCAATAAATGACAGTCAGCAGCTTGAGCGTGTTGAAGGTATGCGTGTGTATTTTGACCAGGATTTAGTGGTCAATGAGGTATATAGCTTAGGCCGCTATGGGGAAGTGTTATTAGGCAGTAGCCGCCACTTTATTGGAACTCAGGTCGCGACTCCAGGTGCTGATGCTGTTGCCGTTACAGCCGCGAATTCCCGTGACAGCATTATTTTAGATGATGGTTCAACTCGCCAAAATCCTGAAGTGATCCCGTATCCTGCGCCCGGGCTATCGGCTAATAATACCTTACGAGTGGGTGATAGTGTGACTAGGCTTGAAGGGGTAATGCATTATGGCTTTAGTCAATTCCGCATTATGCCGACCAGTTTAGTGAATGTTATCCAAAGTAATCCACGTCAAATGGCACCAGAAGTGGTTGCCGATGCCGATTTAAGAGTCGCCAGTTTTAACGTGCTCAATTACTTCAATGGCGATGGTAACGGTAACGGTTTTCCAACTGATCGCGGTGCTGATTCAGCCGTTGAATTTGAGCGTCAACGCGCAAAAATTATCAATGCCATGCAAACGATCAATGCCGATGTCTTTGGTTTAATGGAGATTGAGAATGATGGCTATGACACTAGCTCGGCCATCAGTGATCTTGTTAGCGGTTTAAATGCGGCACTAGGCACAACAACTTATGCGTATGTTATGCCTAACGTGGCAAAAATCGGCACTGATGCGATTACTGTGGGAATGATTTATCGCACTGATAAACTGACGCTATCTGGTGAGGCTGGGATTTTATCATCAGCAAATTCACCCGCTGATGATAATGGCGTGCAATTGTTTGATGACAGTAAAAATCGTCCAATGCTCACTCAGCAATTTACGGTCAATGGCACAGACGAGAATATTGTGGTTGCCGTGAATCATCTAAAATCTAAAGGCAGCAGCTGTGATAGTCTTGGTGATCCTGACTTACAAGATGGTCAAGGTAATTGTAACCAAACCCGAACTCGAGCAAGTGATGCTATTGGCCAATGGTTAGCGGTGCAATACCCTGATAGCAAAGTACTGGTAATAGGCGATTTAAATGCCTACGCAAAAGAAGATCCGTTAACCATGCTAGCAAGTCATGGTTATAATGAATTAACCAGCTATGTCGGTGCCCAAAAGCCTTACTCTTATGTGTTTTCTGGTGAGTCAGGTCAGCTAGATCATGCTTTAGCCAATGATGAATTAGTCAGTAACTTAGTCGGCATTACTCAATGGCACATTAACGCCGATGAGCCTATCGTACTGGATTATAACGAAGAGTATAAATCGGCAACACAACTGCAAGAATTGTATCAAGCGGATGCATTTCGTTCATCCGATCATGATCCTGTGATTATCTCGTTTAAATTTGCTCCAGCAAATGCGTTACCTGTGGCCAGCTTTGAGCAACAATTAAATGGCAGTGTATTGCACGTTCAGTCAACTTCAACTGATAGTGACGGCCAAATTGTTCAGCATCAATGGGACTTTGGTGATGGCACTGTGGTATCCGGCGTGACGGCTTCGCATCAGTATTTGCAACCAGGCGATTACCAAGTGCAATTAACCGTTACCGATGACAAAGGTGATGTTGCGACGAGTGTCAGCAGCATAAGTATTGTGGAGCCTGTCAACATGGCCCCCATTGCGCAAATTCAGCGAGTAAATTTATGGTTTATGCAGTTATTTATTTCAACTAGCTATGACCAAGACGGTGTCATTAAGCGCCAGCAATGGGCCTTTAATAATGGCCGCAAAGCGCGCGGACCTGTGGCCTTTAGTTTCAGCCGTCGTGAACATACCGTTGAGTTAACTGTGGTTGATAATGATGGTGAAACAGGCTCAGCAACGATGCGCTTTAGATAATAAGATTTGACTGATTATCGATGAGTATCTATTTGAGTTAGTCTCAGTAAAAAGGCGCATAACGCGCCTTTTTTATTACGTAATTATGCCAAATGATTTGTGGCTGGCATGTAAAAATTCCCCTGCAGTTAATAAGAATGATAGGCAATAGGCAATCACTAGCAACATAGACGTCGAAATTGTAGTTAAATACAACTATTTGGCATTAAAAAGTCCAATAATGACTAGTAAAATGGTAGTCGCTAACGTAAAATTTCAGTCTTTATTTTTAACCTTAGTTTTAGCTCTTTGTGGCTTTTGACAAGAGTTAAACTACCGCGTCGTCACTATTGATTGTTAATAGTCGACCAGACGCCCAATCGCATTGATATGCACAAATGCAGTGGATGATAACATGCAGCAGTTAACCGAGATCGTAGAACAAGCCTTAGAGGTCATTGATAAGGCCAGTGATCTAAAGACATTGGATGATATCCGTGTCGATTACCTTGGTAAAAAAGGTAAAATCACTGACATGATGAAAATGATGGGGTCATTAAGCGCAGAAGAAAAACCTGCCTTTGGTGCCGCAGTCAATCAAGCAAAGCAAGCCGTTCAACAACAGTTGACTGAGCGTATCGACGGATTGAAAGCATCAGAATTAGAAGCTAAATTAATTGCTGAAAATATCGATGTCACTTTACCTGGTCGTACGTTAGATATTGGTGGCTTACATCCGGTTACGCGTACAATCGAACGTATCGAAACATTCTTTGGTGAACTTGGGTTTGTTGTTAAGCAAGGTCCTGAAATCGAAGATGATTTCCATAATTTCGATGCGTTAAATATTTCTGAGCATCATCCTGCTCGTGCCGATCATGACACGTTTTACTTTAATCCAAAAGTGATGTTGCGCACCCAAACTTCTGGCGTGCAAATTCGCACGATGGAACATGAAAAGCCACCGCTACGGATCATCTCTCCAGGCCGAGTTTATCGTAACGATTACGACCAAACACACACGCCAATGTTCCACCAAGTTGAAGGCTTAATGGTTGCAGAAAATGTTAACTTTGCTGAGCTTAAAGGTATCTTGCATGACTTTTTGCGTAACTTCTTTGAGCAAGATTTAGAAGTACGTTTCCGCCCATCTTATTTCCCTTTCACAGAACCTTCTGCCGAAGTGGATGTGATGGGTAAAAACGGTAAGTGGTTAGAAGTATTAGGCTGTGGCATGGTACATCCAAACGTACTGCGCAGTGTGGGTATTGACCCTGAAAAATATTCTGGTTTTGCTTTTGGTATGGGCGTTGAGCGTTTAACCATGTTGCGCTACGGCGTAAATGATTTACGTGCCTTCTTCGAGAACGATTTACGTTTTCTTAAGCAATTCAAATAACGGAGCAAAAATTAGATGAAATTCAGTGAATCTTGGCTTCGTGAGTGGGTTAACCCATCAGTAAGTCGTGACGCATTATCACACCAAATCACCATGGCCGGCCTTGAAGTTGACGGTGTTGATCCTGTAGCTGGCGATTTTAGCGGCGTGATCATTGGTGAAGTGGTTGAATGTGGCCAGCATCCTGATGCCGATAAACTACGCGTTACCAAAATTAATGTTGGCGGCGATGAACTTATCGACATCGTTTGTGGCGCACCAAACTGCCGTTTAGGCTTAAAAGTCGCGGTAGCTATGGTCGGCGCAATATTGCCTGGCGATTTTAAAATCAAAAAAGCCAAATTACGTGGTCAACCATCAATGGGCATGTTGTGCTCGTATGGCGAGTTAGGTATGGACATCGAAAGTGATGGCATTATCGAATTACCACTAGATGCGCCTTTAGGCGTAAATGTGCGTGAATACTTGCAATTAGATGATGCCATTATTGATGTTGATTTGACAGCTAACCGTGCTGATTGTTTAGGCATGGCAGGGCTTGCGCGCGAAGTGGGCGTATTAAATCGTCAAGCAGTGACCGAGCCTTCTTGGCAAGCTGTTACAGCGACTATTGACGCACCGTTTAGCATTAATGTTGTGGCGCCAGATTTGTGCCCTCGTTACTTAGGCCGTGTGGTTAAGAACATTAATGTTAAAGCTGCTACGCCATTATGGATGCAAGAAAAGCTACGTCGCAGCGGTATTCGTTCAATTGATCCAATTGTTGATATCACCAACTATGTGTTGATCGAATTTGGTCAGCCAATGCATGCGTTTGATTTAGCTACCTTAAACGGCGGCATTACTGTGCGTTTGGCAGATGGTGTTGAAAAGTTAACTTTGCTAGATGGTAACGAAATTACTGTACCTAACGACACCTTAGTGATTGCCGACGATAAACAAGCTGTTGCATTGGCAGGCGTGTTTGGTGGTGAGAGTACCGGTGTGAGTGAACACACCCAAAACATCCTTTTGGAATGTGCTTTCTTCTCACCACTAGCCATTATGGGTAAATCACGTCGTTTAGGCTTACACACAGACGCGTCACACCGTTTCGAACGTGGTGTTGACCCTGAGCTACAACATAAGGTGATGGATCGTGCTACTCGCCTAGTATTAGATATCTGTGGTGGCGAAGCAGGGCAAGTGATTGAAGCTTTGTCTGCGGAGCATTTACCAACAGCGGCTAATATTACTTTGCGTCGTAGCAAGTTAGATAAAACCTTAGGTCACTTTATTCCTGACTCTGACGTGGTTGAAATACTAGAACGTTTAGGTTTTAGCGTGCAAACCAACGCTGATGTATGGAATGTGACCACTGCGACTTATCGTTTTGATATGGCGATTGAAGAAGATTTGATCGAAGAAGTGGCGCGTATTTACGGCTACAACAACATTCCTAACGTTGCCCCTATGGCTGCATTAAGCATGTCTGATCACCAAGAAGCTGATATCTCGCTTAAGCGTGTGCGCAGTATGTTTGTTGCACGAGGTTTCCAAGAAGCGGTGACCTACAGCTTTGTTGATCCAAAAATGCAGAATATTGTGCACCCAGGCGAAGAAGCCATGGTGTTGCCAAACCCGATTTCAGTTGAAATGTCAGCCATGCGTTTGTCGATGTTTACTGGATTATTGACTGCTGTAGGTTACAACCAAAGCCGTCAGCAAAATAGAGTACGTTTATTTGAGACCGGTTTACGCTTTGTTCCTGATGCACAAGCAGATTCTGGTGTTCGTCAACAAGCTATGCTGGGCGCGGTTATTTCTGGTGTTCAAAATGACGAACATTGGTCAATGGAATCGAAAACTGTCGACTTCTTTGATTTAAAAGGTGATTTAGAAGCAATAATCGGCTTGACAGTTGCCTCTACAGAATTTAGTTTTAAAGGGGCAACACATCCTGCGCTGCATCCAGGTCAATGTGCTGAAATATTGAGAAATAATCGAGTCATTGGTTACATCGGTGCTATCCATCCTAGTTTGGAAAAGCCGTTTGGCCTCAATGGTAAAACAATTGTTTTTGAGTTAGAACTGGATGCATTATTGCACGCCCGTTTGCCGCTAGCCCAAGCTGTATCTAAGTTTCCTGCCAATCGTCGCGACATCGCGGTAGTAGTAGATGAAACTGTTTCTGCAACTGATGTTATGAATTTGATAAGAAAAGTTGGCGAAAATCAGTTGGTTGGCTTAAACTTGTTCGATGTATACCAAGGTAAAGGTGTTGAGCCTGGCAAAAAGAGCCTAGCCATCGCACTTACGTTACAAGACACTACTCGCACACTTGAAGATAAAGATATTACTGAGGCTATGGAATCAGTGGTATTGGCTCTAAAGACCGAGTTCAACGCATCGTTGAGGGATTAAAGTATGGCACTTACCAAAGCCGAAATGGCAGAACATCTTTTTGAAACATTAGGCATTAACAAACGTGTGGCTAAAGAGATGGTCGAGTCTTTTTTTGAAGAAATTCGTGAAGCACTCGAAAGTGGTGAGCAGGTCAAGTTATCTGGCTTTGGCAACTTTGACCTTAGGGACAAGAATCAAAGACCGGGAAGGAACCCGAAAACTGGTGAAGATATTCCGATTTCTGCACGTCGTGTTGTTACCTTCCGTCCTGGACAGAAGCTAAAATCACGAGTTGAAGCGGCAAACTCGGGTAAAAAATAATTCACTAGTTAATACGCCAATCCGATCGGATCTGTATTACGAAGAGCCACTCTTAATTGAGTGGCTCTTTTGTTTTTGAGTTTGACGAATACTGTTTATCATCTGTATTGATTATGGATATTATACCCATTCCAATATTTATCTGGTCATTCAGTGGGAGTGTTGTGCCTTCTAGGCAAGTAATAGGATTGTAGGCATAGTTGTTCTACCTCAATAATTATATTAAGCCGTGCTGATGGTACAAAACCCGCCCGTGGGAGTGACTTAAGCTTTCCATTTTTTGTGGCATTGTTTTATGAGGGACAAGCATTATTTCAACAATGTGCCTGAAACTGAAAAAACTCAGTGACTCTGATTGAGCACGTAATTAATGGAATTGGTATTTCAAATTGTGATATCGGATAATCTTATTGACGCTGTCTTGTGCGTCAGAGCGATGCTATAGGTGACACTGTCGTTTTGTTATTGTTGATTATAATGTTGGTTTGCACTCCTTAATCACGAGTATAATGGCCTTGTTAGTATATTATTTTTTGCCGTGGCTCACGGTCAGTTTATTTGGAGATTCTTTTGGCACGACAAGCAAAATATTTTGACACTCGTTTTAAGCAATCATTACTGCATCCTCGTTACTGGGGAACATGGTTAGCCATCGCCGTGTTGTTTCTGTTTGGTGTTCTTCCCGCAACAGTAAGAGATCCTATTGCGAAATTATTGGCCCGCGTGGTGATGAAAGTAGCTAGCAAACCAATACGAATCGCAAAGGTTAATATTACCCATTGTTTCCCTGATAAGTCGCCTGACGAAGTCGATGAGTTAATTAAACAAAATGTTGAGACTTTTGTGATTACCTTATTGTCACAAGCTGAGTTGCTTATTCGGTCTAAAGCCTACTTAAAACGCCGTATTCAACTAAATGGCTTTGAAAATGTGCAAGCTGCTCGAGATGCTAAGCAACCGATCATTTTTATTATGCCGCATGTCTGGCCGATGGAATACGCGGGCCTGAGAATCAACTTAGAAATTCCGTTAGTGACTATGGTTAAAGCACATCGAAATGGATTATTTAATTGGTTTAGTAATCGAATGCGTAGCAGTCAAGGTGGACGTGTGTATATGCGTGAAGCAGGGATCAGAGCCTTGTTGGCCGAATTAAAAAACGATAATAGTTTTTTCTATTTGCCTGATGAAGATCTCGGACCTGATAAAAGTATATTTGCGCCTTTTATGGGCACAGTGAAAGCCACATTACCGGTCGTAGGGCGCTTAGCTCAAGCAGGTAATGCCCAAGTCATGCCAGTTAAGATTGGTTACGATCAACAAGCTAAGCAATTTATTATGACTGTGATGCCAGCGATAAATCCCCAAGAGATGGTTGGTAAAGAGAACGAAGCTATTGCATTAAATAAAGTGGTTGAGCAAGTGATTAATGCCTATCCAGAACAATACATGTGGTTTTTAAAACTACTGAAAACTCGCCCTCCGGGTGAAAAAGAATTTTATTAATCATATACGATTTGAATGCATTATTATCGGTCATGATCTTCTACTCATTCGTTGTAGTGTGTATCAGTTGTTTAACGACAACCATGACTTTGATAATATTAGTAAAAAAGACGCCTCGGCGTCTTTTTTACTAATAAAATGGGCTAAAACGTTACTGACCGGTGGCAGACTTGCTGGCTTTGGTATGGCGGTTTAGTAAGTTTTGATTAATATCGGCCATCGACAAACCTTGATCTTCAAGCAACACAATTAAGTGATACATCAAATCCGATGCTTCATTGACTAACTCTTCTTTGTCATGAGTGGCTGCGGCAAGGGCTGTTTCAAGGCCTTCTTCACCGACTTTTTGGGCAATGCGTTTAGTACCGCGTTCAAATAGTGAGGCAGTATAGCTTGAATCTGCACTTTGGCCTTTACGGGAAATAATCAGTTTAGTCAGATTATCGATAAAAGGGTGTGCGTTACCATCTTTCCAGCAGCTTTCTGTTCCTGTATGACAGGTTGGGCCGTTAGGGATCACTTGCACTAAAAAGCTGTCGTTGTCGCAGTCTTTGTCGATAGCGATGAGATCAAGCGTGTTACCAGAGGTTTCGCCTTTGGTCCATAAACGTTGTTTAGAGCGACTAAAAAAGGTCACTTGTTTAGTGGCTAAGGTTTTCTCTAATGCCGCTTGATCCATATAACCTAGCATAAGCACTTTGCCCGTTAGGTGGTGCTGCACCACTGCTGGTATCAAGCCTTGTTGCTTGTCCCAATCTACGCCTGTGCTATCAAATTTGATGTCTGTCATTTGTAATCTCTTTTTGGGTGAGGCTATGTTTAGTCTCGTAAAAATCTAAGCTTATAAACGAATCGCGATGTTATTGGTGTGCAAGTATCGTTTTAACTCACCAATATCAATGATGCCTTTATGAAACACACTTGCTGCTAATGCGGCGTCAACTTTGGCAAGTTCAAACACTTGTTTAAAGTGCTCCATAGTACCTGCACCGCCAGAAGCAATTAACGGCACATCGCAAATAGCGCGTACCATGCTAAGTTGTTTGATGTCATAACCACCGCGCACGCCATCTTGGTTCATGACGTTCAATACAATCTCGCCACAACCGCGCTTTTGTACTTCTTCAACCCAATCCTGAGTATACCATTGAGTGTCTTTGGTCGCTGCTTCATCGCCGGTAAACTGTTTTACTTTGTAACTGCCAGTTGCAGCATCATAAAATGAGTCAATGCCGATAACGATACACTGGCGGCCAAACTCATCTTGTAGGCGTGATATCAAACTCGGGTCGCTTAATGCAGGCGAGTTAATTGATATTTTATCCGCACCAAAAGCGAGTTTTTCGCGTGCTTGCTCGATGGTTTTAATTCCACCGGCGACGCAAAACGGAATATCAATTTGTTCAGCAACGCGGCTTACCCAGGATTTATCGATAACCCGGTCGTGTGCACTGGCGGTAATGTCATAAAACACTAACTCATCAGCGCCTTCTTCGGCATAACGTGCGGCGAGGGGAACGATATCACCGACAATTTCGTGGTTGCGAAACTGTATACCTTTAACCACTTTACCTTCGCGAACGTCAAGACACGGAACTATGCGTTTGGCCAGCATTGTATTGCCTCCTCGACGGTAAATTGATTAATCAATAAAGCTTTGCCGATAATAATACCCGATGCTTTACTGTTGCGAACTGCGGCAACGTTATCGAGCGTAGCAATGCCACCAGAGGCTTGCCAAAGGATAGTAGGGTAAGTCGCGGCAAGTTCAGTGTAGAGCTGCGTATTGGCGCCAGTTAAGGTGCCATCACGGCTGATATCAGTCACCAATGCATGCTTAAGGCCGACGGTTTCAAATTCAGCCACTAACGACTCTAATGACTTACCACCACCCGATTGCCAACCCGATACCGCGACAATTTTTTCGCCGTTATCGTTGATGTTGACGTCCAGAGCCAAACAAATGGCTTCACTGCCGTATTTTACAAACCAGCTTTTTACCAGCTCAGGCTCTTTAACCGCAAGAGATCCAATGACTACACGCTTAACACCGATAGCTAATAATTCTGCGACTTGCGCTTCAGTTCGAATACCGCCGCCGACTTGAATATCAACATCAAGCCCTGCAGCAAGTTCAGCGATTAATTGGGTTTGGCGTTTATTAGGATCTTTAGCACCGGTTAAGTCGACGATATGCAGCAGTTTCGCCCCTTGGGCTTGATAAGACTGCAATTGTGCCAGAGGGCTTAAGTCAAAGGTGGTTTGCTTGTCATAGTCACCTTGGTACAAACGCACCACTTGGCCGTCAATTAGATCAATGGCAGGAATAATCACTGTGGTGTCCCCATGTTTAAGAAGTTCTGCAAAATTTGTGCGCCCACTTTGGCACTTTTTTCTGGGTGGAATTGCACCCCAAAAAAATTACCTTTGCCAATGGCGGCACTGAATGACTCGCCATAAGTGCTACTGGCTAGGGTATATTCACTGATTGGCGCACGGTAGCTGTGAACAAAATACACGTAGCTGCCATTTTCAATGCCGACAAATAATGGGTGATCGCTCACCTCAATTTGATTCCAGCCCATGTGCGGCAAGGGCAGACCTTTGCTGTCTAAGTCACCAATATCAGTCGGCACTAAGCCTAAACAGGTGATATTTTGTTCGCTACGACCACCATGTTCATTAGACAATGATGCCAGCATTTGCATGCCTAAACATACGCCCATAACAGGTTGCGTTAAGCTTTTAATCAGCTCAATTAGGTGTTTTTGTTTTAAGACGTCCATTGCCGCACCAGCGGTGCCAACACCTGGCAATACCACTCTTGCTGCGCTGCGGATCACATCAAAGTCAGCACTGACTAAGACATTGGCATTCAGACGCTCAAAAGCGAACCGTACAGAGCTTAAATTGGCACAGCCGGTATCAATAATCACGGTAAGATCATTGGTAGCGTTTGAAGTATTCGATACTTGTGTCACATGAACTCCTTACAGCACACCTTTGCTTGATGGCAGTATGTCACCTTCCACTTTCACCGCTTGGCGAAGCGTACGGCCTAACACTTTAAACAGTGCTTCTACTTTGTGGTGATCGTTATCGCCTTGCGAACCAATGTGTAAGGTGCAACGTAGGCCATCAGCGAATGAGCGGAAAAAGTGTGGCACCATCTCGATAGCCATTTCACCGACCATTTCACGATCAAAGTCAGCATTGAACTTTATGAATGGGCGACCAGAAATGTCCATTAGGCACTCGCCGCTGGCTTCATCCATGGGTAAGCTGAACCCAAAACGAGCGATACCGCGCTTGTCGCCAAGGGCTTGACGAATCGCGTCGCCAATGGCCAGTGCGGTGTCTTCTACACTGTGGTGGTCGTCAATTTCTAGGTCGCCGTCAACATGCACGTCCATTTTAAAGTTACCGTGGGTTTGAATTTGATCCAGCATGTGGTCAAAAAAGCCGATTCCGGTTTCAATCTTTCCCTTGCTTTGATTATCTAAGTCGATGGTCACTTTGATGTTGGTTTCTTTGGTGGTACGCACTACTGTTGCCACGCGACCTTTACTTAATAAAGCACTGGTTATAGCGTCCCAGTCGAGCGTTTGACGATTGTATTTAAAGCTTTTAATGCCCATTGCATTGGCTAGTTCAACGTCGGTTTCACGATCGCCAATCACTGCTGAAGTGGTAAAATCTACTTTGCCTTGGGTTAAGTAGTCTTTTACTAAACCTAGTTTAGGTTTACGGCAGCTGCAGTTTTCATCATTAAAGTGTGGACAGATAACCACATCGTCAAATACTACACCTTGGCTTGCAAAAATTTGCATCATCATGTCGTGCGGGGCATCAAAGTCTTCTTTTGGAAACGAAGGTGTGCCCAAACCGTCTTGGTTGCTGACCATCACCAAGCGAAAACCGGCTTTTTGCAATTTAAGTAACGCTGGGATCACTTGTGGTTCAAACACTAGTTTTGCCAAACTATCGAGCTGCTTGTCGATGGCAGGCTCTTCCACTAATGTACCATCGCGATCGATGAATAATATGTTCTGTTTCATGTTCAATGCCTTAAATAGGGTGTAATTTTATTTGTTTTAATCTGTTGGTTTTATCTATTCAATTTGATCTATGTGTTTATCAATAGGTTAATCACAGTATCTATTGATAGGGCTTTAACTTTTATGCTACTGACTCTGACAGCGCTTTTTCAAACAAAGCGATAATCAAATTGGTTTGTTGTTCATTGGTAAAGCTAAAGCGAATTGCATCAGCAAGGCGTGGATCTTTGTATGCACGGGCAACCACGCCGGAATCACTTAATCGTTTGGCTGCAGCGCTAACATCGTCAAATTTTGCTAACATATAGTTACCATTAGCAGGCAGCACTTTAGCGCCATAGGCAGTTAACGCAACGCTTAAGCGTTGGCCTTGTTCAATTAAACTGGCGACTTGAGTTCGCATAGTATCGATGCCAGCTGGACTTAAGGCTCTTACCGCAAGTTCAGATACTGGCAAAGGTACTGGATACGGTGCGATAACTCGCATCACTAAATCGATAATGGCATCACTCGCAAGCATAAAGCCACAACGAGCACCAGCTAAGGCAAATGCTTTTGATAAGGTACGCAACACCACAAGGTTAGGGTACTGATCAAGTAAATCAGCCACGCTGTAGTCTGGGCAAAATTCAATGTAGGCTTCGTCGACCACTACAATCGAGTTTGGCGCCGCTTGAATGGCTTGTTCAATCTTGTCTTTAGCAAGTACGGTGCCGGTTGGATTATTGGGATTACAAATAAACACTACTTTTGCATTGCCTATTTGGGTTGGCCACGCGTCAGGTAACTGATAGTTGTCGGTTAAACTTAGCGCTGTGACAGCCACATTAAAGGTTGCGGCACTAATTGAATACATGCCATAAGTCGGTCCAAAGCAAGCAATACTGTCGACGCCAGGGATACAAAAGGTGCGAATGAGTAATTCAATCGCTTCATCAGCGCCACGACTGGCAATTATGTTACTGGCTTTCACACCGGAATAACTGCTGTAAGCATTGATGAGTTCAGGTGGCTGGCATTCTGGATAACGGTTCACTTTATCAAGGTCGCTATTATTAAATGGCGATTCATTGGCATTGATCCAAATATCACCTCTACCGCCAATACGTCTGGCACTTTGATAAGGTGTTAACGTGAGTAATTCGGGTCTGGCCAAGGTGTTTGGATCAAAAGTCGCTACTTGGGTCTGGCTCATGGCTATGCTCTCTACTTTCAACTCTAATAAGGTGTTAACTGAACACGACAGATTTTGCTCTAGGCTTAACAGTTACATACTGGCTAAACGGATTGCGATAGCATTTTTATGCGCATCTAAAAGCTCATTCTCTGCTAATACCATGACACTTTGCCCCAAGGTTTGTAATCCCTGCTGACTGAGTTCTTGCACTGTAAAGCGGCGACTAAAATCGGCTAATGACAAGCTAGATACCGAACGGCTGTAACCATAGGTCGGTAACACGTGGTTGGTGCCACTGGCATAATCGCCAACCGATTCAGGGGTGAATGCGCCTAAAAACACAGAACCCGCACCGCGAATTTGCTTTAGTACTTCCCGAGGTGCAGCCGTTTGAATAATCAAATGCTCCGGGCCATACAAGTTAGACACTTTAGCGGCCGCATCCATATCACTGACAATGATACTTCTGCTGCATTTAAGCGCTTCTGCGGCGATGTCTTTACGGCTCAATGGTGCTAATTGCTCAATTAATGCTTGGTTGACTTGCTCTGCCAGTGCTAATGAATCGGTCACTAGCATCACTTGCGAGTCAACACCATGTTCTGCTTGAGACAATAAATCTGATGCTACAAAAGCAGGATTAGCATCTTTGTCAGCAATAACGAGTACTTCAGAAGGACCCGCTGGCATATCAATTGATACGCTAATACGGCTGTCTTGTGACACTAAGCGTTTCGCCTCAGTCACGTAACGATTACCCGGACCAAATATTTTATCAACGTTTGGTACGGATTCTGTTCCAAAAGCCAGTGCTGCTATGGCTTGCGCGCCGCCGACTTGGAAAATATCGGTAATGCCGCAAACATTGGCTGCATAAATAATTGCATCATTAATTGGCGGAGGGCTGACTAATACGCGTTTGCCACAACCGGCTATTCTTGCCGGTAAGGCTAGCATCATGACCGTTGAGATTAATGGTGCCGTACCGCCTGGAATATATAAGCCAACACGCTCGATAGGCTCGCTTCTGAGTTCACAACGAATTCCTGCTTGAGTTTCAATATCTACACCCTGAAACACTTGCGCCTTATGAAAGGTTTCAATGTTGTTGACCGCTTGTGCAACTGCTTGCTTAACGTCGTCACCCACTCGTGCACATGCTGCAGCAATGGCGTCAGTTGATAACGCTAATTCTGTTAGCTCAACACCGTCAAATTGTTTGTTATAAGCCAATAATGCGCTATCACCTTGAGCGTTAACTTGCTCAATAATGTTGCGAACACCTTGCTCAACACTTGCGTCACCCACTAATGGAGAACGCGCTAAGGTTTGTCGTTGCTGTTCGGTAGATAAAGAAGCCCAATCGAGAATTTGCATTTGTGTTACCCCATCATTTTTTCAATAGGCATGACCAGAATTGAGCTTGCACCTAGCGCAGTTAATTCTTCCATTGTGTCCCAGAATAAATCTTCAGTACTTACAACGTGAATTGCCACCCTATTAGTGTCGTCATTTAGTGGTAATACGGTTGGGTTTTCAGCTCCAGGGAGTAGGGCAACGATTTGATCTAAGGTTTCAATTGGCGCGTGCAATAAGATGTATTTGCTTTCGCGAGCACGGATAACGCCATTAACACGCGATAGGATTTTATTGATTAGTGCTTGTTTTTCAGTTGATTGAGTTGTATTAGATTGAATGATGCACGCCATTGAACGGTAAATCACTTCAGTTTCATACAAGCCATTCGCTTCAAGGGTGGCACCTGTAGAGACTAAATCACAAATACCGTCTGACAATCCTGCTCGTGGCGCTACTTCAACCGAGCCCTTTAGCATACAATCGCTGTAGTTAATGCCTTTTTCTTGCATAAAACGGCGCAGCAAATTCGGGTAAGAGGTTGCAATGCGTAAGCCTTCAAGTGAGTTGGCATCTTTGTATTCAAACTCATTGGGTACAGCTAATGATAGACGGCATGAACCGAAATCTAACTCACGTAATTTAGTGCATTCAGCAGGCTTGTTTGCGAGTTGACGCTCAATTTGCTCTTCTTCAAGAACGTTCTCACCGATAATACCTAAGTCAACAACACCATCCATTACTAGGCCTGGAATATCATCATCACGAACGCGTAATAAATCGATTGGCATATTGTCTGCGTGTGCAATCAAGCGTTGCTCATTTACATTAAATTTAACCCCACAGCTTTTTAGTAACTGTTGAGACTCTTTTGATAAACGGCCTGATTTCTGGATGGCGATACGTAAACGTTTTGACTCACTCATGTGATACTTCCTTATGTATTAAATATAAAATTCTGTAAATTTAAAAGCTTAAATAAAAATATAAATTTAGAAAAACAAAAAACCCCTGAAATTCCTTCCAGGGGTTTATGTGAAATTTTGTTCACCACCAGAAGGATAACATCCTTCGGCAGTAAGCATCCGAAGGCTACCGCATATGGTGATGATGGTGGAATGTAGTCACTTGGATGTTCATATTAATTACTCTTTAAGTATGCTTGCTGTAATGGTTGTTATTGACTATCAATTAACCATTACGTTTACATTAATTATTCGCTAAAAACTATACGATTAAACTTAACCGTATTTATAACAGTTTGCAATAGTCAATAAACATAAAATGCGATTTACAGGTCAAAATTTTTGCATAAGTTATAAGTTTAATGTCAAGTTACCTAAATAAACCAATAACAAGATATTTATTGGTTATTAATAAAGCGATATGAGTTTATTTGTTCACCGTTAGGACAGCAGTCAGCCAAATTTACAGGATGGTGTTATCTTCGGGTTAACTTTTTTGTAACCATTGAGTCGTTGATTATCTAATGATACTAAATACTATGTTGTATTAATTTTACTCATTTAATACATCGGAAAGGTCATAAGCTGATGGTAAAATAGGTCAAAATTGGAGTGAAAAGTGAATATTGTTAATGGTTTATTTGTTTTTTATTGAATCGATACACTATACTTTGTTGCTAATATGGCTTCACACATTACACTCCTTTAATGGGTGTCATTAAAGGATATTCATTAAAGTCATTGAGTATATTTAACTAAGCTCATAATATTACATATTGCTTTATTAGTGATAAAACAACGTTATCGGGGTATGCATTGTATGAAGACCATTGACCTAGCTGCGCTTAGGGAAGTTATGGATTTAATGCTTGATGCTGTTTGTGTAGTGGATAAAAGTGGTTGTTTTGTATTTGTGAGTGCAGCGTTTGAAGATATATTTGGCTATGCACCAGCTGAAGTCATCAATAAACCAATGATAGATTTTGTTTATCCTGATGATGGACTAAAAACACTTAAAGTTGTTGAAACACTGATGAGCGGAGTGCATCAGCGGCGTTTTGAAAATCGTTGGGTCCGCAAAGATGGCAACATAGTTGATATTCTGTGGTCAGCAAGGTGGTCAGAAGATCATCAGTTGAGGATTGCGATTGCTCACGACATCACTGAGCGCAAAAAAATGGAACAACAACTTCATTACATTGCAGGACATGATCCATTAACAGAATTGCCCAATAGAGCATTGTTATTTGAACGCTTGCAAACGTCATTAGGGTTAGCGCGTCGTGAGGGAGCATCTTTATCATTACTGTTTATTGATATTGATGGGTTTAAGCATGTCAATGACAGTTATGGCCATTTGGTTGGTGACAAACTGTTAAAGAGTATAGCTCAACGTTTACGCCATTGTGTTCGTAAATCGGATACGGTTGGACGCTTTGGCGGCGATGAGTTTTTAGTTGTACTAAACTGTATTAATTCTCTAGAGAAAGTGCTTGTTATTGCTGAAAACATTCGTTCTGAACTCGATAAACCTTATCGGTTTGATGATCTCGTTCTGCAGCTATCCCCTAGTATTGGTATGGCACGTTATCCTGATGATGGTGATGATGAACAGCAATTGATTCAACATGCAGATAAGGCTATGTATAGTGCTAAAAATGCGGGTGGAAATAGAGTCAATGTCAGTTGATATAGTGCTAACTCAGCTGGTTACTTAGCCTATATTGTCAGTTTAAATCATACCCTTTTTAAGCAAAAAACCGCATCTAACCCGCATCCTCTCTCAGCACACCTAGTGTTTAATCTGTTTTGTTTATCATGAATTGATAACAGCATACTGATATTGTTAAATTATCACATAGAGTCACTCAGCAAGTCATGAAGGCCATCTCATAATGGGCATTTATGGATAAATAATATTTGACGATGTCAGCTGTAATTGTATTTGAGTGCTGATTTCACCTTTTTGACTGGCCGTTAGTTGGCTTGAGTTATCAATGGCTGCCAGCGCCGATCGCTTATCAAATCCACTCCACACAGTAATAGTATTTATAATCGATTCTAGTCGTGTTGCGGGGTCATTAATGAGTTCGGCTACATTAAACGCTTGCTGCGGATCTGTTTGGTTCAGCTGAGCTGAACGTTGATTTAATGCAATATCTTTGTTGTTATCAGACAATGGATTAATCAATTGTAAAAAATCGTTTTCAGAATATTCTACCAGGGCATAGCTAGCGTTAATAATAATATCGCGTTGCACTCTAGCCTCGTAGTTATCAAGTCTGGCTAACATCATGTTAGGTTCAACACTGGCGATTTCTGCTAGGGCGCTATTGAAATAGTCTTGGTTTAAATTGTAGCTTTGTTTTTGATTATTTAAAAAAATCAACGCGGCCTCTGGATCGGTTTCTGCCATTTTGCGTGAAATAATGAAAACGCCACTGGCGCGTTGTTCAACTGCAATGCCGTCCAACCAATCAACAGCTTCTTGAATATTCTTTTCAACTAGCTGATATACCATCGAGGTAATCAGATAATTTGTCGACTCATTCAATGGTAACGATGCAATAAGATTTGCAGCCTCATTAGGTGATTGTTCAATGTAATAATACATAGTATTTAAGTACATTTTTAAGGTCGATTGTGTTTCAGGTTGTAACTTTAACCATTCAAATGCCCCTATTGCATCTGAGCTTGCCCATGAATCGACAATCGACATCATTATCGATGACTTCATCGGCTCTACTGCTAATAAATCAATCTCGTTTAACGCCTGCTGTGGATTAACGGTCGCTAGAGCGCGCAAATAACTGTCGAGTAATGATTCGTATAGCTCAGTGGATTTTTGGTGTTCTAACCATGAGATCACGTTCGAAAATTGCATTTTTCCAGCGATTTCTAAAATTAAACCGTATAAGTCTTCGTGTTGCGTTTCTTGGGCAACGAGCAATGCTTCAAGGGGATCTTGTTCAGCCAATTGCATGATACGAAAAATCGACATGTAAGGTGTTTCATCGCTGTTTAATGACGCCTTAAAGGCATCGCGGTCTAGAGAGTTTTGCGAAGGATAATTTACTGAATGCAAAGCTAGTTTGTCTGCCGATAGCGAATTTAGCGTGTTGGTTTGTGGAGTTTGAGTCAACTCCTCTGGGGTTTTAGTTGTGTCTATGACGTCGCTCGGCCAGATCAGTGGATAACTGATAAACCCGATACACCAACTTATTACCACCACGATTAACCATTTCATTACTGCTTTTCCTTAAGCTTACTGTGTTTGCTCGATTCACTCTCATTTAGGTTACGTTATTATGATGCTGTTAATATTGCAATAAATTGTTCCGCCACAGATATGATAGAATGACTGTTAACTGACTAACTTTTATATTGAATTAATCATTAGTATCTAGACTATGTGGCCCCAAGCGAGTATTTATGCGTAAAAATGACAAAAAAAGAGACAATCAAATAAGGCTAGGGTTAACGGCCGTATGCGAACATGCATTAAATGCCTATCCTGGTTTTGCGTGGATTACCCATATTGTGGACTATGATTTGTATCCTAAGAGCCTTCAGATAGTGTGTATATTTGATACTGAAACACAACTAAGACAATGTAGCCAAAATGGTGATAAAGCCGCATTATTAGACTTAATTAAGTGTACTTTAGCTAAAGATGGCATTGAGTTTAAAAATATTAATCAACATGTTAGCTTCGATACAGAAACCGCCTGTGAGCAGCAACATAAGGGAAACTGGGCATTGCGATTAAATGAAAGAAAGCATAGTGCTAACTTACACTAATTGATTGTGTCTGCTGCTTTTTATCTGTTAGCACACCTTATAAGATGATGTTGTATATCATTCATTGATTGAATTAATATTTCCCATTTCAACATTTCCCGTACTAGCTTGTTTAAGTTTATTTCTACTATCCGCAAAAGCGAGATCTAGCGCTTATATCGCCTGAGTAAAAGCCGTTATCCTAATACCAAGTAAATTTGGGGTTACCGACTTATGTTTCAGGTCTTTTCAGATTTTGCCTCTTGGCTTGTTTACAGTGTATTGGGATTGTCTCCAGAGACAAAACTCGGCGATGCCCTGCATTTTTTTGCTGAAGATGTGACTAAAATTTTTGCTTTGTTATTGGTGATGATTTATCTCATTGCTTTAATGCGAGCATCGTTAAATGTTGAGCGAGTCAGAGATTATTTAGCCGGCAAGCACAGAGGGCTAGGTTACCTAATGGGATCGGGTTTTGGTGTGGTAACGCCATTTTGTTCTTGCTCGAGTATTCCGGTATTTTTAGGCTTTACCTCTGCGGGGATCCCATTGGGGATCACCATGAGCTTTTTGATTACCTCACCCTTAATCAACGAAGTGGCGATATTGCTGTTAATGAGCCTCTTAGGGCTTAAGTTTACCTTGTTATATATCGCCGTTGGCATGAGTGTCGGTATGCTGGGCGGCTTGTTTCTTGACAGCATTAAGGCTGAGCGTTGGTTACAATCATTTGCAGCAGAAGCGTTAAAACGTGGTCAGCAGAAGGCTGGCAATACAGTTGATGATAGTGCCAATGTGCAAGCCATGTCGTTAAGGCAAAGGCATCAATTTGCCAAAACTGAGATGCTAGATATATTTGGCCGAGTGTGGAAATGGGTCATTATTGGTGTGGGCTTGGGCGCCGCATTACACGGCTTTGTCCCAGACGGTTGGATTGCCGCGCATTTGGGTGACGGACAATGGTGGTCTGTTCCTGCTGCTGTGTTACTCGGTATTCCGCTATATTCGAATGCGACCGGAGTTATTCCGGTCATGGAAAGCCTGATTGTTAATGGTTTGCCAATAGGCACCACATTGGCATTCTGTATGAGCACGGTGGCTGCCAGTTTTCCTGAGTTTATTTTGCTAAAGCAAGTCATGCAATGGCGATTGCTCGTCATCCTATTTTGTTTACTGTTGGTTGCATTCACCTTAGTGGGGTGGATATTTAATGGGGTTGCACCGTTTCTATTGTCTGCTAATTAATTAGGCTAGTCGCAAGGAGTAAAAAATGAAAATCATTAAAGTCTTAGGTTCTGGTTGTAAAAAATGCCTTGAAACTGCGGAACTTGTTCAAGCGGTTGCGGATGAAAAAGGGGTCACGATAACAATCGAAAAAGTCACCGATATGGCACAAATTATGGCTTATGAGGTGATGAGTACACCAGCAGTGGTGATTGATGAAAAAGTGGTCCACAAAGGCAGTAAACCCACCAAGGAGCAAGTGGCAATGTGGATATAGAAGATATGTTTTACGGATGATTTTGTGATGCCTGATATATTGTCATTTGACTTATTCGGTCAAACTCGGCAGAAAAAGTCACGAGCATAAGTGTTAAACGCAAGGTTACCAATGAAAAAGTGGTATTTGAATTCACCCCTGAACACCACATTCAAAACCAGTTCTCTGAATTACTAAAAAATAAACTTTTGATTATATTTTATACGAGTCAAGAAATGCTGAGTCACGCTGGTGGCCAGCATTTTTGTTTCTGGTCTAAATTTAGTCAAATCATCGATATTGTTTATACAACTGCCTTTACAACTTTTGGTGATAAACAGTTGGAACATGGGGCCGTTATAAGCATAATAGCGCAAACCACATCACATCAGCATTAGCGCGATAATTTGAGGATGCTTTGAGCTCTACATTGACCCAATCTGTAATCCATGAGTTTAGCGAGCGTGGTGCGTTAGCCAAACATGTACACAATTATCATAATCGCCAAACTCAAACTGATATGGCTGTTGCGGTAAGCGATGCTATTGCTAAAAAGCACAATCTCATTTTAGAAGCGGGCACCGGCGTAGGAAAAACCTTCGCGTATTTAATTCCAGCCTTGCTCAGTGGCAAACAAGTGGTGGTAAGTACCGGCAGTAAAAATCTACAAGAACAGTTATTCCTCAAAGATTTACCAGCATTGTTAACCATGCTCGATATCCATGTGCCTGTTGCATTACTTAAGGGGCGTAATAATTACTTATGCCATTTACGCCTTGAAAAACAGATGCAAATGGCCAGCCAATTAAGCGAATATTATATTGATGATTTGCTTAAGATTAACCAATGGGCACATTTAAGCAAAGATGGTGACATAGGCAATTTAACCTCGGTGGCAGAGCATTCTGACGTTATTCCTAGTGTTGTTAGCACCAAAGAAACCTGTACGGGTAAAAAATGTGACCATTATGACGTGTGCTTTACCCGTAAAGCGCGGATTAGGGCGATGGAGGCCAAAGTGGTGGTGGTCAATCATCATTTATTTTTTGCCGACCGATTACTCAAAGACACCGGATTTGCCGAGTTACTGCCTGATCCTGATCTGGTCATTTTTGATGAAGCCCATTTAGTGCCAGATATTTGCATTAACTATTTTGGTAGTCATATATCCAGCCGCGAAATTGATCTGTTATTAAATGGCATCATCAAAATTCACAAAAAGGTGATCCGCGACAGCATTCAACTAGAGCAATTGTCGCAACGTGGTTTGTTAGCGTTAAGTGATTGGCATAATGCCATGTACGACAGTCAAGTATCTGATTGGCGAAAAGTACTTGCCAATAAACACTTAGCGACAGTGTCGTGGGCATTACAGCAAGCGTTGACTGATCTGGCCAATTCTATGCGCCATCATCTTGGTCGCGATGATCAACTCGATTTAGCGTTCGAGCAATTGTATGAATTGTCTCAAAAGCTGCAAGATTATTTTGAATGTAAAGATATCCAAGCAGCTTACAGTGTTGAGCTAGGTCCGCGTTTTATCATGTTAAGACTTAGTCCTATCAATGTCGCTAAACAATGCCAACAATTATTTGATGCCGATACTCGGTGGATTTTTACCTCGGCAACCTTGCAGGTGAACCGCAGTCTGGCTCACTTTGCGACTGAGCTAGGATTATCATCGGCACAACAAATTATTTTAGATAGCCCGTTTGATTATCCTAATCAGGCAGTATTTTGTGTGCCACGTCATTTAGGTAAAGTGGGGCAGTCGCAGCATACGGTTAAACAACTGGTTGATGTATGTATTCAAGCAATCAATGCTGCGCAAGGCCGCACGTTTATCTTGTTTACTAGCCATCAAATGCTCGAGCAAGTTGCATCGGCATTGCAAGGTAAAGTGGCTTATCCTTTATTGGTACAAGGCCAAGCGAGTAAACAAAGTTTGTTAAATAAATTTAGACAGTTAGGTAATGCCGTTTTGCTCGGTACCAGCAGCTTTTGGGAAGGGGTCGATGTTCGAGGTAAATTATTAAGCTGCGTGATTATTGATAAGCTGCCGTTTGTGTCACCAGATGATGCCTTATACAAAGCCCGTGCCGCCAATGCCGAGCGTCAGGGACTTGACCCTTTTAGTCATATTTCTTTGCCGCAAGCAGTCATTAGTTTAAAGCAGGGCGTCGGGCGGCTTATTCGCGATGAAAAAGATCGCGGAGTACTTATCTTGTGCGATAACCGCATTGTTAATCGGGCTTACGGGCAAGCTTTTATTAATTCTCTGCCACCAATGCAGCGTACACGTGACTTAGACCGTGCATTGCAATTTTTAAAACAAATTCCTTAAGCTTTTTAAAACGGTGCGCATCAGTTATCATATTAAGTCTAATTTGATGCTTTTTTACTGGGTAACCCATCATAATGCCAAAGCCGTTAACCATCCTCGCTCTTGATACTTGCACCGAAACTTGCTCTGCTGCGTTAACCACCAATGGTAAGGTGTTTGCACTTATTGCCGATGCTCCTCGTGAACACAGCCAACGTTTATTGCCTATGGTTGATGATGTATTGGCCCAAGCCCAAGTGACATTGGCCGATGTGGACATGATTGCCTATGGCCGTGGCCCTGGTAGTTTTACCGGTATTCGTATTTGTACCAGTATGACGCAAGGTTTAGCGTTAGGCCTTGATTTACCCGTTATTGGTATTTCAACGTTAGCCGCAATGGCTCAGTTAGCAATATCACAACACAATGCCTGCCAAGTTCTATGTTGTATTGATGCCCGCATGAACGAAGTCTATTGGGGCCAATACATTGCCAAAGACGGCATAGCGACATTAGTGGGTGAAGAACACGTTAGCGTACCAGAGGCAATTGAATTAATACTCGATACCCAGCAAAGTATTAGTGTATGCGGTACCGGTTTTGAAGCTTATCCAGAGTTACTCAATATTGCGCCAAACATGACACCATGTGCAGAAGCGACTTATCCAGATGCGAAAGCCATGTTAATTCTGGCGCAGCACGGGTACCAACATGGATTACACACCATTGTTGATGAACTGGCACCAGTGTACCTTCGAGATACAGTTACATGGAAAAAACTTCCTGGTCGAGAATAGCCATTAAAGGTAATTTGACATAGAGTATATGATACAAGTATAGGTAAATGGTGTCGTTAATGGCGATAAATGCTGCATTATCAATGGCAAATAATCAATCAGGTCCAATAACCCTGAGTCAAGCTGTTGCTGGTAATCGGCCTATTACGGCGGCCATTGAGCCTATTGTTGTTAATGTCTCTGCTTCCGAGCAACAAATTCAAGGCATTGAGGCGCGCAATATGGCCATAGTTGATGATTCAACTTTGTCGGCTAAACAGCAAGCTCGGGTTGAATATGACCGTGATACTTACAGTCAACGGGGGGCTATCGCGCAATATTTATCAACACAGCATTCTGCTAAAAGAGATGAAATTCAACAAATGGTTGGTATTGATTTATATGCCTAATGTTCCGTTGTCTGCAACACCCAGTCGCAGCCGTTTTATGATTGAATTACTGCTAGCTTTCCTACTAACTCGATTTCCTTATATCTCTATCCCTTTTAAATGGTTTGAAAGCTACTTTCACGAGTTATCTCATGGTATCGCAACGTTATTGACTGGTGGCTCTGTGAGTCATATTCAATTATTTCCAAATGGCGCGGGCTTTTGTTTTAGTCAAGGTGGTAGCAGTATACTTATTGCTTACGCTGGTTATTTTGGTGCGGCGCTATGGGGATACTCAATATTTCTGATGGCAACTCAAAAGCAAACGATTAGATTTACCTTAACCTTGTTAGCCCTCACTGTGGCTGCGTCATTGCTTTTCTGGGCGCGTGATGTATTAACGATCATTATTCTTAGCGTATTAATAATACTTTTTTTGTTACCACTTAAATTAAAAAATAGTAGTCTGCTAAACACCTTACTGCGTATATTAGGCCTAATGATTATCCTTAATGCCATGGCTAGTCCAATGGTGTTATTGGGGTTAAGTGGTCAAGGCGATGCGGTGATGTTAGCTAAAATGACTTGGCTACCCGCATGGTTATGGGTGATGACATGGCTTGCATTCAGTGGGTTTATGTTATGGCTCTGTTGGCGTAAAGTTGATCGAAAAAAGGGAGTGTCAAAATGAAACGTAACATGATGTTAGGGGCCTTAATTGGCTTATCAAGTTTAGGTATGTCAACGGTAATATACGCTGCGGATAGTGTTGACGAGAAATCCGTTACTGCGCCGCAGGTCAATGCTGCGCTCGCCAAAGCTGTGGCCAGTGAGTTTCGGTCGACTAAAAATAAACTGCGCGATCAATATCGTCATCCAGCAGAAACATTAGCATTTTTTGGTGTAAAACCCGATCAGACTGTGATTGAGTTATGGCCTGGTGGGGGGTGGTATGCTGAAATTCTTGCGCCTTATTTAGCCGCTGATGGCCAATATGTTGCCGCCAATTTCGAAACAAAACCCACTGAAGATAATCGCCAAACAGCGTATTATAAATCTGCGGGGATGAAGTTTGAGCAATGGGTCAGTGAAAATAAAGCCAGTGTGGGCAATGTTCAGTTTGTTACTCTCGATCCACCGGCTAAATTGTCATTAGGTAAAGATAACTCTGCAGATTATGTATTAACGTTCCGTAATTTGCACAACTGGGCCATGAAAGGCGAGTTAGAAGGTGTGTTTAAAGCCGCCCATGATGTATTAAAGGTTGGTGGTACACTCGGCGTTGTTGAACACCGAGCCAATGTAGATATGGCTGCTGAAAGTGGTTATATGGAACAAAACCAGATGGTTGAACTTGCTAATAAATATGGTTTTAAATTAGCGGCTAGCTCTGAAATAAACGCTAATCCTAAAGATACAAAGGATTACGACAAAGGTGTGTGGACATTACCCCCAAGTTTGGCCAAGGGCGATCAAGATAAGCAAAAGTACCTTGATATTGGTGAAAGTGATCGCATGACACTTAAGTTTACCAAAACAGCAGCTCAATAATTTTTGCAAAGTGAGTCAACAATGTTGAATGTTAACGTAGAAGAAATTCAATTGCCGTTGGCTCATATTACGCTTGCTGCAAAACGTTATGGTCATGCTGACAAGCCAGTAATATTAGCTTTACATGGCTGGCTTGATAACGCTGACAGTTTTGTTCCGTTAGCGCATGCCTTTGCACAGCAAAAATTATTCGATAAATTTCAACTCGTATGTATTGATTGGCCTGGTCATGGATTATCAGATCATCGCCCGGGTCGTTATCCATTACATTGGGTTGATTATATTTATGACCTGCAAGCCGTCATCCATACACTTTCACAAGATACAGGTCCTATTATTTTATTGGGGCATTCTCTTGGCGGCATAATTGCGTCGGCTTATAATGCCTGTCTTGCTGAAAATATTCATAAACTCATATTAATTGAAGCGCTTGCCCCTTTATCTGAGTCTGCTTCTAAAGCCAAAGATCGCCTGCGTAAAGGTTTGCTGCAACAACAACGTTTTAATCGCCAAGTAACCAGAGACTCTTCGACTTATTCTTCTATGGATTTGGCGGTACAAGCCCGCCATAAACTGACCGGATTAGCCATTCCATGGTGTGAGCTTATTACTAAGCGAAATATGGCAATAACAGATGGGCAGTATCATTGGCGAAGTGACCCTAGATTAAAATTAGACTCACTTAATCGATTTAGTTTTGAGCAGGTTGATGCACTGATGAGCACTAGTAATACGTCTACTTTACTCATGGTTGGTCACGATGGATACAAACACCTAACCGCCTCAACAGAACAGGCTAATAAATGGTTTTCTAATATTGAAATCATTCAGTTAAGTGGAGATCATCACCTCCATATGGGTAATGCTTATCGCGTCGCTGAATCGATTGGAGCATTTATTCTAAATAGGCAGTAGCACTGGCTGAAATCGCTGTTATTTTTGTTTTATTTATGTGACTATAGTCGAAAATTAAAACACTTGTATGATTTAGGTCACTACGAGCATCATAATAAAGCCTGCGATAACAATATTAATGATACGTGGGCAATAAAATATTTTACCACTGACGGGGAATGCACGTCTTAGCACAGTGGGTATTATTAGGAGACACCTGTGGACCAGCCTTGGATTAATAACTTACCTGAACATGTTCCGGCCGAAATCGACTCATCTCAATTCAGTTCTTTAGTCGATATGTTTGAAGATTCAGTAGCAAAATATGCTGATCAGCCTGCGTTTATTAATATGGGCGCGACCATTACGTACCGAAAACTCGAAGAACGAAGTCGAGCATTTGCAGCCTACTTACAAAATGAATTACATTTAAAAAAAGGCGACCGTGTCGCCCTTATGATGCCAAATTTACTGCAATATCCTATTGCTCTGTTTGGTATTTTGCGCGCTGGTATGGTGGTGGTTAATGTCAATCCACTTTATACCCCACGGGAATTAAAGCATCAATTGGTTGATTCTGGCTCTAAAGCTATCGTCGTGGTGTCAAACTTTGCTAACACCTTAGAAGAGATTGTTGATCAAACACCGATTGAGTCGGTGATTATTACCAATCTTGGCGATCAACTCAGTGCTCCGAAACGCACGCTAGTTAATTTTGTGGTTAAATACATCAAAAGATTGGTACCAAAATACCATTTACCACATGCATTATCGTTTCGTGATTCGCTCTCTAAAGGTCGACGCCTACAGTACATTAAGGCCGATATTGGTGGCGAGGATTTGGCTTTTTTACAGTATACCGGTGGCACGACTGGGGTCTCTAAAGGTGCCATGTTAAGCCATAAAAACGTGGTCAGTAACGTTTTACAGGCCAGTGGTGCTTATTCTCCAGCCCTTGATGATGGTGCAGAGTTTGTCGTGACAGCATTGCCTCTGTACCATATTTTTGCCCTAACAGTGAATTGTTTACTGTTTTTACATAAAGGTAGCAAAAATTTATTGATCACCAATCCTCGTGACATTCCTGCTTTTGTTGCTGAGATGAAAAAGTACCCGTTTACTGTCTTAACCGGTGTTAATACCTTATTCAATGCTTTGGTCAATAATGAAGAATTTACTCAACTTGATTTTTCTGGTTTAAAATTGTCTATTGGCGGTGGTATGGCGGTGCAGCGTGCGGTCGCGGATAAATGGCAAAACCTTACTAAGACACGCTTACTCGAAGGTTATGGTCTAACTGAAGCTTCACCATTAGTTACATGCTGCCCATATAACCTCAGTGGGTATAATGGTTCTATTGGTTTTCCTGCACCATCGACCACTATTCAAATTAGAGATGAAGATTCAAAAGTATTAGCTCAGGGTGAAACCGGCGAGTTATTTGCTAAAGGTCCGCAAGTCATGCAGGGATATTGGCAACGTCCGGAAGAAACTGCCACTGTGATTGATAAAGATGGTTGGTTAGCGACTGGCGATATTGGCTATATGGATGAAAAAGGTTTCTTTTTCATTGTCGATCGCAAAAAAGACATGATTTTAGTGTCTGGTTTTAACGTGTTCCCAAATGAAGTGGAAGAGGTTGTCGCGTTACATCCCAAGGTTATTGAAGTCGCTGCGGTTGGCGTTCCTAATGATGCCAGCGGTGAATTAGTGAAGATTTTTGTGGTCGCAAAAGACAAGTCACTTACAGAAGAAGAGTTGATTAAGCATTGTCGTCATCATTTAACGGGATATAAAATTCCTAAACTGGTAGAATTTAGGGACGAATTACCGAAAACCAATGTGGGTAAAATTTTACGCCGACAACTTCGAGATGAAGTTAACAAAGCATAAAATGATAGCCGGCAACTGAGCCGGCTTTTTTATACTTGGCAATTCTCAGTTTATGACCATTACTCACATCCCTTTTTAGCGGAGCCTATTTTGTTAACGTTTGAATATATCAGCGATGATGCCAGTTTGTTGTCATTAGTTGAACAATACCAACACAGCGCCTTATTGGTGCTTGATACTGAGTTTGTCCGCACTCGAACCTATTATGCTAAATTAGGCCTCATCCAAGCTTATGATGGTAAAACCCTAGCATTAATTGATCCGGTTGCGATTAAAGACTTAAGCCCATTTTGGCAGCTATTAACTGACCCCAATATTGTTAAGTTAGTGCATTCATGTAGCGAAGATCTTGAGGTATTTGCTCATTATGGCGAATGCCAACCGAGCCCATTATTTGACAGCCAAATTGCGGCTAGTTTTGCGGGCCTAGGTCATGGCTTAGGTTATGCCAAACTTGTAGATGCATGCTTGCAAGTTGAAATTGATAAGGGTGAATCACGAACCGATTGGATGAATCGTCCATTGTCTGATTCACAATTGCAGTATGCTGCTAATGATGTATTTTATTTGTATAAATTATATCCTCAATTACAACAGAAGCTTGTAGCCGAAAATCGTCTCGAATGGCTGTTTGAAGAAGGTCAGCGTATGACCGAGGGACGTTTGTCACTGCCAGAAGGTGACAGCGTTTACCTTAAAGTTAAAAATGCCTTTCAGTTATCAAGTCAGCAGTTAGCCTACTTAAAGGTATTGGCTAAGTGGCGATTGACCAAAGCGGTGAGCCGTAATCTTGCGCTTGGCTTTGTGGTCAAGGACCATGCATTAATTGCATTGGCCAAAAAGCAGCCCACAACATTGTCTGAGCTCAACAGTTTAAATGATTTAACTGATCAAGAAAAACGCATACACGGTAAAGATTTATTAGCGGTAATGGCGACTGCAGATTTAACAGATTTACCTGAAGAGGTAGATGTTGTGGCACTAAAGTCTGGTTATAAATCGGCTTTCAAAGAAGTTAAAACGATATTAACTGAGCTATGTGAGCGTGAAAACGTTGCATTAGAATTTGTTGGTTCGAAGCGCCATATTCACGAGTTTTTGCTCTGGTTGTATCACAATAAGCAAACACCAAAACCACTACTCTTTGTGGGGTGGCGCGGCCAATTGGTCGGTAATTTACTTGCCCAAGTTAAGTTTAATTAATTCAATAGCTTCATTAAACGAAAAAGGATACCGGCAGCAATGCCCGTATCCTTTTTGTTATATTAAGTCCGTCAATCTAAAAAGATGAGCGTTACTTAGTGTCCGGTAAGGTGACGTTAAGTTCTAGTACAGATAAGTTGTCATCATTTTGGTCTAACTGCACAGAGACTTGGTCATCTGATATTTGCACATATTTACGGATCACTTCGATGATTTCTTGTTTCATCTTTGGGAAGTAATCCGGTGCACCACGTTCTCCACGCTGATGAGCCACAATAATTTGTAATCGCTCTTTTGCCAATGACGCGGTATTGGGCTTTTTACTGCTTCTAAAATAATCAAGTATCGACATAATTAGCTCCCAAATATCCTTTTAAGGAATCCCTTTTTTTCTTCTGTAATAAATCGAATTGGTATATCGTCGCCTAATAAACGCGCAACGGTATCGCCGTAAGCCAAGCCTGCATCGCTTTCTTGGTCAATAATCACAGGTACACCTGAGTTTGACGCCTTCAATACCGACTGAGATTCAGGGATAACTCCCAGCAATTCAATAGCAAGAATATCCTGCACATCTTCAACACTGAGCATTTCACCTGTTTTAACTCTGGCCGGCGAGTAGCGAGTTAATAGTAAATATTCTTTGATAGGTTCCAAAGTCAATTCAGCTCGACGCGAGCGACTCTGCAGCATGCCCAAAATACGGTCTGAATCACGTACTGAGCTCACTTCTGGATTGGTGGTGACAATGGCAATATCGGCAAAGTAAAGTGCCATCATTGCACCTTGTTCAATACCCGCTGGTGAATCACACACAATAAAGTCGAAATCTTTGGCTAAATTTTCAAGGACTCGGCCGACGCCTTCTTTGGTCAGCGCGTCTTTATCTCGTGTTTGAGACGCGGGTAAGATAAATAATTTGTCGCAGCGTTTATCTTTAATTAACGCTTGATTCAAATTGGCTTCACCATTGATGACATTAACAAAATCGTATACGACCCTGCGCTCACAACCCATAATCAGATCAAGATTGCGTAAACCAATGTCAAAGTCGATAACGACTGTTTTGTGTCCTTTTAAAGCCAATCCGGTGGCAATTGCTGCACTGGATGTTGTTTTTCCCACACCACCTTTACCTGATGTGACAACAATAATTTGCGCCATTTATATTTATATCCTTGTGTTTGCCGATTATTGGGGCAATGTTTCAACAGTAAGGGATGCGCCCTCAAGGCGAATACAACCTCTTTGGCTTAAGTCGTATTGTTGCAAGTGTTCAGTCAACCAATACTGTCCAGCAATCGATACTAATTCTGCTTCTAACGAGTTAGCGATAATCACACTTTGATTATCTCCCGCGGCACCCGCCATGGCTTTACCACGAAGAGCACCATATATATGAATGCTACCATCAGCAATGACTTCAGCGCCATTACCAACTGCACCAAAAATGATTAAATCAGCGTTTTGTGCGTATATTTGTTGTCCAGAACGCACATTTTGCTTAACAATTTTAGTTGCTCGTTCAGGAAGTTCTGCTTTACGCGCTTGTTTGCCAGACTTTACCACTGCAATCCCCATGTGTTTTGCTTGTTCAACTTGCTCTGGGGTGGCGTCGGTAATGCCGACAATAATAAGGTTACGGTCAATCAATAATTGTTTTAGGGCATTAAAATCAATTTGGATATGCTGAATGGCTGATAAATTTAATACCAATGGTGCGCCCAAAAAAAACTGCGGCGCTTGTGCCAGCTTGTTGTCTAATTCAGCAGCAATAATATCGAGATCGTGATGATTAATATGCAGCACTGATAATGTAAAAGACGTAGCCTTTAATTCGAGATTTTGTTTAGCCATCCCGGCGTGATTCTCCATACTTCAGCGATAAACTGATTTACAATTATTTTTTGTGTCACCATGTTATAGTGTGCTTAGTTGACTATCAAGTTTGAACCTTTGGAAATTTACACTAAAATGATATGTGCAGTATATAAAAGCGGTCGAAGAGCGGATACTTACCTTTTTGTCAAAAAACGTGATGTATTTGATGACGTTCCTGAGCCTTTAATGGCGATGTTTGGTACTCCGTCATTAATCATGATTGTCCCACTATCTAAACGAGATCACTTGGGCATCGCAGATATTAATAAAGTGAAGTCTGCATTAGTTGAACAGGGTTATTACTTACAAATACCACCACCGCCGGTTAATTTACTCGAACAGCATAAACAAGAATTAGCGCTTAAGAAATAAGCATAATCTTAAAGGAGTAATCAACACGAATATGATCCCCAGAATCATTCTAAGCGTTTTTTTTTACTTCTTTTGCTCTCATGTTGTGATGGCTGAAGACAGCCATCACAATTTTGATGACTACCTATTATTGCTACAACAAAAAGCACTCGCTGCGGGCGTTAACCAAGCTATAGCAGAACGCAATATTGCGACGATTAAGATATTTAAGAAAGCCAATCTCAACCCCTCAGTCGATAAACCTAAGACATTAGAAGACTTCATCCCACAAGCTGTACCCGAAATCACCGTCAGTACTGCAAGAGCAATGTTATTGCAGCATGAATCTAAACTCGAACAGTTGAGTAAAACGTATCAAGTGCAGTCGCGTTTTTTGATGGCATTATGGGGTATGAATTCTCGTTTTGGTGAGCAGCCAGGGCGTTTCCCTGGATTATCAGTTTTAGCCTCACTTGCCTACAAAGGCGATGAAGAAGCATTTTATATTGCTGAATTTATTGCTGCACTTAAGTTAATTGAGCAAAAAAATATCAGTGAAGATGCATTGCTGAGTTCTTCATCTGGGGCGATGGGGCAGATGCAAATGATGCCGAGCCAGTTGCTAAAGTATGCTGTTGATGCTGATAAAGACGGCAGGATTGATGTTTGGAACAGTATGGATGATGCTTTTTCATCGCTGGCGAATATGTTGCATCAACAAGGTTGGCAGTCCGGTTCTACATGGGGAAGGCAGGTGAAACCCACTATGGCACTCGATCCTGGTTTGCTTGGTTTAAGAGTCAATCAAACATTTGTTCAGTGGCAGGCTTATGGTATTAGGCGTTTTAATGGCGCAGACTTACCGCAACGCAGTGACATGAATGTATTCTTAATTGCACCTGATGGATCGAAAGGGCGTTTTTATTTAGTCTACGATAACTTCCTTTTATTACATCAATTTAACCCGACTTTGCATGATACTTTGGCGATAACTTATTTGTCTGAAAAAATTAAGCAGTAAATTGCGGCCCATTGGGTGTAAAATGCAGGCAAATTTCGATAAAAGCTACATTAGATAACCAATGATGACTCAGTTTTGGACTACTACCCCCTTAGAAGACATGACCACCGAACAATGGGAATCGCTGTGTGACGGCTGCGGTAAGTGTTGTTTAAATAAAATCATCGACGATGAAACTGACGAGCTTTATTATACTAATGCTGCATGCCATCTACTGGATGACAGCAGTTGTGGTTGTCGTCGTTATCCTGAACGCTTCACCTATGTACCTGAATGTACAGCAATTACACCCGTTAATATCGCTGAGTTGACTTGGTTGCCTGATAGTTGTGCTTATCGGCGCGTATATGCTGGCAAAGGATTACCGAGTTGGCATCCGTTACTGACAGGAAATAAAGATGCCATGCATGCGGCGGGGATTTCGGTACAAGGGAAAACAGTTAACGAAACGAAAGTGAAATACTTAGAAGACTGTATTGTTTTGTGGCCTATGTTAGATGTTGAATAGTCAGCGTTGCTGTATAAGTGATTAATAATCAATGTATTAAGATATTGCATTATCGGTTAATGGAAAAGTAATGTGGTTCATATCCAATCTATAATGAATCAATTTATGGTTATGTTTGGCCACAACCTTATACAGTTTAAGCGTGTAAGATGGTTAACCCTGCTTGGCTTGATACATTGGACCAATAAGGCCATGTAACCATACTTGTCCTTATTGGTATCAGATTTGCCCTTTTCGGCAAATAAAAGCGGATTCTCGTATTACAAGCAGAGTCATGTGAGTTCATTACAGGTTAATTCAATAAGGTTAGCCAGACAAAAAATGATTTGATAATCACTTTTATCCCCAACTGAGCTTATTTCTTTTTGGGTAAATAAAACTCGGCCATGATGAGTTAATCATGAGTGATTAAGTTACCCTCGTCGCTAGGTGCTTGTGTTGCTATGTGACTATGATTAACTTAACTCATGTTGCGCAGCATGCTCAGCGGAGCAATACGTAATACCCAGTGTAAAATGGCCCAAGGATAACTAGGGACAAATGCATTGGCTTTTTCTTTCTGAATAGCCTTCACCATGGCTTTACAGCCCGTTTCAGTATCAACAATAAACGGTACCGTTTTTACCTTTTGGTTAATTTCACTGCGAATAAATCCTGGATGTACACAAGTAACCTTAATCGGTGTGTTCAGTACATCGATGCGGATACCCTCAGACAATGAAGTCACGGCGGCTTTTGTGGCAGCATAAACAGTCATTGCACGTCTAAATCCACGAACAGCGCTTATGGACGAAATAGTCACTAGATGCCCACTGTTTTGTTCTCGAAAAATTGTCATCGCCGCTTCACATTGGGCGATAGCGGCAATAAAGTTAGTTTGCGCAGTCTGCAAATTAGCAGCAAAAAAGCCAGTGCCTATAGATGCGCCTTTACCCATGCCTGCGTTTACAATGACTCGGTCCAGCTGTCCAAACTCTTGCTTAAATTGATTAAATACCTCAAAAACTTGTGGGTGATCATTTACATCAAGTGACTTAATTATCACCTTGATATTAGGATTAATGACGAGTAATTCTTGTTTTAATGTTTCAAGGCGGTCCATACGTCTGGCGCATAGTGCAAGGTTATGATGCTGTTTAGCAAACTCAATTGCCATGCCGCGCCCTAAACCTGAACTTGCCCCTGTTATGAGAATGTTTGTTCGTTTCATAATGTGCTCTTTTATTAATACGTTGTTTATAATAGAGATAAACAATGATCACTTACGCTGGCATCAAGCCTACATTAAGCGACGGAACCATCAAAAAGCCATGTTCATTAATGCTAAGTAAGCTTAAGCACTGTTGCTTTCGCTGTAACTGAGTCAGGCAGGAACTGACTAATGATTTATTAAGACTAAATATTGGTTGGTCATTTATTGATGATATTTGTACATATAGCAGGAGTTATTTTCCCGCAAGAGACGAATACCAATAGCGAGTCATGTGTTTGGTTTGATCAATAAATTGTGCTAAGCCAGTCGTCATTCGATGGCTAAAATACTACCCAAATGCACTCTCAGTATCTGCGTTCGTAAAGTGAGAGTTTCGCCAGTGTTTATTTATCATTGTTTACCACTAAGTATTTATTTTTTTGCGATTTTTAAGTGAAAATATTGACAACTGTCCAGTAAGGCACAACAGTTACAAAACAGTATCTTGATTCAATTGATTTTATACTATACATATTATTGCTGAGTCTGAGTTAATAATCATTTCAAAACCATTTTAATTATAATGTCATGGTGCCCGTATGAACCCAACAAATATGTTTTTTCGTAAAACCACTATTTCTAACCGTTTACTAGGCATGTTGGCACTAGCCATTATCGCTACTGTGATTGTTTTCTGGTTTTCATTAACGCGAGTTGAAAATGTGTTAATTAATGAAAAAGAAGCCAAGTTAAATGCGTTAGTCGATGTTGCAATCGCAATAACTGATAAATATTATCAAGATGTTCAGTCTGGAAGTATGGCTGAAGATGAGGCTAAAACTTTAGCATTAGCTGCAATAGATAAACTTCGTTATTCAGGTAACGAGTATTATTTCACTATTGATATTCAAGGCACCATGATCCAGCATGCTTTTGCAAAACAGTTAGTTAATACCAAGGTATTAGCAATGCAAGATCCAAATGGGGTAAAACTGTTTCAAAAAATGATCCAAGGTACGGAACAAAAAGATGTTGCTCGGGTTGATTACATGTGGAATAAACCCCAGCAGGAAAACCCAAGTCCGAAAATGTCTGTAGTTAAGCGATTTAACCCCTGGGGCTGGATTATCGGTACAGGTATTTATGTTGATGACATTCAAGCTGATAGAAACCAATTTATAACCCAATACCTATTATTACTGACACTGGTGTGGCTGCCGGTCATCTTATTATTATTTTTTATCATTCGCAGTATTTCAGGACCAATGGTTGAGACCATTGCAGCGTTTAAGAATATTGCTAAGGGTGAGGGGGATCTAACCCTACGGTTGTCCGAAGAGGGTAATGATGAGCTCAAACAAATTGCTCATCATTTCAATACTTTTATTGAAAAAGTCCAAAAAGTGATTATCTCTGTCAGCGACTCAGTCGATGAATCAAGCCGCTTGGCGAAGAATATGTCAACGATTACACAGCAGGCTAATCAAATTTCATCCAACGTACAAGCCGAAACAACTAATGTTGCCACTGCCATTAACCAAATGTCGGTAACGGCATCTGAAGTGGCCTCTAACGCACAGTTGGCAGCAGAAAGTACACATAATGCAGACACTGAAGCAGATAAATCCGCTGCCGTTGTCGATAATGCTATGCAAAAAATATCAGAGTTATCGACAGAATTAGCCGCGACAGAAGAGGTTGCTAAAAGCTTACAAGTGAGTTCGAGTAAAATCGGGCAAATTCTTGATGTTATTGTTGGGATTGCCGATCAAACTAATTTACTTGCATTGAATGCGGCGATTGAAGCTGCCAGAGCCGGTGAGGCTGGCCGTGGCTTTGCCGTCGTGGCTGATGAGGTTAGAACGCTGGCGAGTCGTACCCAAGCATCAACAAGTGAGATTAATCTTATTATCGATGCCATTAGAACTGCCATCGATAGCGTTAATTCCTCTGTTGAAAGAGCTAAAACTAAATCATCAGAAACCGTTAATGAAACTCAGCAAGTCGTTGGAGCACTCAATAACATTAAATCGTCCATTGATCAGATTTCGCAAATGAATATTCAAATTGCGGCGGCAACAGAGGAGCAAAGTACCGTTATTACAGAGCTTAATATGAATATTACCCGTATCAATGACATGTCATTAGATAACAGAACTCAAAATGAATTGATCAATAAAGGCAGTATGGATATTGAAAAAGGTGCGATCAAGTTGCATCAGCTTGTGGAGCAATTTAGAGTAAAATAATACATTGTCAATCGGGCTAATGTTTTTTAGTCCGATTGAACGTTTATATTTTACAACCAAAGCGAAAGAGGCAGAGCATCACTATTAACGTTGCAATTGCACCATAATATCGATGACATCTTGATATGAGATATTATATTTTCGAGATAGATTGATGATTTTTGTTTTATAGGTTTGGATATGTTCTTGTTTAAGCAGGTCTAATTTTTTTTGTTCAACAATTGAATTGACCGTGTCTTGCAATATTAATAAACGACGCAAACTAAAATCCAACGAATCAATATACGCTGTCATTTGTTGTTTATTACGTGCATTTTCAAGGTTTGTTGTTGTGCGTTGTTCGAAGTCTAGCTCGTCAAACGCATCCATCATTTTCTGTAAATTTAAATCGTCACTCATAAGTATGATTGTTTACGTTATTTTTCGGAAATTATATGCATTTTTATTGTATAAGTCACTCTTTAACTTGGTTTGTACAGCGCTTGATAGTCTGGACTAGCAGTACTTTTTAAAGTGAATAATATATCGTTAACAAAACTTGTTGAATTGCCTAATAATTAGTAATCTAAGATTCTGATTTTCAAGGAGGACTTATGCTAGATTTATTACCTGATCTATTCGATCATTACCCTGAGCAATTAGTTTTATTGCCTAATCCATGGCAGTCCTTTGGTGCTAAGCCGATATTTTACGGTGAAGTAGTGACGGTAAAATGCTTCGAAGATAATTCCAAAGTTAAATCTGAATTAGCCAAAAATGGTCAAGGAAAAGTATTGGTTGTGGACGGCGGCGGTTCGACTAGACGTGCGCTATTAGGTGACATGATAGCTCTCAATGCATATGACAATGGTTGGGAAGGTATCATTATTAATGGCTGTATTCGTGATGCAGGTACGATTAATACTATGCAGATCGGTGTGCAAGCATTAGGTACAAATCCGATTAAAACGGATAAAAAAGATGTTGGTGATGTCAATGTAGCTATTGAGATTGCGGGTGTCAGCATCTTTCCTGGAATGATGATCTATGCTGATTTAAATGGTGTTGCCGTCAGTAAGCAGGCATTAGATCTTACTATTTTAGCGTAAACAATCAACAGACAAGGAAGCAACAATGAAAGTAGTAAAATGGTTATTAGCAATTGTGCTAACTCTAGTAGTAGGTGTGACCGTCTACTTAACAATGTTTTTCGACCTTAATAACTTTAAACCGCAAATAGTTGATGCCGTTAAAAAACAAACCGGTCGTGATTTACAAATTACCCAAGACTTAAGCTGGAGTGTGTTTCCCTCTTTAGGCATTAAGCTCGGTGGTATAACTCTTACTAATCCAGATGGCTTTACTCCTGCATCCATGCTCAATGTGAATGAGGCTGTTGCGAATGTGGCGTTAATGCCATTATTTAGCCAACAGATTGAAGTAGATTTATTAAAGCTTGATGGTTTAACGCTGAATCTGGTTACGCAAAAAGATGGTACAACCAGTTTTGATGGATTAGTGTCAAAAAGTACGGCGGATAAACCACAAACTGCAGCAACCAATGATGCAAAACCTATGTCATTAGAGACATTGGATATAGGTGGTATTGAACTGACGAATACCAATATTAACCTCATTGATATGGCCAGCAATACGACGCAGACCTTTAATTTAAAAAGCTTCACCTTAGGTCAGTTTAGCCTGGGTCAGTTTGCTGATTTTGCTTATGAGTTTTCTGCGACATTGCCAGATATGCAGCTTGCATCATCTGGACAAGGTAAAGTCAAAATTGATCAAGCATTGAATCATGTCACTATTAATGATTTTGCTATGGTACATAACGCCAAAGGTGACAGCTTGCCGAATAAATCGGTTACCGCTGAGCTCACGACACAAATGACAATGGCACTGGATGCCAAAACTATCGATCTACAGTTGACTAGAATGTCTGCTATGGACTTGGCTGCCACCGGGGACATTAAGGTTAACTATGCTAATAGCGTTCCTAAAATTGCGATGAGTTTAGACGTGGGTGATATTGATCTTGATGCGCTGTTCCCAAAGCAAGAAGGTAATACTAAAGAGTCTGCCACAAAGACCGACACAGTATCGACTCAAGAGCCTGATCTGTCAGCACTTAAATCAGTAGATCTCACCCTAAATTTAACGGCTAAATCAATTAAAGTCAGCAATATGCTCACGCAAAACTGGCAAATGAAAATGGCTATCAATAAAGGTATCTTGAACTTGTCGTCGCTTACCGCTGACTTATACCAAGGCAAGTTAGCACTAAGTGCAAAATTGGATGCTCGCAAGGCAGTGCCAACATATCAATTTGATAAGAAATTGATTGGTGTGCAAATTCGTCCACTTTTAACCGATGCGGCTGAAGTGGATTTAATTTCAGGTACTGCAAGCTTTGAAGTTAAAGGCAGCGGCTCGAGTTTAATTGCTGATAATCTGAAAAAGAACCTTGATGCCGTTGGTAAATTTGAAGTCGCTGATGGTTCGCTTTATGGGGTTAACATTCCACAGATGATCCGTAGTGCTCAGCAAAAATTAAAAGGCGACTTGTCTGAATCCAGTAAAGAAGAGTTAAAAACTGACTTTACCAGCCTGACTGGCAGTTTCACCATGAAAGATGCCGTTGTGACTAATCCTGATTTGACCATGGCTGCCCCCTTAATTCGTTTAGCGGGTAAAGGGACGGCAAACATCGCGTCAGAAGCCTTAGATTATGCATTAACAACGAGTGTCGTTGGGTCGTTGTCAGGACAGGGTGACGCTAATGATGAGTCGCTTAAAGGTGTCGATATTCCTCTAACCATAAAAGGCACATTCCAAGAGCCTAAGTTTGGCATTGATACGAAGGCATTATTGGAAGGCAAGCTTAAAGGTGAAACCGATAAAGCTAAAGAAAAGCTAAAAGAGGGGTTATTTAAGAAGTTAGGGATTTAATTCATTCTCGTTGAGAATAAAGGCTGTCGTCGCTTATTGTGACTACAGCCTTGATTTATAACGTTAGCTACAAGGTACTTAGGTGGTGAAGGTTTGCCTAGAATATCTGTTGCCACACAGATATAAGCGCCTAATAAGTTAGCATGGCTATTAATCTTAAAACATAAAAAAAGGACAAGTGCATACTTGTCCTTTTTTATAATTCAAAATCAGTACTAAGGTGAAAACTGTTATAGGATAATCATCTTAGAAGCAATGTTAGTTAGCTATTGGTCATAATCAATTTTAATATTTGACCAGGTTGAATTAACTTGCTGTTTTGCAAACTATTCCATTCAATTAACTCTGCCACCGTCACTTTATATTTTACTGCTATACGCGCCAATGAATCACCTGATTGAACACGGTAGTTAACCGTTTTTTCATTATTACTGGTGCTTGCTGTCATTTCATTTGGATAAATAACTAAGTTTTTACCTATTGATAACGTTGACTGTTTTGTCAGGTTATTCCACTTCATTAATTGTGCCACAGTCACTTGTTGTGACTGAGATATTTTCCATAATGAATCACCAGACTTTACCGTATAGCTTTGCTTGTTCGGGCTAGATTTCACAACCGCTTTACGAGCGAGAACTTGGTCTGCTGTCATAGTCGCTAAATCTGGGTCTTTCGCAGCAACTGGAATAATTAAAAATCGTCCAGCAATAATGTTATTGCCTTTAATACCGTTACTGCTTCTAATTAAAGATGCCGTTGTTTCAAATTGGTCAGCAATTCGACTGATGCTGTCACCAAACTTAATTTTATAGCGAACCCAGTTAATACGAGAGTCAGGTTCTATAGTAGCTAATGCAAGTTTAAAGTTTGTTGCTTTATCACTGGGCAATATTAATTGATGTGGTCCTTGTGGTGCCGTTGCCCAACGCTTTAAACCCGGATTGAGCGCCTTTAAGTCAACTATATCAATTTGAGCTAAATCGGCTGCTAGGTTGATATCAAGTTGGCTCTCAATAGGAACAACTTCTATTTGCGGCACATTGTCGATAGGCGTTAACGTTATGCCATATTTATCGGCATGCTTAATGACATCAGCCAATGCTAATAATTGTGGGACGTAATGTGCCGTTTCTTTGGGTAACGATAACGACCAAAAATCTGTTGATTTGCCGCGAGCTTGGTTGTGCTTAATCGCATTTAAAATTCGACCTTCACCTGAATTGTATGCGCCAAGTGTATAAAGCCAATTTTGATCCATTTTAGGATAAAGGTACTGAATTAAGTCTAATGCACCTTTAGTTGACGAGGCCACATCGCGGCGACCGTCGTACCACCAGTTAGTTTTTACCCCAAAAGACGTGGCAGTTGGTGCGGTTAATTGCCAAAGGCCTGAGGCATGGCCACTGGAATAGGCTAGTGGATCAAAACCACTTTCAACTATCGGTAATAAGGCCAGTTCAATTGGCAAATGACGCTTTTCGAGTTGATCGACAATATAATACAAAAATGGGCTAGCGCGTTGAGTGATAATTTCTAAATGCTTGGGATTATCGATGTACCACTGTCGATAGCGAGCAACTAATTCGTTGTCTGTTATCGGTAGTGTCATTTCATTACCGATCCGCAGCCATAGATTATTGACTTCGGAAACTTGTACTTCTATTTCATCTAGTGTTACTGCCGACGACTTTTTGCTTTTAGCGTTAATGGCGACAGTCTGTTGATCTATATCTGTTTGCGGGCTAGTACTTTGAAGGGTCTGACACCCTGTTATTGCCAGTATGCTACCAGCAATAATAAATAAGTTTGCTTTCATTTGAAGATACACTTCCTCAAGTTCTCAGGGCGTTAAAATAAAGGCTCGAACATACCAAGTGCCTATGAGACTCTGTTGGTCATGCTTTAGTTCAGTTTGGCATTGTAGATTAAATTATTTAGCTTGTCTTATTAAAGTGTTTTCATGTTACTTTAGAATTGGTTTTTCCATTCTCTTATTAAAGTAAATGATTGAATTTCATTAATATTGTCGAGACCGCCCTTAGCGGATATTGCGACTTGGGTCTCATTTAAATGGCAGCGAAGGAACGGGTTTATGGCTTTTTCTGTCGCGATAGAGCTCGGAATGGTCGGTTTGTTTTGTGAGCGTAATTGATCCACTTTATTGGCATAATCAATTAAGTGTAAATTTTTTGGCGTGATATGTAAGGCAAAATCCAGATTGGACCGGGTATATTCATGAGCACAAAAAACCAGAGTTTTATCAGGTAAATTGGCTAACATAGTTAATGAATGCAACATTTGCTCAGGCGTTCCTTCGAATAAACGTCCACACCCGCCACTGAATAGGGTGTCGCCACAAAATAATTTATCGTCAATATAATAAGCAATGTGACCTAAAGTATGCCCTGGAACGGCCATGACTTGAGTTAGTCCTAAATGTGGAATATCGATACTCATCGTTGACTCTAGGGTCAACGGCTGGGTTAATCCATCAATGCGCTCGTTACTGGGTCCATAAACAGTCAGGTTATCATTGAAGTGTTGTTGCAGTTTTTCGATACCGCCAGTGTGATCACCATGATGATGAGTAATCAATATGCCAATGAGGTTTAGATTGGTAGTGGCTAAATAATCGATAACAGTTTGACCACAACCTGGATCAACCACATAAGCATTAAGGCTGTTTGTTTGATGGATTAACCAAATGTAGTTGTCATTAAAAGCTGCAATGGTATGAACGTTAAGCATAATCTGACTCGAGTGATGATTGACTATCTGTTAGGGTAACGGATATCGTTTAATAACTTCAAGTAAAGACAGATCGAAGTTTCAATTATGCTTAGCTGAAAATTAAATACCTTATGGTAGAGTGAATCTAATCAATACAACATTTTTGCACAATAAACCTTGGCGGGCTTCATGTTAAAACCCCTTATTTGGCAAGATTTACCTTTTGGTGAGTTATTGCAAACCGAGATAGAAGCTAAATTGGCTCCTTGGTGGCCCCGTATATTTGGCTATCATTTACTCAAGGTTGGGGCGTTAAGTGGTCAGCTAAATAGTTTATCTTGCAGTATTACTCGGCATTTTTCTGTTTATGACGCCACAAATGCCAGTATTCAGGCTGACCCACACCATTTACCTATACAGCAAAGTGCTATTGACACAGTATTAAGTTGTTTTTTACTCGAGTTCGAGTCAGATCCCTATCAAATTTTACGTGAGTTTGACCGGGTTCTCATTAGCAGTGGTTATATATTCATTGTCGGTTTTAACCCTATCAGTCCTGCTTTTATTGGTAAGATTTTACCAAAGTATCAAACTCAATTACCTTGGAGTGGGCAGTTTTTTATGCCATCTAGAGTGAAAGATTGGCTTGGGTTATTGGGCTATCAAGTCTTAGCGGATGAGCGTTTAATGTATCATTCGTTGTTAGGACAAGGTGCGGATAACCGTGGCCATCAAGCTAAAAAAAGCCCGCAAACTCCATTGTGGCAAAAAAGTATTGCTAACTGGTTACCTAGCACGGGCAGTGTCTATTTAATCGTAGCTCGAAAAATGACCACTCCGCTAACACCCATTAAAGATAAATCCAAAATAAAAGCGCCTACCTGGTCTCCGGCGCCAACGGCAGGTCGTTCAGGATTAACAAATACCCAAGGTGTTGAAAAAGCGTTGATAAAGCCCAAAAATTCCTAAGTATATGCAAATAATGAGCTTGACTCTTATTCGGGCTGATATCCAACATCAGTTTGTTGAGGTTTAGCTTCTGCGGCTTTTCGGGCTAATACGTCACAACGTTCATTTTCAATATGGCCCGCATGGCCTTTTACCCAGCGCCAGTCAATTTTGTGTAATTGACTTACTGCGTCTAAACGTTTCCATAAATCTACATTTTTAACTGGTTGCTTAGTTGAAGTCATCCAGCCCTTTTTTTTCCAGCCATGGATCCACGTCATAATACCCTGGCGCATGTACTGACTGTCACTGGTTAAAATGATATTACAGGGCTCATGTAAGGCTTCTAATGCGATAATTGGAGCCAAAAGCTCCATCCGATTATTGGTCGTTAATGAAAATCCGTCAGCCATTTCGTGCTGCTGATGTTTATATTTCATTACCACGCCATAACCACCCGGTCCTGGGTTTCCTAAGCAAGAACCATCAGTAAAGATATACAGCTGTTTGAGTTCGGCCATCAAGTTGTTACCATAGCTAAATATTCGCGCCAGTATACTCAATTTATACAAAGGCGAGGGCTGAATGAGTAAAAAATATGAACATTATTTCTAGTGCAAGTCGTCAAGTTATTCTCGATACCGAAACCACAGGTATGAACCAAGCTGGTGGCCCTATTTATGTGGGACATCGCATTATTGAAATTGGTTGTGTTGAGGTGATTAATCGCCGTTTAACTGGCAGGACTTATCATCAATATATTAATCCTGGTCAAGCCATTGATGAAGAAGCGATTCAAGTGCATGGCATTACCAATGATCGTGTTGCCAATGAGCCACGGTTTCACCAAATCGCCAAAGATTTTATTGATTTTATCGATGGTGCTGAAATTGTCGCTCATAACGCTAACTTCGATGTTAGCTTTATGGATCATGAGTTTTCCAAACTCAATCCAGTTGGTCCCAAAACCAAAGATATTTGCAGTATTTTAGACAGTTTAGCCATTGCCAAAAGGTTACATCCTGGCCAAAAAAATAACCTAGATGCACTGTGTCGACGTTATGGCATCGACAATGGACGTCGCACCTATCATGGGGCGTTACTTGATGCTGAAATTCTCGCTGATGTTTATTTAATCATGACCGGTGGACAAATTAAGTTTAATTTGTCTAATGAAAAAGCGGGTCAAGAGGGCGGCGGGATAAAAAATATCGATCCTGCAGCGTTTAATCTTAAAGTCGTTGGCGCGTCAGCCGATGAATTACTATTACACGAACAACGACTTGATCTCATTGAGAAGTCAGGTAAATGTCTCTGGAGAGGGTAAACCAACTTTTATGAGTGCCATTCGTGCCGGTTATCTAGCGATTTCTTATTTATTTTTGCTAAGTATCATCTTAGTTTGGCAATCTACTGCCCAAGCTTCAGTGGTAGCTGCATCGCAAGCCGCAGAATTAAAAAATCGTTTTCGCATTGATCATATGGTTGATCATCTCACATTAGTGATCCAACGGAGCTATGGTTCAGCCCCCGTTGTGGTGATTTTACCCGATGGCAGTAAATGGTATTCAAATCGTCATCCACAAACCGTCAAGTGGGTCGACGGTATTGCTGCCGACATGATTTATATTGAGAAGCCGATGCCTGGTCCTTGGCAGTTATTAGGCAGTGTGGTGGAAGGATCGACCATTCAAAAAATTTCTGCACTCGATATTGCAGTGGAACCTTTACCTCAGCCTCTTTATCAGGGCGAACGCTTGAAGGTGACGGCAAGGCTGTTAGGTGATGATTTAACCATGAGAATGCCGGGTTTAGACTATATGGTGGAATGGACCGCTCGTTTCACCAGTCAACACCTTGCTACTGACGATAATTTTGCTACTGGTACTGTTATTGTTGGCGAATATAAAGACAATGGTGAATTGTTTGATGAAGTTCCAGACGATGGCATCTTTACTGGCAGCCAAAATTTGCAACAACCCGCGGGTCATTATGTGCTTAATGTCACTGCGCGAAATAATGTGTTTGAGCGCGAATATACAATGCCTTTTGGGCTTTCAGCACAACCAATACAGGTTAAAATGGTGCCTAATAGCGACCCATTAAAAGAGATATGGCAGATCCAATTAGCGGTTGATGAATCCGTGGTGATACTGGCACAAACACATTTTGAATTTGAGTTAGTTGGTCCTGCCGGTTTATCGCTGCCTTTAACCGTTCAAACCGTGACCAGTGCAAATCAAATTCTCTTTTTACCTAAAGTGACCGAATATGGCAGTTATCGTGTTCAAGGGCATGCGTTCTCCACGACTGTCGATGGTCGTGAAATTGTCCTGAATTTGCCTGAAATGTTTTTTAATTTGATTGAGCCTCCAGCTCCGGCTCCATCGGTTGAAGAACTGGCTAAAAAAGCGGCTATTCAAGCTGAATTTGAAGAGCAAGAGGCTAAAGATAATGCAATGTTCTGGATTATTACCATCAACGGAATACTGTTTTTGTTCGGTGTTGTGGGCTTAGTGATATGGCGTAAAAAGCAGACCCTTGCCAAAGCGATGGCTGCAGCAGAAGAAAGGCTAAAGCAAAATCCTGAAAGTAATCAAAATTCCCAAGAGGGTCTGCTTGAAAGTGTTGATTTAGACGATATTGACCTGACTATGCCTGATGATAAAAACTAATATTTTGAGTGTTTTTTAGTCACAAAATGCGCAATTGAGCAAATTTTGACTAATTGAGCTAAAACAATTAAAAAACAGTTGACGATTAATTATCACAACTTTATTATTCATCGCACTTGTGTGGAGCGGTAGTTCAGTTGGTTAGAATACCGGCCTGTCACGCCGGGGGTCGCGGGTTCGAGTCCCGTCCGCTCCGCCATTCAAGTACCTGTTTGCACTTAATAAAATAAACAGCAATTAGTTTAATATTGTTAGTTTTATTAAGTGTATACAAACCGTTTTGGAGCGGTAGTTCAGTTGGTTAGAATACCGGCCTGTCACGCCGGGGGTCGCGGGTTCGAGTCCCGTCCGCTCCGCCAAATAAATAAAAAAGCCTCTACAGCAATGTAGAGGCTTTTTTATTTTAAGACGGAGCTGAATGCTTAAGCCAATCGAGATAACCACAGAGTGATTTCAGCATCAGATTGAGTAAATAGCCATTACGGCGCAAAGCAAAACATTATCCTTAGGGTAGGTGACATCTAAATCCTACCCATCAAGTAAGCCGCTTTATCGAGCTTATTTTGCATACAATTAACCGCAGTATGAATTGTAGGGTCTTGGCTGACGACTTCCTCTAAAAGCTAACTTTTATTTATTTAAACATAATTCATTCGAGGCTATATCGCATCTTGGCTGTTGCCATTATTGATAACTATCACCGCTGTTCAGCAGCACCCACTCAGTTCCGGCCGTAGTGGGTGCTTTTAATACTGAAAATATATAGCTAAGCAGTGTGATCTCGATGGCTTAAGGTAATTGTAATCGATACTTATTTCGCTATTATCTACCCAGCTCTAGAATGCGTAATTAATATTCAATTCAAGCGATCGTCCAGCTCCGGCTATTTGTTCAAAGCCGTTACTGTTGTCTGTTTTGTATTGTGCAATACTGACCCCGCCTAAAGGCAGTTGATAATATTCGTCGAGTAAGTTTTTCACGGCGACAGTCATTGTTGCACCTTGCCATTGGATACTGCTGCTTAAGTTAAGCAGAGAGTAACTGTTGGTTGTATTTTCTAAGCGCTGACTATCAACGCGATCTTTGCTCGCGACCCATTGCCAGCTAAGGCTATTTTTCCAATCACCAAGTTCTTGGTGAAGAGCAAGCTCAGTTTGTAATGGCTTTATTTGATACAGAGGCTCGTCACCGTTATCTCTTTCGCCGTGAGTGGCAGTGGCATTAGCAACCATGAGCCATTTACCACTGCGGTTTTCTGCTAGTTGGTATTCAGCATCAATACGTGCACCAAACAGAGTCGCGTTAACATTGGTAAACTGTAAAATATTGCGGCGAGTATTGGTCATAGGCGTTTTGTTAAAACTACCAACCTCATCGGCATCAATATAATCATTTATTTTGCTGTACCAAGCGGTAGCGCTGAAGGCTAAGTCATCTTGTACCAATTTATAGGCTGTACTTAAGGTATGTGCTGTTTCGGCATTGAGGTTTGGGTTACCTATATAGCCATTTCCATCACCAAACCAACCGATCATGGTTGTTGCCATGGTGCTTTGACCCCAACTGTAACGTTCATATAAATTTGGCGCTCGGCTTTTTCTCGCTAAACCAACCTCTATGACTTCAGTGTCACTCAATTGATATCGAGCCAGAAGAGTAGCGTCGATAATATTGTCATTACGCTTACGATAAAGGCTGTTAAATTCATCTGCGGCTATGGCATTGACATTGGTCATGCCAATCATGGCCATAGTGTTATAGGGTTGTACTTCAGCAGCGTTTGTTGACACGTATTCATATCGGACGCCAGCTGATAACCACCAACGACTATTTAGAGTGTGTTGCCATTCACCATAAAGAGCAGCACGTTGACGCTTGCCGTCATTAATATTGACATAATCATTAGGTCCCATCATAGATGAACCTTCGATAGCGGGCCAAGTATCGTCAAGTTGATAAACATAATATTCTTGTCCAATCAACAAGGTACTGTCTGAACTTATGGGTAATTGCCAATGCAACTGGTAGCTATAATCTTTTCCTTTAGTTTCCATCGGCATCTTGCCGGTTTTTTCGTCAGTAAAGAATCCCATTTCATGTTCGACGCTGTGCCAATTGGCTTGTGCTGTAAACTCGGCATCATTTTCTAGTGAACGCTGATAACGCACTAACGCTCCGTAGCTGTCATTGTTAGTCATATCCATATATTGGTTAGCGAAACCCTGATAAGGAATATGTTGATGAGTAAGCTTAATGGCTATTTGTTGGGTCTCATCTTGCCAAGCTGCCGTTAGCGCATGGTTTTGAGATTGATATAGGGTGTCGAGTACTTTATCGCCATGACCATCGGTATAACTGTTGGCATCTTCAAATGACCCTTGATAGCTAAAACTTAACGTTTTACTGGCAACGGTGGCATTGACGCCAGCAAGAAAAGCATCATCGGTACTGCGATAACCACTAGAAACATTACCACTGTGCCATGTTACAGCGCCGCTATCAGTGAACAGTGGGTTTAAACTGCTGATTTTTATCACTCCAGCAATATTATCACCGCCAGCACTTACCGGAGAGACTCCCGCGACGACTTGCGTTGAACTGATTTGATTTGCAGATACATATGAGAGCGGCGGGTTCATCTGGTTTGCACATGATGAAGTGATGTCACTACCATCGATAAGGATTTTTATCCGATCGCCCATCATGCCGTTTAAGATGGGTAAGGCTGACACACCGCCAGCCTCAGAGAAATCGACGCCTTGCTTTTTTAAGAGGTTTTCAGCCGAACCTAGTAGGTCTTTATGTGTTGTTTGCTGTCCTTGTACTTTGACATGTTCAACACCTTGGTTGTTTTGTATGTCATTCGATTCAGCTCTTACTTGCGGCGTTATGGCCAGTGTTACTGCCAATGCAATTGATGAGTAAGCCCATGGGGCGTTATTCGTTAATTTAATGGTTTGCATTACTTTGTGAGTCAAAGCTATCACCTTTATTGTTTTTTTATAAACCTTTGATGAGTTAATTTCAAAGGAGATTGTTCACCTTAATAAATTATAACCTGCTAATAAATATGAAGAGTGCGACATGATGTCGCACCTTTATAAATATATGCATCAAGTGTTGAGTGAATACGATAGATAAGGGATAAAGCTAAACTAATGCCGGCATGTTAACTCATAGATGTCATAGCAATAGATGATAGTTAGGGCTTGATATTTTGTTTAAAGCTTGCCTATACTGACGCACATCTTGTCGGAGTGCCATTATGGCTGAGACCGTTTATTCGGGATCCGTTGAACCTGATCAGGCTAGAACCTGCGAAGGAAACAAGCGTAATAATCATTATTATTGGGAAGATAATAACGTTTTAACAAGACAGTAAATGGACGTTTACCTCCGAGTTTTTTATCGGTTTATATGTCCAGTTAAGTTATTACTTTAGTATTTTTTATGTGGTTATTGACGTAAGCGATAGTATTTTTATTGTTTACTGCTGCTATCAACACCTCTCCAGACAAGCAACTCTACTCTTAATAATGAGGTTGCTAATGTCAAATCCAAACCGTCGTCAAACTCGAGCTAATGCTCAACAATTTATTGATACCCTTAAACCGTTACAACATCCTAATTCTGAAAAAGTCTATTTAACGGGTAGTCGTGCAGATATCAACGTCGCTATGCGTCAGGTTAATCAAACTGAAACCGTCATTGGCGGCACCGATGCAAAGCCCATTAAACAAGCCAATCCACCTATCATGGTCTACGACTGTGCGGGCGCTTATTCTGATCCCCTTGCCGACATTAATGTGCGTCAAGGTTTAGCTAAAATCCGTCAAGCATGGATTGATGATCGACAAGATACCGAGCAATTAACCGGTGCAAGTTCAGGTTTTACTCAACAGCGACTTGCTGATGATGGCTTAGATCACTTGCGTTTTGATGCCCTAGTTGCGCCGAAGCGAGCCAAGCCGGGCAAATGCGTGACCCAAATGCATTATGCTCGCCAAGGTATTGTTACCCCTGAAATGGAATACATTGCCATTCGTGAAAACATGGCTCGTGCTGAGGTAACTGACACCGTATTGACTCAAAAGGCACCAGGAGAGGCTTTTGGTGCGCATATTGGTCAGCTGATCACTCCTGAGTTTGTCCGCGATGAAGTCGCTCGAGGTCGAGCGATTATCCCACTCAATATTAACCATCCTGAAACCGAACCTATGATTATTGGGCGTAATTTTTTGGTGAAGGTGAATGCCAATATTGGTAATTCGGCGGTGACATCGTCGATTGAAGAAGAAGTGGAAAAACTGGTGTGGTCAACCCGTTGGGGGGCCGATACCGTCATGGACTTGTCGACCGGACGTTATATCCATGAAACCCGTGAGTGGCTTATCCGTAATTCGCCAGTGCCAATTGGTACTGTGCCGATTTATCAAGCATTAGAAAAGGTTAATGGCGTTGCCGAAGATCTCAGTTGGGCGGTATTTAGAGATACGCTAATAGAGCAAGCCGAGCAGGGCGTAGATTATTTTACCATCCATGCTGGGGTATTATTGCGTTATGTACCTATGACCGCCAAACGCCTTACCGGTATTGTGTCGCGTGGCGGTTCAATTATGGCTAAGTGGTGTTTAAGCCACCATCAAGAAAGTTTCTTATATGAGCATTTTCGCGATATTTGCCAGATTTGCGCCCAATACGATGTGTCCTTGTCGTTAGGCGATGGTATGCGCCCCGGTTCAATTGCCGATGCCAATGATGAAGCGCAATTTGCGGAATTAGAAACCTTAGGCGAATTGGTTAAAATTGCATGGGAATATGATGTGCAAACCATCATCGAAGGCCCTGGTCATGTGCCAATGCAGTTGATTAAAGTCAATATGGAAAAGCAATTAGTTCTTTGTGATGAAGCGCCTTTTTACACCTTAGGCCCACAAACTACCGATATCGCGCCGGGTTATGATCACTTCACCTCAGGGATTGGCGCTGCCATGATGGCTTGGTATGGCGTGGCGATGTTGTGTTACGTCACTCCCAAAGAACACTTAGGCTTACCTAACAAAGAAGATGTAAAACAAGGCTTAATTGCCTACAAGATTGCAGCTCATGCTGCTGATGTCGCTAAAGGTCATCCAGGTGCACAAGTGCGTGATAATGCGTTATCCAAAGCCCGCTTTGAATTCCGTTGGGAAGATCAATACAACCTAGGCCTTGATCCTGATACCGCTCGTGCTTACCACGACGAATCGTTACCACAAGAATCAGCAAAAGTGGCTCATTTTTGTTCAATGTGTGGGCCTAAATTTTGCTCGATGAAAATAACCCACGAAGTGCGTGAATATGCCGCGAATCTTCAACAAGCAGAAGCACTTAAGATTGAGGTCTCTGCCGCCAGTGCTTATCAAACTCAACCTATGGCTCAAGCCATAAATCCGTCCGAGGCTATGGTGCAAAAGTCGGCTGAGTTCAAAGCGTCGGGATCGGCACTGTATCACGCCGTCAAACCAGCAGCACAAGTTGATACCGACTTAGCGGTAGAGGTTGAATAACTATCATGAATTCATCGACATTTGTCAGTGAATCCATAATGCAAACCCCACCGATTGTCTGGACCATAGCCGGTTCAGACAGTGGTGGTGGTGCGGGGATTCAAGCTGATTTACTCACCATGCAAGACTTGTCATGTCACGGGTGTAGCGTAATAACCACATTAACTGCGCAAAACTCAGTCAGTGTCAGTCTTGTTGAAACTGTTTCTGAATCCATGTTACTGGCTCAGTTGACCAGCTTATGTGCAGATCTGCCGCCGGTAGCGATTAAAATTGGCCTGTTGGCATCCCAAGCACAGGTATACATACTGGCTGATTGGTTAACCCAGATACGATCTAGACTAATTATGGCTCCTTTTGTGGTGCTTGATCCTGTGATGGTCGCCAGCAGTGGTGCCAGCTTTAATCCTATGGATCTCGATTTTAGTCCTCTGATTGGCTTAATTGACTTATTAACCCCTAATCAACATGAGTTAGGGCGTTTATGTCATCATTGCGTTTTAGCGCAACATCGAAATGATAACCTTAATCTTGAATCATCGCTTGAGAACGATCCCATCAGTACTCTGCAACTGCAGATGATTAACGACGCTAAGTGGTTATCAAATATATTTAAATGCCATGTACTTGCCAAAGGTGGTGATGCTCATTGGCAGCACGATGCGACAGATATTTATGTCAGTACAAGCGTACCAGGTGCCAGTGTTGCACACAGTAATGCCGTGTTTATGTTAAGCAGTCAGCGGATAGTCACTAATAACAATCATGGCAGTGGTTGCACTTTATCATCTGCAATAGCATGTTTTATTGCCCATGACTTAGTGATCCATGATGCTATTGTGTTGGCAAAAGCTTATGTCAATAAGGGCTTAGCATTAGGTTTCAGTCTAGGGCAAGGTCCTGGGGTTTTAGCCCGTACCGGTTGGCCCGATGATTTACAGGCTATGCCGTTAATCAAGTTGATTACATCAGACAATCTCGCTCAAGCTTCGTTTAAACACACAGCCCATAATGACTTTAAATCGCGGCTAAAACCACTCGGTATTTATCCTGTTGTTGATGATCTAAATATACTCAAACAGCTGCTATCAGCTGGCTGCAAAACCATTCAATATCGCACTAAACTCGATAGCGACACTTGTTCGGATAGTCTGCAGCGATTAACACTCGAAACTAATATTATTGAGGTGATTAAACTGGGCCGAGAGTTTCATGCTCAGTTATTTATCAATGATCATTGGCAACTGGCGCTTAAACACGGTGCGTTTGGGGTTCACTTAGGCCAAGAAGATTTGGCGACTGCAGATTTAGCCGCGATAGCTGCAGCTGGAATGGCATTAGGATTATCGAGCCACAGTTATTTTGAAGCCTTATTAGCTCACCAACACTCACCTTCCTATATTGCACTAGGGCATATTTTTGCTACCACCACGAAACAAATGCCATCAGCCCCCCAAGGGATCACTAAGCTTACACGTTATGTCAGCTTATTTTCGCGTCATTATCCAACGGTAGCGATTGGCGGAATCAATCTCAGTAATCTTGAGGTCATTGCCATGACTGGGGTGGGTGATGTTGCGGTTGTCAGAGCCGTGAGCGCTGCTGCAGATCCCGCTAAAGCTTATCAAGCGTTAAATCATAAGTGGTTACAGTTGACGCGATCATTATCGAAACCGAGTGTCTCTGCGGAGGTGAGATGAATATACTATCGGATCAGCAGTATATCCAGTACTCACGCACCATGTTACTCAGTGATATTGGCGAGACTGGCCAACTCGCCATTATGAATAGTTCGGTCGTCATTATTGGCATGGGCGGATTAGGGCATCTAGTCGCTCATTACCTCGCGGCGGCAGGTGTTCAGCATATGTTGTTGATTGACCATGATGTTATTGAACTATCAAACTTGCCACGGCAGCTATTATTCACTGCCGCAGATATTGGCCAAACCAAAGTTGCTGTTACTAAAAGAGTGCTTAATCGTGCTTACCCTGAAATCAACATCGATACTATCGCGGAAAAAGTTACTGCCCAGCATTTTTATCAGCTTATCAAGCGAAAAGTAACCAAGCCTCTGGTATTTGACTGCACTGATAATTTCAAGACACGGCAGCTTATTAATCAACTCTGCGTTGAACAGAAATTGACGTTGGTTAGTGGCGCAATCAGTGGCTATCAAGGACAACTATTTTGTATTGATTTTTCAGACTCAGGCTCTAATTCACACCCAAATAGCGGCTGTTATCGTTGTTTATATCCACTTGATATGACGATTACGCAAAATTGTACTCGAGCAGGAGTGCTAGGGCCTGCTGTGGGTATTATCGCCAGTATGCAAGCGCTGGTGGGCCTTCAGCACATCTGCAATACCTTTACCCAATACGGTGTTCTACATTGCTTTAATGCTAAAAACTTACATTGGCAGCATGCCCACATGAGCCAAGATCCAGAGTGTGCAGTATGTCATCAACAGTCAGTCACTCAGCTTTCGGAGCAGCCCAATGACGCATATTAATTGCCACTCTCAGATTGCCTTGCAACTCAATGGGGTCGAACAAATCGTTCGGGCTAATTTGAATTTGGCCGAATTACTGATTTTAAGTGATCTACCAACTCAAGCGGTCGCCATAGTCGTCAACGATAGTGTTGTACCACGAAGCCGATGGGTGCACGTATTGTGTCAAGCGAACGATAATATTACGGTTTTTTCTGCCGTTGCTGGAGGTTAATAATGTTAACGATAGCCGATCATCAATTTTCGTCTCGATTATTCACCGGGACGGGAAAGTTTTCAGATCACAACACTATGTTACAAGCTATAAACAGTTCGGGATCGCAGTTAGTTACCTTGGCGATGAAGCGGATTGATTTAACCCGCGGCCATGACAATTTACTCGGGCCGCTGCAAAGTATGGGGGTAAAGTTATTACCTAATACCGCGGGTGCGCGCAATGCCAAAGAAGCTATTTTTGCTGCCGAACTGGCTTATGAAATGCTTGGCACTAAATGGATTAAACTTGAAATTCATCCAGATCCTAAATATCTCATGCCAGATCCTATTGAAACATTGATCGCGGCTCAACAATTATGCGAGCAAGGCTATATTGTCATGCCTTATGTGCATGCCGATCCTGTGTTATGTCGCCGATTAGAAGAAGTCGGCTGCGCCGCAGTGATGCCTCTTGGTAGCCCCATTGGCAGTAACCAAGGCCTAGCCACGGAAACCTTTTTACGCATTATCATCGAACAAGCCAGCATACCTGTGATCATTGATGCTGGAATTGGTGCCCCCTCGCAAGCCTGCAGAGCAATGGAAATGGGGGCAGCAGCCGTATTGGTTAATACCGCGATTGCAAGTAGTGCTTATCCTCAGCAAATGGCGAAATGCTTTGCTGATGCGGTCGCGACAGGAAGACAAGCCTTTCTTGCAGGTTTAGGGGCTGTGAACCATCACGCCGATGCAACCAGTCCATTAACCGGATTTCTGACAGAAGCATCAATCAATTCACTGACGCAGTCAGTGAACATCAAGGAGGGTTAGCATGTCATATTCAAGCGTATTTACGCAATTAGCCCCCGATGCATTATCGATGAAATTGTATTCGACTACCGCCAAAGACGTTGAATTGGCTTTGCAAAATCCAAACGGCAATCTTGATAGCTTGTTGGCACTATTATCTCCTGCCGCAATGCCATATATTGAACCGATGGCGCAGCAAGCAGTTCAGCTGACTCGAAAGCGATTCGGTGCCAATATCGGTCTTTTCTTACCCTTGTATTTATCAAATCTGTGCGCCAATGAATGTGATTATTGTGGCTTTAGCATGAGCAATAAGGTTAAGCGTAAAACCCTTAACAGTGATGAACTCACAGCAGAAATGGCTATTATCAAACAACGTGGCTTCGATTCGATATTGCTGGTGTCTGGTGAACACGAAACTAAAGTTGGAATGGGGTATTTTGAGTCGGTGTTACCGTTAGTTAGTAAGGCTTTTAATTACGTGGCAATGGAAGTTCAACCATTGGAAACAGAACAATATCAGCGTCTTGGTAAGTTAGGTGTTGATGCCGTTATGGTATACCAAGAAACTTACCGGCCTCAAACTTATGCAAAACATCATACTCGCGGTAAAAAACAAGATTTCGTTTATCGCTTAGATACCCCAGATCGAGTCGCAAAAGCAGGGATCGATAAAATAGGTTTAGGGGTATTACTTGGGTTAGATGATTGGCGACTCGATGCATTATTAATGGGGTATCATCTTGATTATCTAGAAAAAACCTACTGGCGTAATCGTTACAGTATTTCATTACCTCGCTTACGTCCATGTACTGGTGGTATTTCACCTAAGGTTGAATTAACCGATGCCGGATTAGTGCAATTGATCTGTGCATTTAGGTTGTTTAATCCGCAACTTGAAATCAGTTTATCAACACGTGAACTGCCGTCGTTAAGAGATAATTTACTGCCACTTGGAATTACTCACATGAGTGCCGGAAGTTCAACCCAACCAGGAGGCTACATGACACCTGACAGCCAACTTGATCAATTTGAGATCAGTGATAATCGCTCTGCAGAGCAAGTGATAATCCAAATGAGGCGACGAGGATTGAATCCCGTATGGAAAGATTGGGAGATGGGCTGGAATAATGATTAAAGTTTAAGATTGGTTTGCTTATAAACTGTACATATTAGTCGGTTTAGATCATACTAAATGAAAGTTTTTATGATCAGGAGTCGTCATTATGCAAGTTCAATCAGCGTATTCATCTGGTTTACAAGGTTTACAAAGTGCTCAGCAAGGTTTAGCGCAAGCAACAACATCTGTAGCAACGCCAGATCAGCAAAAGCCAGCAGTCGCTAATGCATCAACTCAAGATACTGTGACACTTAGTTCACGTGCAGTTGATCAAACTGACACCACAGCAGCTTTAGTCTCTGCAACTCAATCATCGAATCAAGCTCAAGCTTCAACACGAGTGATTGAAGAGGCTTCTGAAACAGTGGGCAGTTTGATTGATATAGAAGTGTAAACATGAGTGCGCCAATGGTTTCTGCTAACATTGGTTCATTCATTAATGCTGCCCATCACAATACAATATCCGCAGCAGCTATTCACACCAGTAGCGTTGCAAACAACAGTCTTAAAATCACTGCTATTGAAACTACTAGTCATATCAAACCCACTAGTATTAATCCAATCAGTACCAAGTCTATCAATACTGATACTGCTGTCGGTCAAAATTCCACTTCTCAACAACACGCTTATCAGCCACAAACGGCTCAAGCTACAGCGAGTCAAACTGCTGCAATAGACAAAACTCAATCTTATAAAATTGTCGGTTCTGATCCACTTAATAGTTATAACCTAAAGAGCGGTCCTGCGAATCTGGCTGGCGTATTGAATAATTCATCCGTGCCAGTACAGGCAGGCATCACACTTGCTGAAAAATCAGTCAGTGCAGATGTTACAACTAATATTTCAAGTGATGCGGCAAATACGCAACAGCCAGTGGTTAGAACTATTGCGGCAACAAATGACACAGTAGCGGATCCCTTTGCTGCTGAGTCTGATTCACAATCAGCTCCTCAGGCCTCAAATAATCAAGATGAAACAGCTAAACAGCAAGTTGAGCAACAGATTGTAAAAAAGCAACAGCAAATAGAACAAGCTCAAACAAAGCAGATTGAACAACTTGTACAACGAGATACCGAAGTTAAAACTCACGAACAAGCTCATGCAGCAGTGGGTGGTAGTTTAACTCAGAGCCCTAGTTATCAATATGAAAAAGGGCCAGACGGCCGGCGTTATGCCGTAGAAGGTGAGGTGAGTATTGATGTGTCGCCTGTTTCAGGCGATCCTAAAGCAACATTAAGTAAAATGCAGAAGGTATATGCGGCAGCGATGGCGCCAGTGCAACCATCAATGGCAGATATTCGTGTGGCTGCGCAAGCGCTACAAAACATGAATGAAGCAAATAAACAGTTGATACAAGACCGCCAGCAAGATACTGGTTCAACACTGAATAATCAAACCTCAGCTGAGAGCGGCAATATTTTTACTCGCGCACAGAATCAACAGCCATTGACTCCAGCAACTAACTCAAACAACTCTATCGCGCCAAATAGTAGTGTTTTGAAAATAGACGCTGATAACGCAAATATCAATTCATCGTCGTCTAACCGTCCTGTATCTGCGGCACAGGATAATGAGGCACTGGTTAATAATGGTCTTGCTAATAATACAGTTACAAATAATGCGGTGACAAATAATAACAGTAATGCCGAACGAGACTCTAGTCGTCAAATACAAACGTCTTTATCTTCATCAGAACGCGACCAATATCAATCGATTGAAATTTATGTGTAGTACTTCAGCACCTCCTGCTGATTTAATCCATTCAACCTGTTCACGATCAACTCAAACATTGGCTCATCTGTTAATCGGAATGTGAAATTCGTATTATAAATTGTATTGTGAGTATCTTCAGTGACTTAACAAATAGCCTCTGCTGCTCAGCATTAGCCATTAAAGGGTAAATCATGTTGTTTCAAAATGAGGCTTTCTAATAATTTACAGGCGGGTCCTTGTTGATCTCGATTGGGAATGACCAAGTTAAGCATTATTTTGCGCTGATAACTGCCACGTAAATGTAAGCGGATAAGCTGTTTATTGGCAATTTCTTGTTCAACTAAAAAGCTAGGTATCCAACAAAAGCCAATATTACGGGCCAGAATACTCTTTGCTTCATGAAAGTTCGAGACGGTCCAACGTTGTTCTGCTTTTAACCACCCAATATCATTACTGGCATTTATTCCGGTATCTTTAATGACAATTTGTAGGTGCTGGGCTAATTGCTTGTCATCTTCAATTAAAGTCAGTGTTGCCAGAGGATGATCTGGATGGCAAACCAGTTCAAAACTTAATTCACATAATGGTTCAGATATATGGCCTTTAGGTGCGGTGGCACAAATAGCAATATCAGCTTGATTATTATTGATAAGTTCGTGGGTTCCGGAAATAACAGAATCAATAATGGTTACCCGAGTACCACGGCTGTCCGGTAAAAACTCTCTCAATGATTCCACAAGATTGTCCATTGGGTAAACAATTTCTCTGGCAATAGTGAGGTTAGGTTCCCAACCTTGGCCTAAATTTGAGGCCAGTTGTTCAAGTTCTTCAACAGATTGAGTTAGGTGGCGAGAGCGACGTAATAACACTTCACCTTGCTCAGTTAAATATGCTTTTCGACCTTTGACTTCGAGTAGATTGATCCCCAATTGATGTTGTAACTTGGCCACGGCATGATTTAACGATGATTGGCTTTTGTTGAGTTTTTCTGCCGCTTGAGCATAGCCGCCAAAATCAACAACAGCTTGGACTATTCGCCATTGTTCTAAGGTTGATTTTGCTCTGCTCATTAAGTGCTCTCTTTATTGTTGGCTGAAATGAAGGAAACTAGCGTAATTTTTATCATAAAAAAGGCAAATGCACTGCAGCATTTGCCTCAAATGTATCTTGGCTAGTATTGAGTGTTATTTAGCATTGTTCAGAGAAGCTTTAGGCTTCACTAATTTTGGTAAGTACTTTTTAGTACTCGCAATATTATTTAAATACGGACCTTTGTGTAATGTTTCAGGCCAATTTAATAACATCATTGCTAGTACGTTTCTGTGTTCACCAGAAGATAATTCAGCTTTGCCATGTGGTGACGGGATCATCATGATTTTTGGATCATATGCCGCAATCACGTGTTGTTTCACTTTATCCACAACTGGATTATCGCCGTTACCCGTAATTAAGAAACTAATCCCAACTTCAGTAATAATATCTTCAGTCGTGTCGGTCAGAATACGATCAATATTTTTCTCAAAGTAATTTAAAATCCACTGATATTCTTTTGGATCGACAGGGTGTTGATAATACTCGCTGGCAGAAAAAATAAAGTGAGTCATACCATAGACTTTGTTTTTATATTGGCCTTTTTTGAGTTTATCATCATTGCTATCTGGATAGGTTTTAATAAAAGCTTGTTTGTAAGCTTGGTAATAGTCGCCAACGCCGATTTGTTTGGCCCAATATACATAGTTGATTAACTGCGCGGCCCAAGCCTTAATCATTTTTGTATCAGTGAAAGCAGGTTCTAAATTAGCATTTTTTAGGGTTTTTATCATTAAATCATGACAAGGTCCGGTAAAACCAAACTCATCCACTCGACTGGCATAGCGCAATAGCACGTCGGTATATAACATAAAATTAGGGTAGGGAGCGATGGCTTCTTTACGGGCAATAGCTCGTGGGCCTGAACCTAATTTATCCGCCTCAGTTTTTGATTCACTTTTAATAAAACCAGGCTTATCCAGATTACATGAATAGTAAGCCTGACGTTCAGCAATAGTGAGGAGATCAATTAATGAGCCGTTAGCGTATTTGGGTTCCCCAGTCATACGGAATTGGCGTATAGCATAGTGGCCTTGAACTCGTGGGGGTAAGGAGTAAAGGTTGGTTTCTAAATTGGATTTTATGCCTTGATAAACTTGTTCAGCGGTTAAATTATGGGCGGTTTTTTCTGCCGATTCTTTTGCGAAAGCCACACTACTAAACAACGTAGCTGACAATAGTAAATACGAGAGTGTTTTACTCTTGCGTAGTTCCAGCATGTTTAAATCTCCTGATAAGTGAATGTGGGTCAATCGGTAAGCCTATAAGCTGCTCGAGTTGATCGTTTAAGGTTAAATGTGTTTCATTGACTACCAGTAAATTAAATATCTCTCCAGTCGATATATTGGCTGGTGTTTGCTTCATAATTAGCTGAGTCAATGCGCTTTGCCATAGCGGAAGATAATAATTAACTCCTTCGTTAGCAATAGCTTGATAGCTGTATATTGCATCTGTTGCTTGCGGCCATTGTTGACCAAAACTTTGTTCAAAGTACGCTGATAGCTGATGGTTATGACTTAACCATGTGTCCTGTTCAGTGTTGTTGAAGTCGCCATCATATTGATAAAAATCCAGTGCAACCTTGGCTCTAAATACCCATAACTGTTGCTGATATTGAGCGACTAACTGATATCGTTTAGAGATACTTTCTAATTTAAGCTGCTGTTTAATATAGTTAACTAGCCACAGTGTTGCAATGGCGTGAGCATCCGTATTCTGCGCTTTATGGTTGAGAAAATAAAACTCTCCACCTTGTGCTAAGGATACTATTGCTTGGCTTAATTGGTTAATTAATTTTTGTTGTTGTGTTGCACGGGTTAATTGTGGTGGAAAGCTGAGTGCATATTGGCCAAATTGATGACCAACGACGGTTTGTTTTATCAATTGACCATTAACGTCTTGACGAGATTGTTGATCCGCTTGTGGATAAGTAAAAATTTCACCGAGTAAGCGTTGTTGATGCCATACCCGAATAATCTGGGTTTCATTTAAGCTGTTTTGTTGACCATCATCAGATGACGTTTCTCCCTCTACTCTCGGCTTTTCGATTGTGATGAGTTCAAATTTAAGGTTAAGAGGCTTAAGACTGGTGAATATTTGCTGTAGAAATACATTTGTTGTCATCATTTCCATACTAGATGATTTACTTATGTCACTTAACGTCTGGGCAATATTCCAGGGCGCAATATTGATATTGGCCGTTTGGCTATCTAAAAATTGTTGTAATAACTGCGGCGTTAAGCGATGAGAGGCCAGCTGAGCTTGAGCTGTATTGGCATATCCTTGACGATGGGCTTGCTGCTGTTGCAGAAAATGGATTGATTCAACCGCTGCTGCCTGTTGTTCTTTAGCGCGAGTTTGATAGGCGAGCCAGGCTTGTTTTCTGCAGTATTCTTTGGGTTGTTTAATTAAGTATTTGGCAATACTGATATCAATATTCGTATTTTGGGTAGGCTCAGTATCTTGATGCTTGTTTGTGGTTTCTGTTCGTTGTGGTAACACACAATCTTGTTGATTAAATTGCAGGGTAAAGTGTTGCTGCGATAACGCTTGATCTATGCTGGCTTGGGCACCATGCAATTTTGATTTTTCGATGACTGGCCATTTTGCACGTTTTATGGTCTCTAAACGTTGTCCTAATTGGTTATAAGGCGGAGCAAGGTAGGGTAATTGGTCAATGAGATATAAGGTTTGTGGTGCGCTAACGACAGCATTAAGTTCATCAGCAAGGTGAAGTTGGCACCATAATAAGCCTTGTCTATTGATGCTGTTATTGGCAAAAGGGCGATAGTATTGAATTCTGTCGTTAATATTATTTAACGCTAGTGTATTTTTTTCAAATGCAACTGCTCGTTGCTCAACAGACTGAAAAGAAACAAGCGTCTGTTGTGCTAAATCTGGTTGATATTGTAAGCACTGTTCGATGAACAGTGCTAAAGGATTAGCCACAGCATGTGTTGTGGCTAAAAGATTAAAAAATAGGGTTGCTACAAAAATGCTTTTTAGCATAAGCCACACGTTCCTCAACTGACATTGCTGAGCTATTCATCGCTTCAACATGCTTAAGTCGAGGTAAGATCCCTCTTCCATTGGCAATTTGAATTGTTAAACCGGGTCGGGCATTCAATTCGAGTAACAATGGGCCTTTGTTTTTATCTAGCACCATGTCAGTGCCTAAATAGCCTAATTCACACATTTCATAAGCACTAGATGCCGTGTGAAGTAAGGTTTCCCAATGAGGAACGACTATGTTCGACAGCGGGAAGTGGGTATCTGGGTGTTTATCAACGGGCACGTCAAATTGCACCGCGTGTAAACTGTTACCGGTAGCAATGTCTAAACCAACACCGACAGCGCCTTGGTGCAAGTTTGCTTTACCGTCAGACGCCGCCGTCGATAATCGTAACATTCCCATGACAGGAAAACCTTTAAAGACAATTAAGCGGATGTCAGGGACACCCTCATAACTTAACCCTTCAAAGACCGGATCAAATTCAATTAATCCTTCGACAATCGCCACATCAGGCTTACCACCAAGTGAAAATAAACCACTTAAAATATTAGATACATGGCGGTAAATTTCATTCTGAGTCACTTCGTGGCCATTGGGTTTATAATAACAACCATTGCTCACCCTAGTGATCACCATAATACCTTTGCCACCAGAACCTTTGGCAGGTTTTATCACAAAACCACTGCGGTCAAGGACCATTGCTGGTATTTCTTGGATTTTATGTTGCTGATGAACAACCCCAATTAAATCGGGAACAGCAATGCCATTAGCAAGCGCAAGTTGTTTAGTTATTAGCTTGTCATCAACGCGTTTATAAAACTTACGCTGATTATAACGACCAATATAGCTAATATTGCGCCTGTTCATGTTGAGTACACCGCTACGGCTCAATTCCCAGGGCCAGGCGTACTTCATTATTGTTCTCCAACTAATGGTCTAAAGCGTTTTAACTCAGTTAAACGGTAACCAGTGTACTGTCCCATTACTAATACCAACGCTAAGATCACTAAATGGATCCCTAAGAAGTTGAATACCCAATGCTGAACTAATTGGTTGTCCATAGCTAAGTAAGCCAATGTCGCCACAAATAAGCTACCACCACCAGATACAAAGACTTTTTTAGGGCCTTCTTCTTCCCAAAGAATCGACATACGTTCAATGGTCCAAGCCAGAATGATCATCGGGAAGAACGTAATGGTTAAGCCTTCACTTAAGCCTAATTTGAATGAGATTAAGGTAAATAAGCCGATAATAAAAATAACCACAATAATAACCGCCGATATTCGGGATATGAGCAGTAGGTTAAGTGTCGACAGATAGGAGCGGATCATTAAACCAAAGGCAACAATCAGTAAAAAACCGATTAAGCCAGTGAGTAGGGTGGTTTGAATAAATGCCAAGGCGATCAATACCGGCATAAATGTACCCGATGTTTTGATGCCTACAATCACTCGCAAGAACACGACAACTAATACTCCAATGGGTATTAATAAAATGCCTTTAAATGTGCTTTGTTCTTCAAGTGGTAACTGATACAGGGAGAAATCCATGGCATCGTCATTCATCATCATGTCGATAGATGTCGCTAATGCTGAACGAGTATCTTGTAGCATGGAGAAGTTAACTAATGAATTAGTACCTCCCATAACATCAAGAACTGGGTGACCTGCGTATTCCCATAATACTAAGGTATTATCACGGCCTTTCTTGTTGTTAGGTACATCAAAAAGCTCCCATTGACCGTCATTATACACTTGAACATATGATGTCAGTTGTTGGCGACGGCGCTGATCTTCAAGTTGTAAACCGTTCACTATGCGTGCCGGTACACCTTTAGAGTGCAACATGTGGACAAACAAATTGGTTGAAGTGTTAGCCGATAGTAGCAAGGCCATATTTTGGCTTTGGTTATTATCATTAATCAAATTCATTAATTGCTGAGCAAAAGACAAATTCGTTGCACTACGAGCCCATACTTCTTCAATTATTTGGTCGGCTGCTGATTTCTCAGTTGCAGGCCATAAATAGGGTTCAGGTGTTACAGGTTCCTGGTCTGCTTCGATAGTGAGTTTACCGGTTGGAACCAAAGTTACGCGATAATATAGTGCTTGTGAGCCTGTCGCTTCACGAATCGACCATATTGCCCGACGATTATTGGCATCGGCTGAAATGTTTAAGCCATAACCTGGCGATGATGCGTTTTCAACTAAAATATCAAATGCAGGATCGTCAGGTAATGAAAAATTGACTTCAGCAGGTTCATTGTTGCCATTGAAACTAATTTTAGCGTCCACGGCCCAACTTTGAACCTGTTCACCAGGTAAAAAAGGCACATTGTGTTCAATACCACGGTATATGCTGGTACTGATCCCGATGATAAATAGCAGCGCAACGAATATGTAAAACGGTTTACGAGAATGCATTACGGATCCTACTTAATTAACGTGGTAATTTGGTTTTTGTCTTTACCATGAATGTAGATTTGACCTACATCAACAATGGCAATATCTTTCATAAACTTGCGACCGAGTAACAAAGGATAATCAAGATGGCTTCGATCCGTTAAATTTAAATCAGTTTCGGCGGCATATTTACCTATTTTCAAATGGGCATGAATAACCGGACGACGATCATCATCTGAATCTGCATCTTGTTTAATACGAACAAAGCGCTCTACTTTAAATTCAAAAGTATTTTCTGGTTGATCTGCATTATTAGTGACGACGCCGAAACGAACCCATTGTACGCCTTCGCGTTCAAATAACACGATATTGCGCGCATCCAAAGATGATGACTCGGCACCGGTATCAATACGGGTGGCAAACTTTGCTTTTAACTCATCAATAAAAACACTTTCGACTTCGCCAAGGAGAAATTTTTCACCAATAAGACTTTCAGGGCATTGTAGTGGCACTGAAACAGGTTTGGAGACTGGAGGTTGAACTATTACCGTTTTTGGTTTCTGACTCATTGCAGTGCTGACTTGCGTCTTTAACTTTCTGACTTCATCAGAAAGCGCACTAATGTCAGCAATGTGCTGACTGCTTTGTGAATGTATAGCATCAATAATGACGGTTTGCGAAACTTGCAAACTGCTATTCAAATCAGCATTGGTTAGCGGAGGTGTTATTGGTTTTTGAGTAGTTGTACAACCCGATACGAGGGCCGCTACAACGGATAGAGCAATTACCTGCTTTAACATGTCAATTCCTGTTGAATAGTATTATTTACACTAAATCGTGATTCGGTTGGTTCTTTGTTGCAATGATGATGGCTCTCTTGGGAGCGGGATAACCTTCTACAGTTAAACTGACATCATTTGGATCGAGATAATCAACTAGAGATTCATTTTTCATCCATTGGGTACTACGTTGTTCCGCAAGCGAGGTAATATCGATGTCAACGCATCTAATATCAATAAACTCGCATTTTTTTAACCATAGCATTAAGGCTGCAACAGATGGGATAAACCAAACGTTGTTCATTTTGCCGTATCTATCTTGTGGAACCAATACCGCGTTTTCGTCGCCATCTATTACTAGTGTTTCAAGTACCAGTTCACCACCAATTCTTAATTGGTCTCGTAATTGTAGTAAATGATCGATTGGTGAGCGACGATGATAAAGCACTCCCATTGAAAATACGGTATCAAAGGCATCTAAAGCTGGTAACTCTTCGATACCAAGAGGCAATAAGTGCACTGGGTGTTGATTACCCGCAATGCGTTTTATTGCTTCAAACTGGCATAAAAATAACGGTGACGGATCAATGCCCACAACACGCGTTGCCCCAGCCCCTAACATGCGCCACATGTGATAACCACTGCCACAACCGACATCTAATACGGTGCGATTTTTTAAAGGCGAAATATAATCTTTAACCCGATCCCATTTCCAATCGCTGCGCCATTCGGTATCAATTTGAATACCATGAACGGAAAATGGACCTTTACGCCATGGTTGAAAAACGGCCAACAAATTAGTTAGTTTTTCGGCTTGTCCCGAGCTGAGTTGCTCTCCGGTTCCAATGGTCACACTACTGCTAAAATCTATATTATCGGGTTGCGGATAATGTAATTTATTGAGCACTTTTTCCCATTTGGGTAAATTACCGTGTTTATGATCTCTCTGCCATTTACCTAAAATTGCCGGTAATGTTTCTAACCAGTGTTGTAGGTTAGAATCGGCAATGTCTTTATAAAAAGAGCTGAAATTGATCATTTAATCGCTACCATAGATGCAAAGTTAAAACATTGAAACCAAACTGAGAAGTGACTAAAGCCGTTTTCGGTTAAGCGTTGTTGATGAACATTTAAGCTGTCTGGACGCATCACGTTTTCTAACGCACTGCGCTTTTGACTGATTTCGAGCTCACTATACCCATTTGCGCGCTTAAAATCTAAATGCTGTTCATCTAATAACTGTTGTATATGATTATCTTCAAAGAATAGCTTTTCCGAAATGACTAATATTCCGCCTGGAAGCATGCCATCGTAAATACGTTTTATTAAAGCATCGCGATCATGAATAGGCAAAAATTGTAGGGTAAAGTTTAGCACCACCATCGACGCATTTTGAATGTCAATTTCTCTGATATCGGCACACAGTAAATTTACTTTGATGTCGCTGACATATGCCGCAAGGTTTTCATTACAACGGTCAATCATCGACTGACTGTTATCGACAGCGTAGATCTGGCATTGACGGCCTTCAATTTGACGACGAATACTTAAGGTTGCTGAGCCTAACGAACTGCCGAGATCATATATATTGCTGCTAGGTGTGACAAATCGATGAGCAAAATCACCAATAGTATTGATTATTTGGGCATAACCAGGAACAGAGCGGCGTATCATGTCATTAAATACACCTGCAACACGTTGATCAAATTGAAAATCAGTGATTTTATCTGTCACATGAGCGTATATCTTATCTTGTTGGGAGTTCATGAGTTGCAATGTGAAAAAATGATAGCAGTATTTTAACTAATCATGATGAACGGCAGCAAGTATTCTACTGCTAATTTGTACGTTTTTTTTGATATATTTAACGATATAATAGGTAGCGAAGGTTCTGAATGCTTATTAATGCTGATAATATGTACAAAGAGCTAAGAAATTAATTTCTATTCATAAATTTAGCACGACACAAGATAGATTAATGATATTATTTAACCTTGTTACAAAACAGCAACAAAAATATACGCCATATCGTTTTTGTGTATTTGTGTATTTGTAACCAACATTAGCAATATTTTTCATTTGCGACATGTATTGATAATGATATTAACAAGGTCTTTTGGTCGCCTCATATCGGGATCGTCATCGGTTAAAATGCCATCTTCACCTTGGTCTTGTGTGTTGATGCACAGCACACTGCTATGGATGTTAATCAAGATTGTTAATCAATTGGCAACATGGACAAGTAATGCCTGAAAAGTCTCACATTGACTCCATTTTGGATTTATTGTATGAGTTGTTGGTTGTTATAACAAGTGAAAGTATTAGGGAAAAAACTTGAAATTTATACCTTGGATATTCGCAATAGTATTTGCGTTAGCATTATCACCTGCGCAAGCAATGCATTCAGATAAAGTCGATACTTCAGTACCATTGGTGATAGTGATGGGTGAAGATACTTATCCATTTGAATATTTAAATGAAAACGGTACTCCTTCAGGTATTTTGGTTGATTTATGGCGTGAGTGGTCTGCCATTACTGATACCAAGGTGCAATTTGTATCGCGACACTGGCAGCAGTCACTTGATCAACTTGAACAGCGACAGGCCGATATTCACATCGGCATGTCTAAAAATAGTGCGCGTCTGAAAAAATTTGATTTTGCCAAGCCATTCACCTCAGTAAATTCCTACTTATTCGTTCATAAATCTCTCAATAGTAAAAAACAAATTAGTGACTTAGTGCCTTATCAAATAGGTGTTGTGACAGGATCATCCCATGAGGCAACATTATCAGCGCTAGAGCCAAAGCTGAGCTTTAAGCACTATCAAAATCGTGAACAATTATTACAAGCTGCCGTGAATGGAGAGTTGTTTGTTTTTGCTGGTATGGAAGGCTATCAACGTAATTTGACTTTAGAACAAGATATCGCGGCGAATTTTTATAGTTCGTCACGTATTCCTATTGAAAAAATCAATATATCACCTGCAGTAGCCAAAGGTGATCAAGACCTTATTAATAAAATTAATCATGGTTTTGAATTAATACCACCTAACGTTATCCAACAAATAGAGCGTCGTTGGTTAGGCTATCATCGACAAACATCGGGTGTCATTATTGCGATGCAAAACGGCGTTGAACCTTATGTCGATATTGGTACCGACGGTTTGCCACATGGCATGTTGGTAGATTTATGGAAATTATGGTCAGAAAAAACCGGTATTAATGTTGATTTTGTGGCTGGTGACATGAACAGTAGCATTGATGACGTTAAACGTGGTGTTGCTGATGTCCATATTGGTTATCCTGAAAGCAAAGATATGCGTACAGGTTTGAAACAAGCTTGGCATATTATTTCAGTCAAAAGTCGTTTTTTTAGTGCTAATTTAAGCATCAATAACATTGAAGATATTGCGATGCGAATCGGTGTATTTCCAACGGCACCTTATATTAGTGAGATGAAAAAAGCGTTTCCCAAAGCTCAGTTACGTTTTTATGATTCATTAGACAGCATGGTAAAAGCGGCTCAGAATAAAGAGATCAGTGGTTTTGTGTCTTCTGCAGCGATGGCATCGCATTACTTGCTGGCAAATAAACTGTGGGCAGAATTTCGTCAATATACGGATATCGAATTTTCCACCGATATGTATGTCTTAACCCGGATTGATGACAGCGGCCTAGCGGACCGAATTCAAGCCGGTTTTAATCTAATTTCTGTCGAAGAACAAATGCAAATAGAGCGTAAGTGGTTAATTAATCCCGATGATCGTTTTTTTGCCAATTCTGCCCATAACATTAAATTGACGACCCAGCAAAAGCAATATATCAGTAGCTTAGGAGCCATTAAAATGGGTTACCTAAAAAACTGGGCGCCGATGGAATTTCAAGGGAGAAATGGTGAATTTTTAGGGATTAATGCAGACATTAAAAATTTATTAGTCAAACAACTTAATTTAACGATTATCCCTGTGCCTTACGATGATTTTCGCCAAATGATAGATGATCTTATTAAAGGCGATATTCATCTTGTTGCCAGTATGGCCAAAACCCCTGAACGTGCAAGTAAACTGGCATTTTCATTAGTCTATTGGCCATCTCCTTGGGCAATAATCACTTCTTTAACTCAACCTCCCATTTTTAATATTTCACAAGTAACCGGAAAACGCTTAGCGGTTGTCGAGGGGTATCAGATTGTCGATCAGTTGCGTCAGCAATATCCGGGAATAACATTAGTGTTTGTTGCAGATACTAAACAGGGAATGGCAGCCGTGCTTAATGGGTCGGCGGATATGTTTATTGAGCAGGTGGCATCATTAGCGACAACCTTAAAAAGCGGCCAATATCCCAGTTTGAAAATGTCGTTATTAGCTGAGCTTACCGAGCAACATAGCCATATTGGTTTATTTCCAGGGGTTAAAAATTTGGTGCCTTTAATTGATAGGGTTCTTGCCACTATTGATGAAACCGAACAACAAAATATGTATCAAAAATGGGTATCGTTAGATCTCAACAGTGACACGGTTCAGTATCAACCTTGGTTTAAATATTTGGTGATTGTTTTGTCTATTGTCACCCTAGTTGCCATTGTTATACTCGTGTCAAGTAGACGCTTAAATATTGAAATTCAAAAGCGCGCTAAAGTAGAAGAAGACCTAAGGTTTATGGCCAGTCATGACAACATAACGGCTTTGCCTAACCGATATATTTTCGAAGATAAATTAGCGCAAACAAGCCTAGCTCATCAGCGAGATAAATTAAAATTTGCATTGTTGTCTATCAATTTGGATGGCTTTAAAGTCATAAATGATAAACATGGCTATCATGTTGGTGACAAGTTACTGCAACGTATTGCGGTGCTACTGACTCGCCATTTGAAAGATTCTGATACTGTAACGCGGTTTGTAGCAGATGAATTTGTGATGCTATTAAATCAGATTGAAACCAAAGAAGATGCCCGTCAAGTTGCGGAAAACATACTCAGCACGTTAAAAAAACCGCTGCTAATCGGTGATGTCAGTATTACTATTTCTGCCAGTATCGGTATCGCCATATTTCCTGATGATTCTGATAACGCAGCCTCATTATTGAAAAAATCAGATCAGCTCATGTATCAGGCTAAAAAAGTAGGTGGCCATCAATATAAAATGAGCTAGTTTTGATTGATGGTTTTTCAGTCAGTCAATCCAGTTTATTCGCTATAGGTCTGGTTAATTGCCTTAATCTGATTGATACTTCAATGCATAAGTTTGAGTCACGGTATATAATGCCGTTTTTATCATTTTCGATTTCCAAAATACCGCTTTGTGGATAAAGGATAGAGTTCAATGCGCAGTCATTATTGTGGAGACATTAATCCGTCTCATCTAGGTCAAGAAGTTACTTTAGTCGGTTGGGTAAACCGTAGTCGCGATTTAGGCGGAGTTGTGTTTTTAGACTTACGCGATAGAGAAGGGCTAGTTCAAGTTGTTTTTGACCCAGATCTAAAAGACGTTTTTGATATAGCCAGCACATTGCGCAGTGAGTTTTGTGTTCAAATTAAAGGTGTTGTGCGCGCTCGTCCAGAAAGCCAAGTCAATTCACAAATGAAAACCGGTGCAATTGAGATTTTAGGTACGCAACTGACAGTGATTAATGCATCAGCTCCGTTACCTTTAAGCATGGATAATTATCAAAATAACAGTGAAGAACAACGCTTAAAATACCGTTATTTAGATTTACGTCGTCCAGAAATGGCCGAGCGTCTTATCTTCCGCGCTAAGGTCACCAGTTCTGTTCGTCGCTTCTTAGACACCAATGGTTTTTTAGACATCGAAACGCCGATTTTAACTAAAGCGACCCCAGAAGGTGCACGTGACTATCTAGTCCCAAGCCGAACGTATAAAGGTCAATTTTTTGCGTTACCTCAATCCCCACAGCTGTTCAAACAGTTGTTAATGATGTCAGGTTTTGACCGTTATTATCAAATCGTTAAATGTTTCCGCGATGAAGATTTACGTGCTGATCGCCAACCTGAATTTACCCAAATCGATATCGAAACATCTTTCATGTCTGCTGAACAAGTCATGGAAAAAACTGAGCAAATGATGCGCGGTTTATTTCACGATTTATTGAATGTTGATTTAGGCGATTTTCCGCGTATGACTTACGCCGAAGCCATGAAGCGTTATGGTTCTGATAAACCCGATTTACGTAATCCACTTGAATTAGTTGATATTGCTGATTTAGTTAAAGACGTCGAGTTTGCGGTATTTAATGGCCCAGCAAACGATGTTGAAGGCCGCGTAGCCGCATTACGTATTCCGACAGGCGCATCATTATCACGCAAGCAAATTGACGATTATACCAAGTATGCGGCAATTTATGGCGCGAAAGGCTTAGCGTGGATGAAGATAAATGACTTAGCTGCAGGTATTGAAGGTATACAATCTCCTGTACTTAAGTTCTTAACTGAATCGATAGTTAACGATATTATCAGTCGTACTCATGCACAAACAGGCGATATCATTCTGTTTGGTGCCGATAAAGCCAATGTTGTTGCCGAGGCTATGGGAGCATTGCGCTTAAAAGCAGGTGAAGACTTTAAGCTGCTTGAAGGTCAATGGCGTCCAATGTGGGTTGTTGACTTCCCTATGTTTGAAAAAATTAACGGCGGTTTCCACGCTGTTCATCATCCTTTTACCGCTCCTCGTGGTATGAGTGCTGAACAGTTGGCTGCAGATCCTGCAGCAGCAATTTCAGATGCCTATGATATGGTGTTAAATGGCTGTGAGTTAGGTGGTGGTTCAGTTCGTATTCACAACGCTGAAATGCAAAGCACAGTATTTAATATTTTAGGTATTGAAGCTGAAGAAGCCAAAGAAAAGTTCGGTTTCTTACTTGAAGCATTGCGTTATGGTACTCCGCCACATGCTGGTTTAGCATTCGGTTTAGACCGTATTATTATGTTAATGACCGGCGCCAGCTCCATTCGCGACGTGATGGCTTTCCCGAAAACGACTACCGCTGCATGTCCGTTAACCAATGCTCCAGGATTTGCTAACCCAGTGCAACTTGCTGAGTTAGGCATCGCCGTGGTTGAAAAGGTTAAAACAGAAGAGTAAAGCGCTAACGTTAGCCATTTGCTCGCCCTTAACAGGGGACTACATACCGAGGCTTTTGCCTCGGTACGTTTTTTACAAGTAAACGAGTTTACTTGGTACGTCCTATTGAATAGTAAGGAGATACAATGGCTGGACACAGTAAATGGGCCAATATTAAACACCGCAAAGCAGCACAAGATGCTAAACGCGGCAAGTTATTCACCAAATTCATTCGTGAACTGACCGTCGCGGCCCGCGAAGGTGGTTCAGATGTTGATGCCAATCCTAGATTACGTGCTGCAGTTGATAAAGCCTTATCCAATAATATGACTCGCGATACCGTTGAACGCGCCATAAAACGCGGTGCCGGTGAGATAGATGGCCAGCAACTAGAAACTATTATTTATGAAGGCTATGGACCTGGTGGAACGGCGGTGATGGTCGAAACCATGACAGATAATCGCAATCGTACTGTTTCAGGCGTGCGCAATGCCTTTAATAAATCGGGCGGTAATTTAGGCACCGATGGTTCTGTTGCCTATTTGTTCACGCAATCAGGTATTATTTCTTACGACAGTGATATCGATGAAGACAGCTTAATTGACAGTGCTTTAGAAGCGGGTGCAGAAGATGTTATCACCCATGAAGATGGCTCTATCGACGTTTTTACTACGCCAGAGGCCTTTGGCAAAGTCAAAGATGCACTTGATAGTGCGGCTTTTGGGGCGGTTCATGCTGAAGTGACCATGGTCGCGTCATTAAAAGCAGAGCTTGATGCCGATACGGCTGAAAAGTTTTTACGTTTAATTGATAACTTAGAAGATCATGATGATGTACAAGAGGTATATCATAATGCTGAGATTTCAGATGACGTTATGCAAGCGTTAGATAACGCATGAGGCATCAATGGCCATTATTTTAGGTGTTGACCCGGGTTCACGTATTACCGGTTATGGGGTGATCCAATGCCAAGGCCGTCAACAGATTTATCTTGGTAGTGGCTGTATTCGAACATCCGCCGATGAGTTACCGCAACGCTTACAGCAAATTTATGCTGGCTTATGTGAAATCATTACCCAATATCAGCCCGACGAGTTTGCTATCGAGCGGGTGTTTATGGCCAAGAATGCGGATTCTGCCCTTAAACTGGGCCAAGCGAGAGGTGCGGCGATTGTTGCTGCAACCTGTGCTGGTTTACCGGTTGCAGAATACAGTGCAACACAAATAAAAAGTGCCGTAGTTGGCACTGGCAGAGCTCAAAAAACGCAAGTACAACATATGGTGAAACAATTACTTAAGCTACCAGCTTCACCACAAGCTGATGCGGCCGATGCGTTAGGAGTAGCAATATGTCATTTTCATACTTATCAAAGTCTTATCGCTATGGGCGGTAAAGCTAGCAGCAGAACATATGGAAGATACAAATGATAGGTCGATTAAGCGGTATTTTAGTTGAAAAGCAAGCGCCTGAAGTGGTGCTAGACGTTAATGGTGTAGGCTACGAGTTACAAGTGCCGATGACCAGTTTTTATGAATTACCTGCGTTAAATCAAGCTACCATGTTATTCACCCATTTTGTGGTGCGCGAAGACGCTCAGTTGCTTTATGGTTTTATCACCAAACAAGAACGGGCGTTATTTCGTCTACTGATTAAAACTAATGGTGTCGGCCCTAAGTTGGCGTTAACGATTTTATCAGGCATGACGGCATCTGAGTTTGTATCATGTGTTGAACGCGATGATATTGCCACCTTAGTGAAATTACCTGGAGTGGGTAAGAAAACGGCTGAACGTTTAGTGATTGAAATGCGCGATAAGCTTAAAAGTTTGCTTGAAGCCTCTGCCGGTTCTGAGCGCGAGTTTATGCTACAGAGTAATTACACCCCCGCGCCAGCAGCTGAAAGCGCTGAAGAAGATGCTATTTCTGCCTTATTATCTTTAGGCTACAAGCCCGCTCAGGCCAGTAAGTCGGTTTCTGCGGCTTTTAAGCAAGGTATGAGTTCTGAAACGTTAATTAAAGCTGCTTTAAAATCAATGTTATAAGTATGATATGCATAAACAGGGTACGTAAAAATGATTGAAGCTGATCGCCTGATCCAGCCGCAAGTACAAGGTCAAGATGAACTGATTGATCGTGCTATGCGCCCTAAAATGTTGGATGAGTATACTGGTCAAGATGACACTCGTGCCCAGCTTAAGGTTTTTATACAAGCTGCGATTAATCGCCGCGAGGCCCTTGATCACATGCTGATTTTTGGCCCTCCAGGTTTAGGTAAAACAACCTTAGCAATGATTGTCGCCAATGAGATGGGGGTGAACATCAAATCCACTTCTGGCCCCGTGCTCGAAAAAGCCGGCGATTTAGCGGCCTTGTTAACGAATCTTGAAGAGGGTGATGTGCTGTTTATCGATGAAATACATCGGTTAAGCCCTGTGGTTGAAGAAATTCTTTATCCGGCGATGGAAGACTACCAACTGGATATTATGATTGGTGAAGGCCCCGCAGCACGTTCGATTAAGTTAGATTTACCGCCATTCACGCTTATTGGGGCGACCACTCGAGCTGGAGCACTAACATCACCACTGCGGGCGCGTTTTGGTATTCCACTGCGTTTAGAGTTTTATAATGTTAAAGATCTTACCACTATCGTGACACGCTCAGCGAATGTGATGGAGCTTGAGATTGATCAGCAAGGTGCGATTGAAATTGCCAAACGTTCACGAGGCACCCCGCGAATTGCTAACCGTTTATTACGCCGTGTTCGCGACTATGCGGAAGTTAAACATGATGGCAAAGTCACCCAAAAAGTGGCCGAGTATGCACTTGATTTGCTTGATGTTGATGAGCAAGGTTTCGATTATTTAGACCGTAAACTCTTGCTGGCAATTATTGATAAATTTATGGGTGGTCCAGTAGGATTAGATAACCTTGCCGCCGCGATAGGTGAAGATAGAGAAACGATTGAAGATGTATTGGAGCCTTTTTTAATTCAACAAGGCTTTATTCAGCGCACTCCTAGAGGACGAATAGCCTCCCAGCGTGCCTACGATCACTTTAGTTTGCTAAAGCCAGAATAGTCAGTCTCGATGGGTTAACGTTGAATCATTAATTTTGGTTTGTGTTTTGGGTATAAGATTAGCCCCAAATTTTTTAATCAATTGTTTATCAGCATATTATCCGCTGCATGCTTATTGCAGCTAACAAAAAAGCCAGCAATTCGCTGGCTTTTGTTATTTTTACTTATCACCAATACTAAGACGTACCGTATTAACCTAAAGCTGCAGTTGCTGACTTTTTCTGAATTAATTCAATTTTATATCCATCAGGATCTTCAACAAAAGCGATTTCAGTGCTTCCGCCTGCAACCGGCCCTGGTGCTCGGGTGACTTTACCTCCAGCTGCAGTAATTGCATCGCAGCGGGCATAGATATCTTCTTCGCCAATGGCTAAGTGACCAAAAGCATTACCTAAATCGTAACTGTCGACACCCCAGTTATAGGTTAATTCAATCACAGCTTGGCCTGTGGTTTCTTCGCCAAAACCGACAAAGGCAAGCGTGTACTTGTATTCTGGGTTTTCTGATTTACGCAGTAATTTCATCCCCATTACATCAGTATAAAAAGTGATGCTGCGATCTAAATTGCCTACGCGGATCATCGTATGAAGTAGTTGTGACATGATATACTCTCTTATTAAAAATTTATCTGACTGTATCAAGCTCAGATGCTAATGAAAAGTCTGGCGGTTAATACCCATAAAATTTTGCTTTAGCTCACATTTGTGAGGATATTTTTTGGGTTAACTCATAAAAAGCGTTATTCTTGCAGTATACACATTTGGAGGCAAGACAATGACTACAGAATTAAAAATGGCTTTAGGCACAACAGTTGTAATCGCAATTTGTTTCAGCGCATTTTTTGTGTCGATGTTTTAAGCACCCGCAAAAATAGATAGCTCCATTTGACCCAATGCCAAATGAACGTACAGCATGTTAATTGAGAAGTTAACATGCTGTACGTTTTTTTATAAACTCTCACAGTGCTTTTGGTGCTTTGAGAGTTTATTTTTTACAAATCTTGTTTTGCAGACAACTCCCACAAGGCTTCAAAAATACAAACGCCACCGAGAGGTTTTGTCGCTAAGCACAGTTCACTGGTTCTGGAGTGTTCGATGGTTGCAGATCCGAACGTGACATTTCACGGCTCTGATCACGCTAATTTCTGGACGCCTAATTCAGTTTGAACTGCAATATAACGACGAGAAAGGTGCTAACCAAACTTGTTTTCATGATGTTTTAAGGTTAATTCTACCCGTTCCAATGCTGTCATGATCATCGCCGCAATTGATGGCGATTGGTTTTTAATAAACAATGTTGACGAATGAGCCGCACATAACACTTCGGCACCGCTCCATTGCTCCGCTAGATCTGCGACCCAATGCCGAAAATCATCAGCAGCGCCTTTGCGTCGTTCCAATGTTTTCGACAGTGTCATATGAAAAGCCAATTCTGGACTTTTTAAAAAACGGAGTAAACCGGGTAATTGAAAGTACATTAACGTGTCGTCAACGTGAATGGTTTTTGACTCTTTGTGGTAAGCAAGCACCGATGAAAAATGTAGGTGCTCGTTTTTGGAAATAAAATCGACCCCGCGGGGCACTGAAAATTCAAAATCCTCTGAAAACAAAGCAGCAAACTCGTTTGAATTGGTTAACTCTGTTTGCCATGTTAGGTTGGGCAATTTATCGATATGGCGCTGCGTGCCATAGAGTTTTGCGTGTGGATAATCGCCATGTATTTTTTCAATATGCACTGTATGGAATGGATGCAAGTTAATAATCGCTTCAATGTTGACTCCATTGTTGGTCAGTGAATCGACTTGCTGTTTAATGTCGTCTTGCATTTCATAAGCATCGAGCAAAACAAACTTGCCGTTACCGCGCTTTACTAAAGAAGCGTGTGTTCCAATATTTAGTAAACCTAAAATATTAAACTCACCACGAATATTCCAAAACGCATCTGAAATTTTTAATATTTTGTCAGTCATAATTAATACTCATCGTTTGCTTCTCCTTAGGATAATTCACCAGGAATGATAAAAAGAGTGAAGTAAATTGTTATTTACTTCACTCTGACGGCTTATTCCCTAGTTGCTAGGCTCTTATGTTTTATCTGCTATCTAAAATAGCGACACAGAGACCGAAGAGCAAAAAGGATTTGCTGAGAAATGACAACATAAGCACTCATGCAAGGGATCCTTCCGATCTAGCATTTTTCCTCTGGCCCGACAATCCGTTTGAGTCCGCATGCTAAAAATCGCTCTCTTGTGCTGGCTTACAATGTAACTGGTTCAACAGCAGACCTAAGCTGCTGTGATTTTTATCATGCCAGTTTGCATCTTGCTCCAGTCCAATAGAGTGGCTTTGCGCTTACAGTGGCTGCCTAGTGGGACGAATGATAATCTCGTTGACATCAACATCTGCCGGCTGCTCGATGGCATAAGCAATTGCTCGTGCAATTGCATCAGGGTCAATGGCCATCTCGTACATTTCATCAACACCTTTGGCAGTATCGGGGTCGCTGATTTTACTGGTCAGCTCGGTCGCTACGGCACCAGGCGAAATATTGGTGGAGCGGATTTCCCCATTGCCTTCTTGACGAATGCCTTCTGATAGCGCCTTGACGGCAAACTTGGTAGCGGAATAAACGGCGGATGCCGGAAAGACCTTATGCCCGGCTACTGACGAGAGATTAATAATGTGGCCGACATGCTGCTCGCGCATGGTCGGCAGCACCGCGGCAATGCCGTAGAGCACGCCTTTGATATTGACATCAATCATTTTCTCCCATTCGTCGACTTTGAGTTCATCGAGGGGCGATAGCGGCATCAGACCAGCGTTGTTGACCAGCACGTCGATGCGTCCGTAAGCTTCCTTCGCCGCCTTGGCCAGCGACTCGACTTGAGCGCGGTCAGTGACGTCGGTAACCTGATAAATAGCTTCACCCCCCTGATCCTTGATCGTGTCACGCAGCTCCACAAGGCGTTCTTCGCGGCGGGCAGCAAGCACCAGTTTAGCGCCACCCTTTGCCAGGCGTAGTGCTGTGGCTTTACCCAGACCACTGCTGGCACCGGTAATGATAACGACTTTGCTATTGATCTCTGACATGGATTTTCTCCTGTTGAAATGAATGATTGAATTTTATACGTTAACGGTTCCAAGCTTAATGTTACGCCAGCGACACTAGGGTTAGGCTGACTGCATATTCTGCGTCATACCGTCGTAACGGCCTGTAGTGGCGGCCTCCATCAGTACGTGGGCCACATCCGCTCGAGATGCCTTGGCCGATTTGTCGACATTGTCACCCAGGATCACATCCGTGCTGCGGCCCTTGTTGGTCAGTGCTACAGGGCGCAGGATCGAGTAAGTTACTCCGGAAGCCTTGAGGTATTCGTCCGCTTCGTGTTTGGCATTCAGGTAAGGGGCCATGTCGCCGGTAGGGTTGGATTGATCTGCGCCGATCGAGCTGAGCATCACGAAACGCTTTACGCCTGATTCTTTCGCTTGATCAATCAGTCGCTTCGCGCCGTCCCGATCCACTTTTTTGGTCATTTCAGGGCCGGTGCTTCCTCCTGAACCTGCGGCAAAGATCACCACGTCCATGCAGTCGCACAGGCCGGTTTCCAAGTCGGTCAGGTCACCATGGCGCAGGTCTACACCTTGGGGCAGCGAGCTGGTATCCGAACTTTCGCGAACCAGCGTAATCGGCTTATGGCCCTGATCTATCAGGTACTGGGCCAGAAGCTGGCCCGTTTTACCGGTGGCACCGGCGACAAGAATGTTCATACTCATAGAGAAATCCTTAATGTTGAATGAAATGGGCGAAATTGTGGGTGTAAAGCCAGGTCAGGGCAGGAAAATCGACTTTACGTTGACGAACTCCTTAATGCCAAAACCACCGTGTTCACGTCCGTATCCGGAATTCTTGACCCCGCCAAATGGCATATTCGGATCAGCAACCCCAAACGAATTAATGCGGATCATGCCTGTGTCAAAGTCATCGCGTGCCAGTTTGAGGGCTCGTTCCTCATCCTTTGAAAAGATCCCTCCGCCAAGTCCATAGCGGCTTTCATTAGCCAGTCGCATGGCGTCCTCATCATCAATAGCGCGGATGATCGACGCGACCGGCCCGAAGATTTCATCATCGTAGGCTGGCATTCCGGGCGTAAGATTTACCAGCACAGTGGCGGGATAATAGGCACCCGTGCGTTTTGGCACTTCGCCACCGCAGAGGATTTTTGCACCCTTGGCGACGCTGGCGTCCACCTGCTCCTTAACGATGTCAAACTGCTCTTGGCTGGAAAGCGGCCCAAGCTGGGTATTCTTATCCGTGGGGTCACCCATGTTGATTTTTTGCATTTGAGCGACAAAAGCCTCGACAAAGGCGTCATAGACCTTATCGGTCACGATGAACCGCTTGGCAGAAACGCAGGTCTCTCCGTTGTTGTAAAGTCGGCCCATAACCGAAAATTTTACGGCGGTTTCAATATCGGCATCCTCAAGCACCAGATAAGCATCATTCGACCCCAGTTCGAGCACTGTCTTCTTTAACTCTTTGCCGGCCACAGCCCCGATGTGTCGCCCAGCGCCATCGCTACCTGTCATTGTGACACCACGGACCATAGGATGGGCTATCAGCTTGTCGCTGGTGTCATGATCGATCACCAAAACCTGGAACAGATCCTCGGGCAAGCCGGCCTCAATGCACAATTCACGCAAACGAAGTCCGGAGCCAGTGCAGATGCTGGCGTGCTTCAGAACACAGCCATTACCTGCCATCAGATTGGCTGCCAGCACACGGATCGGCTGGTAAAGGGGAAAGTTCCAAGGCTGGATTGAATAGATAACGCCGATGGGCTGATAACTGATGACGCCGCGTTTGCCGTTGAGTCCTTGCACACGCTCTTCATCAGCTAGCGCTTCTGGTCCATTTTCAGCGGTGTAATCTAAGATCGCAGCACAGAGCTGGACCTCAACGAGACCATCTTTCAGGAGCTTGCCGGTTTCGTTGGTCATCAAGGCGGCCAATTCATCGGCATTGTCACGTAGTTTTTGACCGATGTTATTAAGATAGGTGGCCCGTTCCAGATGGGTTAGTTTACGCCATTGCAGAAATGCCCCATGGCAGGACTCAAGCCGAGCCGTCGCCTGCTTTTCGGTCATTATGTCGTAGGAATGGATAGCTTTTTCAGTCGCGGGATTAATGGTGGTGATTGTCGTCATGGTTGCTCCTTCCAAGTCTGATGGGCAAACGCTGTTGGCGCTAGCTCTGGTGTATTATCAGTCCGTTGGCGGGATCTGTCTGTTCGCTTGCCAACACTACCGCGTTGTAAGCAGCGCCGAGCTCCTGCTGGTAGTGGAAAAATGGCCCAAAGAAAAAAGCACATACTTGATCGATTCAGCATGGTCTGATGTGTTGGCTTGAGGGTCATTGAACCCTATGTTGGAACAAGTCAATCGATTAGGCAGTTAGGATTTGCTAGTGCTAGGTATCAATTTTATCTGGTCAATCGACTAAAGAGCGCTAGGCAGGTATGTTGGTTTTCCCCTTTTCTGTAAGAATGCGGCGGCCAGAGAACAAATTTGATGGTGCTAATTCCCCTGGCGATATCTTGTTGTGAGGGGACTCGCATAGGCGGCAGTAAATTGCTTGGCGCTGAAATGAGCGGTGACGTTGGTATTGACCCACTTGCTGTAATGCCAGCAAAATAGTTTATCTTTGACCGCTTGATATGTTTTTCCTGTGTGGCAGGAAAAGATTAAGTGAACCACTGGACTCTCGAAAGTATTCAGTCCAATAATTATGTTATATGTCAGATCAGTAATGCTATATGTCGGATCAGTAATGGCAAATGTGCGCATTCGATGACTCAATATAAGCCTATTCGAGCGCTGATTATGCGCTTATATTTACATCCCAGAGAAAACTTGAACGTCGGTTATCTGAGTGTTACCGACCTTCAAGCCGCCTGGAACAATAAGTGTACTCGTAGCAAAAGCCGATGGTCGGCTCTTTTTCCAGAACGCTAGGAGCGATCTGCCGACCTTCAACATTTTTGGCAGTCTAATTAAATTAGACCGATGCGACAAGCTGACGTTCAGTTAATGAAAGTGCCTCTAATCCCAGAGATTACTTTTCATTTTCAGACGATGATGACTTCTGTGAGTCTGCTGATTTTTCTTCTGACGTTTCTTCTGACTTTGTTTCCGACAACATAGTATTGAGCTTTTCACCGCCTTTGGCGCCAAAATCCAATGTTCTGATAGGAAAGGGAATTAAGATATCAGCTTTTTCTAGCGCTTTTTTAATTTCTACCACCGCAGTATGTCGAGCTTTCATAAAGCCAGTGTCGCCTGGGTAATCGATCCAGAACCAGACCACTAAGTTTATACTGCTGTCTGCAAACCCCTTAGCAAATACGGCAGTTTGTTCTTTTTTGATAACAAAATCACAGGCGTTTATCGCTTCTTCGATAGCTTCAGCGGCCTTTTGTGGGTCGTCTGCGTAAGAAATACCAACGGGCACTTCGATTCGCCTGACCCCTGTAACCGTATAATTAGTGAGTACGTTTCGAAATAAGATTTTATTTGGAATCACTTCTATTTGGCCAAAAAACGTTTCGACTAATGTGTTACGCAAATTAATGGTTTTTACTGTGCCGAATACATCTCCTGCCTCAACCACATCGCCAATTTGAAATGGCTTACGAATACCCATAGCAATACCAGCAATAAGATTCTCTGCCATGTCTTGAAAAGCAAAACCAAGCGCTAGGCCAATAATACCTGCGCCAGCTAAGAGTGACGTTACGGTGCCGGTTAACCCCAAAAACTCTAGAGCGATAAATAGCCCTGTCAACAACACCAGCATCTTGATAATTGATGAAAGTAGATCGGCAATTTGTTCAGACTCTAAGGCTTTATGAAGCACTTTTCGAACGACTCTACCAACATATTTAGCCAGTAAGCCAAAAAACATGGCTAAGAGAAAGGCGACTATAAAATTCGGCAAGTGTTTAATGCCCGCTTCTAGCCAGCCTTGTAATTTTTCGTTAATTAGCTGCCAGAATTTGTCTAATACAGAGAGGTCCATTAATATTATTCCCACTATTATTTATCATCGTTCTTTAATGCAGATACAGCCCATGTATTGAGCTTTTCGAGTGTCGAGGAGAGGTAAAATAAAACGACATTTTTGACAAAATGAAAATCCATGTAGCCTCATATTTTCCATACTAACATCTCTTTACTATCCTTGAGGGAGTGAAATTCAGCGCACTGTCGTCTATTACCTAAAAAAGCTCAGCATATGCTGCGGACAACAGAGCTTTTTAAGCCGTCATCACCCGATGTTATTCGCCCAACGTTAAAGATGTCACAAGCTGAGTTTGCGCGGCGACTGGCGTAATTATGAGCACGTTGATGTTTCTCTATTTCCGAGGGGGAGTTTGGTATGATTTGTTAAGCTAAAAATATGTGTCAATAGCAATCGTGGGCTAGCCAAATATGGGAGTATTGCTATTGATAAAACCAATTTTATCATTGAAAAATAGTAGGTTAGCGCAAGAAGTACACATTGTTAAGTTAAGTTAAACCTAGCCTTTTTGGTTCTTTTTCTTTAAGCCTTTGCTTCTTGAGGCAGTCCAGTTTCGCGCAATGCTTTTGTATCTTTTAATGGAGACTCACCAAAAAAACGGCGGTATTCTCGACTGAATTGAGAGGGGCTCTCGTAGCCAACTTTGTATGTTGTCGTCGTCGCATCTAAGTTTTCGGTTAACATTAAACGACGAGCTTCATTCAAACGTAAACTTTTCTGAAATTGTAGAGGCGTCATAGCCGTGACTGAACGAAAATGACTGTAAAATGCAGATTGACTCATTCCACTGTAATCGGCTAGATCACTTACGCTTAATGGTTTAAAAAAGTTATTTCTAAGCCAATCAATTGCTTTAGATATTTGGTAGCTGTGGCTCTGAGTTGTAACGATTTGATTAAGCAGGATACCTTGCTCTGTCGTCAAAAGACGAAAAAAGATTTCTCTTTGAATTATGGGTGCTAAAGCTCCTATATTATCGCTCTCATCCAACAGATCTATTAGTCGAGTGAATGCGTTTAATAGCGACTCAGAAAGTTGTCCAACGGCAATCCCTTTTGTGGTCTTTTTATCGTAGGAAAACAAATTCTTATTTTCAGCAATCAGCTCTGAAATAATTTGTAGATCCAGCTCCATAACCAGCCCGAGATAAGGATGCTCATCGCTTGCTTGCATAATATTAGCAATGACCGGCAAGCCAACAGATGAAACAAGAAAATGATTGGCGTCATAAATATAACTTTCATCACCTAATAGAACACGCTTCTTACCTTGAGCAATTAAACAAACACTCGGGTGATGAATATAACTCGTTGGCGCGGTAGTAGATGGCCATCGGGTTAATTTCAATCCTGGAATTTTAGTCTCGACCTGGTTAACGCCTTTTTCCATCCATTTATCAATTTGTCTCGCCAGCTTTTCAGTATTGGCAACTCTACTTTGTGAACCGTTCATCATCATCCTAGTGGCAATATATATCGTAATGTTTAGTTTTAACATTTGGAATTTGCATAAGCTAATCGCGCTGATTAAAGCACTAGGCTATTAGTACAAATCAAATCCATCAACCGGTTTATATTTTTGTTCATTTTACAGAGACTAACTACCATTAAGTGCTATTGACTCCGACTGATGGCGTTTTTAAATAAAATGATTAGGCAACTTTAGCTATTGCTAGGCTAGTAGCGCTGATTTTATAAACCTTAGCAAAAATAGATGTTCACACTTAAGGCATTGTACTTCTGCCAGGACCAAAACAGCCAATGACATTAATGACCACCACAAACCACCGACATTACCACTTATTCAATGCCAAAACTGAAAACAAAGCTAACTCATATAGGCAAAAGTTGCCATATTATTTTATATGCAGGAATAGGCAATGATAAAAAAACTATAGGCAATAGTTCAGCAAATATAAATGATAAGTTAATCACATCAAAATTGAGCAGCTAACTTAGATGATTTATTTGATTATTTTTCAGAAAAGTCTCTTTCCTTACCATCAATTTAACAGCGATTTTATTTATGAATATAGCGTCAGTAACAGACTCGCTTGAACCTTCAGAGCAAGCCATTATTCCAATCGCGGCATTTACTGCAAGCGGTGATATAGAAAAGTTACAAGTCAGTTTACATGAAGGTTTGGATGCCGGCTTAACGATCAACGAAATTAAAGCAATCCTGGTTCAGATGTATGCCTATGCAGGCTTCCCCCGCAGTTTAAATGGACTTTCTGCGCTTATGAGTGTTGTGGATGACCGGAAAAAAACTGGCATGACTGACATTGTCGGCTCTGAGCCTAAGCCTTTACCTACAGACCGAACCAGCCTCGAGTTCGGTACTGAGAACCAGACCAAGCTAATTGGTGCTGAAGTTAAAGGGCCATTATTTGAATTCTCGCCTGAAATTGATACTTACCTGAAAGCTCACCTGTTCGGCGATATTTTCGAACGAGATTCCTTAAGCTGGAAGCAGCGAGAAATTGCCACAATAGCAGCTTTGGCTAATTTAAATGGTGTAAATAACCAGTTAAGTGCTCACTACACCTTTAGTATGAATAACCATGTATCTGTCAGTCAGCTCAACGAATTTATTCACATTATTGAAAAATATTGCGGCCCTCAGATTGCCGCAAATGCACTGCAAGTACTTAACTCTGTGCTTGACACTCAATAAGGTATAACAGACTCGACAAAGATTTATTTAACCCTAATTCTATCGTTTAATCAGGAGGCCATTTCATGAAAAAAATATTTCGTCGACTGTAAAAGCTAAATTACTCAATAGTTTGGAAGTGATATCGACCGCCAATGCTGAAGCCGATACTAATACAGAACAGACAGCTAATCATTCAAAAGACCATCAATCGTTTCAAGGCCCAGACCTCCTTTTTATCGGCCAAGTTAACGTCGATATGTTATTCCCAGAAAATGACGTCACGAATTACAGTGGCATGGGGCTACAGCTGATGCTGCGATAAAACACCTTGTTATTACATCCTCAAAAAGAGGGTGGAAATGTTATCTGGAAAGAAAAAAGTAGTTAATGAGCAATACGCGACAGCTAGCTAATAAAATTGTACTGGTATCGTTAAATTCAGCTATCGCGTTAGAAATGCTAATACACAACAGCAGGTTACTTATGGTCATGAGGTCGTTGGCTATTACTGTTGAGAACCAAGTTTACATTAACAACAACCCTAATTTTTAAACTGCAAATGTTAAGGATTTAAAATGAGCAATAACGTAGAGAACAAAGTCATCGTAATTACTGGAGCATCAAGCGGTATGGGCGAAGCTGCAGCGCGTCACCTTGCTTCTATGGGAGCCAAAGTCGTTCTCGGTGCTCGCCGCGCTGATCGCATAGAACAATTGGTTTCAGAGATTAAAGCAAAAGGTGGTGAAGCACTCGCTCTGGCAACTGACGTAACCAACAAAAACGATGTTAAAAACTTAGTTGATGCGGCAATTAACACATTCGGACGCATTGATGTTCTTATCAACAACGCTGGAGTTATGCCTCTTTCGATGTTTGAAAGTGTCAAAGTGGATGAATGGGATCAGATGATTGATGTTAATATAAAAGGTGTTCTATACGGTATCGCTGCTGCACTGCCGCATATGATAGAACAGAAAGCTGGACACATAATTAACACAGCATCGGTCGCAGCTCATCTCATTTTCCCTGCATCATCGGTCTATTCTGCAACCAAATTTGCTGTTCGCGCATTAACCGATGGTTTAAGACAAGAAGTCACGCCACACAATATCCGTACGACTTTAATTAGCCCTGGCGCCGTCAAAACTGAGTTACTTGAGCATATTAGTGATAAAGAAGTGCAAAGTGCCAACCAAGATTATGTCGGCCAAGTAGGGATCCCAGCTTCTAGCTTTGCAGATATGGTTACGTTTGCAATTAGCCAACCAGAGTATGTTGATGTAAATGAAATTATTTTTAGACCGACGGCTCAATCTTTGTAACTCTGCCAATTAATCGCCAATATTTTAAGTTTAATTATTGGCGATTTTTATTAGCCAATATCGAGTAACCCTATCGCAACGATTACATACCGTAATTTGTTAACCTACTCTGAGAGGCTAGTTGAAGATAATTGGCTGCATAAAATACATTTTCATCAAAATACAACCAACACAACGGAGGCGTTCTACTATGGAATATACGACACTAAATAATGGCTCTAAAATGCCCATGTTGGGCTTTGGTGTTTTTAAAGTCACCGATAAAGAAGAATGCAAAAATTCAATCCTCAATGCAATCCGTGTTGGCTACCGTCTTATTGATACCGCAGCCGTTTATGGCAATGAAGATGCCGTAGGTGACGCTGTACGTGAAGCAATTAAACACGGCCTCTGCACTCGTGAGGAGTTATTTATTACTTCAAAATTATGGGTACAAGACATGGCCTGCTACGATACAGCGAAAGTTGGCATTGAGGCATCACTTAAAAAATCAGGCTTAGAATATTTCGATTTATATCTACTTCATCAGGCTATGAGCGATTATTTTAGCGCTTGGCGTGCAATGGAAGATGCGTACGAACAAGGTAAATTAAAATCTATTGGTGTATCTAATTTCTATGCTCACGTATTAACCAACTTTTGTGAAACGGTCAAAGTTCTCCCAGTGGTGAATCAGGTAGAAATGCATCCTTACTTTTCACAAGCTGCGGCCATTGAAACAATGAAGTATTACAATGTGCAGCCAGAAGCATGGGCGCCCTTAGGTGGCGGTCGCCATAAACCGTTTGAAGATGAAAAGCTTCAAGGCATTGCAGTAAAACACGGTAAAACTATTGCTCAAGTCATTTTACGTTGGAACGTACAACGTGGCGTCACTGTAATCCCTAAATCGATTAAACCAGAGAGAATTCAAGAGAATTTTAATGTCTGGGATTTCACGCTATCTGCTGATGAGATGGACAAAATCAATAGTCTAGATTTGGGTTACGTTGGTGAAGCTATCAAGCACTTCGACCCAGAATTTGTTCGCGCTTGTCTCGGTGTCAAAATTCACGATTAATCATGCCTCCATTATGACTGATTGAATCCAATATTGGGGCGGTTCATTTAACATTGAAAATATGACTAAACTGTTTGGGATTTCAATTGTTCGAGGATGGAAAGCCCAATAGTCTCACTTTTACAAATTAACCTGTGTTTTGCATTTGTTCCTTGGGATCTATTCTCTTGTTATCAAAATAGTGACTCATGCGCCACTTACTCGATGAGTTTCTGCTCGACATTGTTTGAGGGTAATTTTTAAATTCATGTGGATACGTCAGGCTTTGTCCGTTGTCGCTTTGTTGATTGAGCCAATGAGTGCACAACAACGAGATCTCTAGCTTCAACAGTATTAAGGATAAAGTCGAATTGTCATTTATCGACGATACAAGATAATTTTTTGATTCGCCCAGTGCAATCTACCTCGAAAACGTTTTTGTTCGGTAACCTTGCTTTGATCAGTCGGTGTACAACCGAGCTCTCTGTTTATACCTTTTGTCCAGTGGTCACTTATTGAGCCGTTATTAAAGCTTTGCGAATGTTGATTTTTCAATAGTCGCTTGAGTCAGTGCTTATATTAAGTGAAATGCTAGTTTTTTGGAGTATCAAGCAATTAATTAGCAGGATCTTACTAACAAAACATACGCAAAAACTGCAAAACTAAACCCTCGAAAGACTCTCAATCTAAGCGCTATTAATCAAGGCTGGGTAAATCAGATACAGCCTATGAACAATTACTTAAAGGTGATGTTAACTACCGTTTTGTGAGCGTGAGCTCAACAGTCTCAGCCAAAATTTTAACTTGTCCGGAGAATAACCATGGATATACATACTGAAACGACCAAGATTACTACTGAACAAGATATGCCTAATGAAGGACGTCGCAATATGATGAAGATGACTGGTGCAGGTATTGTTGCGCTAGGGGTTGCCTCGCTAACCACTGGCCAAGCTTTTGCTCAATCATCAATTGCACTAACCGATGAGTGGGACAAAAAATTTGCTAAAAGTGACAAGGTCGATCATAAAAAAGTCACTTTCAAAAACCGCTATGGCATAACCCTTGCCGCTGATCTTTATCAGCCGAAAAACAGCACTGGCAAGCTGCCTGCTATCGTCGTAGGTGGCCCTTTTGGTGCGGTGAAAGAGCAATCATCGGGTCTGTATGCGCAAATAATGGCAAAACAAGGCTTTGTCACCCTTGCTTTTGACCCCTCATACACAGGTGAAAGTGGCGGCGAACCTCGCAATATTGCCTCGCCAGACATCAATACGGAAGACTTTAGCGCTGCGGTAGATTGTATTGGTATGCAAGCCAATGTGGATCGTGAACGCATCGGGATGATCGGCATTTGTGGTTGGGGCGGTATGGCATTAAATGCCGTCGCGGTCGATAAACGTGTTAAAGCCGTTGTAGCAAGCACTATGTATGATATGACGCGTGTTATGTCAAAAGGCTATAACGACAGTGTTACCCTAGAACAACGCACACAAACTCTAGAGCAACTGAGTCAGCAACGTTGGCAAGATGCAGAGAAAGGCACACCAGCCTATCAGCCGTCTTACAACGTGTTAAAAGGCGGCGAATCGCAATTTATGCTCGACTATCATGATTATTACATGACACCACGAGGCTACCATCCACGTGCGGTCAACTCAGGTAACGCTTGGTCACAGACGACGCCATTGTCGTTCATGAACATGCCTTTATTGACCTATATTTCTGAGATTTCTCCTCGTCCGGTGTTGTTTATCCATGGTGAAAAAGCCCACTCGCTCTACATGGCTAAAACAGCCTATGAGAATGCGGCTGAACCAAAAGAGTTGATGGTTATTCCAGGCGCAAGCCATGTTGATTTATATGATCAAGTGGATGTCATTCCGTTCGAGAAGCTCACAAGCTTCTTCAAGCAACACCTCGCTTAATAAATAGTGGGGTATTTGAAGTGAGATGAGAAGGGCACAAGGTAAACCTTTTGCCCTATTAACTAATGAAGTCAATCCGCATCATGTTTAATGCCCACACTTACGATTTAGTTAACTAAGCAGTATTTCCTAAACCATGTGGGCTATTTGAGCACGCATAGCACTTTTGTAAAACCGAGGCGTAACTAAAAAATCTATGAAATCCACTACATCTGATACCTATGATGGAACACCCTCTGATACGGCAAATACTACCGCTCACTGGAGTGGCGTTTTTGCAATGTCTTTATGCGTATTCACGCTTATCGCCTTCGAATTTATGCCAGTTAGCCTGCTAACTCCCATTGCCAGCGACTTACAGATCACTGAAGGAATGGCTGGCCAAGGTATTGCAATATCCGGCGCCTTTGCCGTGCTAACCAGCTTATTACTTCCTACGCTGATCGGCACCATGGACCGCAAAAAGTTAATGTTAATATTAACTATTTTGATGGGGATCTCTGGAACCATTGTAGCGCTGGCTCCAAACTACCTAACTTATATGCTTGGTCGCGGAGTCCTAGGCGTAGTCATTGGCGGATTCTGGTCAATGTCAGCTGCGATGGCTATTCGATTAGTGCCGCCTAATAAAGTCCCTAAAGCATTGGCTGTTTTCAATGGAGGTAATGCGTTAGCAACGGTTATCGCTGCGCCATTGGGCAGTTATTTAGGCTCTTTTATAGGCTGGCGTGGTACCTTTTTAGTGCTTATTCCTATCGCGCTCATTACCTTGATATGGCAATGGCAGGCATTACCTGCAATGAAAACTGAGGTGAGCTCTTCAGGTTCCAAGAATATTCTTAAGGCACTTAACAATCGTGCTGTTGCCTATGGCATGGCTGGATGCGGTGCTTTCTTTATGGGGCAGTTTGCATTATTTACTTACCTGAGACCCTTCCTTGAAACTGTCACCCATACCAGCGTATCTACATTATCTCTGCTGTTGCTTACCATTGGATTTTCAGGGCTTATCGGCACGTTAATCATTAGTACAATCTTAAAACGCACTTTATATGGTTTGCTTGTCGGCATTCCTGCTTTTATGGCGATGATTGCCGTCGCACTGATCCCCTTCGGCAACAATGTACTCATTGTCGCAATACTACTTGCACTGTGGGGACTGGTTGCAACCGCGGCACCTGTTGCGTGGTGGACTTGGCTTGCGCAAGCGATGCCAAATAATGCTGAAGCCGGTGGCGGTTTGATGGTGGCAGTAGCGCAATTATCTATTGCCCTAGGCTCTACTGTCGGAGGAATACTTTTCGATGCAGATGGCTACCAAAGCACTTTTATTGCAAGCGCAGCAGTATTACTCATTGGCGCTTTTCTGGCGTTTCAAGCCTATCGCACACGAGTACACTAAAATATATCCGTCTATTCAAACAATAAAATTTACGAGGCCGCTATTATGAATAACCCTGTTGCTGTCAACATACATAAGGTCAACACCTTATTCATAATAGCACCTCATCAGCGCTTAGCATTCATCAAACCAATTGGGCTATTAGTACTGTTTTTTTTAACACTCGATAGCAGCTATGCAACTGAGTTAACGGCAAGTCCTATCGCAACTAAACACACAGCCATTAAACTGGAGAGTTCGCATATGTGGATAACCATAGGAGATCATCGTTTCAAAGCAACCTTAGCCAACACCAGCGCAGCACGTGAATTTGCTGCCATGCTACCACTGACTCTCGACATGGACGATCTTAACAGTAACGAAAAGCATGCCGAGTTACCAAAATCATTATCAACTGATCCGTATCAACCTGTGACGATCAACAATGGCGATCTGATGCTGTGGGGCTCTCGCACTATGGTTGTATTCTACAAGAAGGTTAATACCTCATACTCATACACGCGTATTGGGCATATCGATGATACTTCAGGCTTGTCGCAACAATTAGGACAAGGTGATGTCACGCTGATATTTACAAAATCGGCCAACTAGTTTCAATGCTTTTCTGTCGGTTTTATCTTTCAATACACACAACATTTCGTTAATACAAGAATCGCAACCGGTTTTTTGGCGAAACAAGTGTAACGTCTGTAAATAATAAACCAATGATAAACATCAACTTTAAACTCACTCGGCACCAGTTTAAGCATATTCAGTTCAACTTGATCGACATTTTACCTGAGGCGAATTTGTTAAGCCGCCTAGTTGGGTGGTGTGGAATGACGACAAAAGATAGTTTGAGTTTGAGCCTCATAATAAAACCATGATTTTTGAAAATTGAGCTGTTTAAAAAGGCTATGGTGTAAAAATCGCTGAGTTAATTAATGGTTAGTTTGGTGCTGGGACTGTTCACTATAATTGGGTGCATGTTTATAAAGCAGTAAAGCGCCGAGTACTGATTGGTAAGCTCAATGCCAAAGTAGGGGCGGGATTACGTTCTTGAAGACAACTACCCGCCATTGATGAATAAAGCTGAGGTTAATTATTTAGTTGCTGACGGGTCTAAGCGCGGCGCCACTAAAGACTCACAAAAGTTTGTTGGCATATTATCTGGTATTGATGTGTTTAAGTGTCGCAGTTACGGTAAGTCGCTAGGCTCTCATAGTATTTAACGTAATAAATGTATTGATAAAGTGAAACGTAGTCATTGAGGCTTTATATATTGCTAAGTCACCACCAAAATCAGCATTGCCTATATTAGAGCGTGTATTCTTATGAGCTGCCCAACCAAACATGAGAGTTTACGTCGGCGGGCTAGCAGTCCTACCTGCATAAAAATTCACCTTCTTGCGCAGGGTATTGGCCAGAGAACCATGTATTTTCACTTTTTGCTCAATATTTTACATCTGGTTTATTATCGTTTTGGTCGGAATAAATAATTGCTTGTCCATTTTCAAATCTTACCCAATCAGGTACTTCAAAGTTAAGTGGTTTATTAGCCGTATATAGGGCAATTACTGCATCTGCGTCATACCGACTTGTTAACAATATTCAATAGTTATTAGTTTGTTTATTGAAAAATACTCCAGGATCACGAAAACAAAGTCGCTATAAGATCCTGTACCAATCAAGGGGTAGTCAATATCAATCACTCGAACAAAACTGAGCATTTATAGCCAAACAGACACAGACTATTTATGTGTTACTAAACGGCGCCATAGCGATTTATTGCCGGTTAAGGGTAAGCATTACTATAATTTAGGTTATTCCACAAACGTCTATAACACTGTTTTTGCTCTATATTACTTCTTATTGGCGCTTGGTTATCAACTTTGTCTTAATAAATCACCACAGCAAGGGATTGATTTTGCATGTGCGGTTGGGGCTATGTGAGCTCAATGTCACGGAGCAACTTCAACGTTATCTCATCAGCAGATTAATGAGTTTATCTAACCGCACAGATTGACTATCTTGGTAATAAAATAAATAGAATTATACATAAAGTTTGCAATATATGTTGAAACTTAGTTTCTTTGATGTTAAAAAGACAACGTTGTTTAAATCAGCAAAAGCTACTTCGAATTTGAATAAATATTCTAATATGTAGACTTTGATAACTAGCCTAAAAACAAAAAAAAGACAACGTTGTTAATTTGTAGTGAGTAATATCAACATTAATTAATTTGATCAATTGGGGACACACATAATGCAAAGGTTTCGTAAAAAGCCACTTACTGCGAGCGTAAGTGCTGTATTAATAGGCTTGCTCTTGCCATACAGTTCTTTAGCAGCTCAACAAGAACAAGTACAAGAGCCTCCTGAGGATGACGATATAGAAGTTATCGAAGTGTCTTATGGATATGGCAGTGTTAAAAAAAAGGACCTAACAGGTGCTGTAAGTTCTGTTAAGTTAGACGATGTAGTTGATATGCCTTCGGGTAATATAATGCAAAACTTGCAGGGGAGAGTACCTGGCTTACAAATTTCAACTAATGGTTCACCGGAGTCTACTGCAACGGTAAGGATACGTGGCCAAGGTTTAGGGCCATTAGGCAATAATGACCCTCTATATGTTATTGATGGTATTCCTACTAAGTCAGGAATGCATGAACTTAATAGCCATGATATTGCTGATATTCAGGTTTTACGAGACGCAGCCGCTGCTAGTATATTTGGTGCACGTTCTGGTAATGGCGTGATAGTCATTACAACGAAAAAAGGTCATGAGGGACTTGATTTTAATTTCTCTGCTAACCAATCTCAAGATGACTATAGCTATGATCTAAATCCGCTTAATACCCAACAACGTGGACAAGCTGTATGGCAAGCTGCTGTTAATGATGGTTCAAATCCAAATTCAGCCAGTTCGCTATATCGTTATGATTGGAATGGTGACTTCAGTAACCCCCAATTAAACGCGGTGATCTTACCTACTTATACCGATCCTCAACAAGTACAGCGTCCTGCAGACACTAATTGGTTTGATGAGGTAACCCGTACAGCTAAAGTTAGTGACCTTAACATTTCTTTATCAGGAGGTTCAGAAAATGCCTCTATTTATACTTCTTTAGGCTATTTCAATTCTGAAGGTGTTGTTGATGGTTCGGAATTTGAACGAATTAGTTTTCGAGTTAATTCGGATTACCAATTAACCGACAAATTAAAAATTGGCGAAAACTTCACTGTTACTAATCAAGAGTCAAATCTCATCAATGCGAGAGCTAGTGAAATTCTAGGGCTGGCAATAGAGCAACAATCTATTGTGCCCGTTTACAATGATGAAGGCGGCTGGGGTGGCCCTGTTCCTGGTGTCACGGACCGCGATAATCCAGTTAGAATAATTGAAATGAACCGCGATAATGTCAGTCGGTTTAATAAACTAATGGGTAATATCTTTTTTGAATATGAATTAATTGATGGGTTAACGCTAAAAAGTACTGTTGGACTTGATTACGGACAATACTACTTCAGAAACTATACTCGTGCGTTTCAAGCTGGCTCATTAAACTACGGAGATCAACTTTCAGTTACTGAAAACTGGAATAGTAGTTTTAGTTGGACTAACACTGCAGAGTATAAATTAGATGTTGGTGATAATCACAGTTTTACCTTTTTAGCCGGTACAGAACAAATCGATTATGAGTATGAAGGCTCTGTTGGTTTTGGTTCAGGTTTTGCCTCTGATGATCGTGATTATGCTCATTTATCACAAGCAACTGGAGACGTACGTGTTGAAGGTGATGGTGATAAGTGGACACTCGATTCTTACTTTGCTCGTATGGATTATAACTTTGATGATCGCTACCTCGCTGGGCTCACTATTCGTCGCGATGGTTCATCTCGGTTTGGTAGTAATAATAGTTACGGTAATTTTCCAGCTGCTTCAGCGGGATGGGTCATTAGCAACGAATCATTTTATGACTTCGAGTTTTTAAGCACCTTAAAAGTACGAGCTAGTTGGGGTAAAACGGGTAACCAAGAAATTCCTACAGATGCAACATATACAACGTATTTAAGTCGATATGCAACACAGTCTTTATTCACTGATCAGCAAGATGAAGGCACCGCTTATGATATCGGCGGCGCTAATGGCGGCACCTTACCTTCAGGTTTTGTCAAAGCTCAAACAGGTAATGATGATCTAAAGTGGGAAACTTCAACGCAAAAAAATATTGGCATTGATTTTGGCATGCATTACGACACGATTTACGGCAGCATTGATTGGTTTGAAAAAACCACTGAAGATATCTTAACTCTTACCAACCCTATTGCGACGCTAGGTGAAGGCGCTCAGCAGTGGGTTAATGGTGGCACAATAGAAAACTCAGGTTTCGAATTTATAATTGGCTACGCAGATTACCTTTCATTCGATAGCCTAGATGATGATATTGATGTTGATATAAGCTTCAATATTTCTTCCGCTAAAAATAAAGTTGTTTCCCTTCCAAAAGATGTTGTTAACTCCTTTGGCGGCAATGGCGCTGATAAGACAATTGTTGGCCATTCTATTAATTCAGTTTATGGCTACGTTGCCGACGGTTTATTTCAAAATCAAGGTGAAATCGATGCTCACGCTGTTCAATCAGGTGCTGGCTTAGGAAGAGTTCGTTGGCAGGATCTTGATGGCAATGGTGTTATTAATGAAAACGACCAAACATTTTTTGCCGATACCGATCCTGATTTTATCTATGGCATGAATATGAACTTTAAATACAAAAGCTGGGATTTCACTATGTTCTGGCAAGGTGTTAAAGGAGGTCAAATTCGAAATGGTTGGCGTGGATTCACAGACTTTACATCACTCAACATAGGTTCTAACTATGGCGATCGTGTTCTTAATGCTTGGTCAAGCAGCAATACTGATACCGATGTTCCTGCGTTAACTGCAATTGATAACAATGGTGAGGGTCGTCAATCAAGCTTATTTTGGGAAGAGGGTACCTATCTTAAATTGCGCAATTTATCTATAGGGTATACCCCCGATGAACAGTGGTTAAGTCACTACGGTATAAGTTCTGCACGAATTTATTTTCAGGGAAGTAACTTATTGACCATTACGCCATCAGGGACGTTAACTCAGGATCCTGAAACTCCGAACGGAACCTTCCCAAATCCTAAACGTTTCACGTTAGGCGTGAACCTCACTTTTTGATTTATTAAAACAAAAACGATACGAGCACTTATTATGAATAAAATAAAAACGCTATTTTCAGCAACTACATTTGCTCTTTTTTTAGCTTCGTGTGGTGGTTCTGATCTTGATGTTGCACCTTCAGGGGTATTGACCGAAGAACAAGTTTCTAACAGTAAAAATGTAGATGCGTTGATCATCGCAGCCTACTCATATCTAGGTAACGATCATTATACCGCGCCTAACTTTTTATGGCCGACGGGGAATTTACGCGCAGGAGACGCCCATAAAGGCGGTAATGGACCTGGTGATATTTTTGCTTATCATGCTTTGTCTTTATATCAGCCAGTAGTGCCTGATATGGAGTCATTCCCGCCAGATTTGATTGATTTGAACAACAAAAAATGGGTGCGTAATTACACCGGTATTTCAAGAGTCAACTCAGCATTAGCGGTAATCGCAAATGCGCCAGATGCAATTGAAGACAGTGCTGCAAAACAATCCGAACTGCGGTTTATTCGCAGCATTTTCTACTTTGATTTAAAAATACATCATAAACATATCCCGTGGATTGATGAAACAATGACACAAGATCAGATACTTCTCACGACTAATAGTGATCTGAGCGATCAGGAGTTATGGGATAAAATTGCTGCTGATTTTGAGTTTGCTGCCAATCATTTACCACAAACTCAAAAAGATGTCGGGCGAGCTTCAGCGTTATCTGCTAAGGCATATTTAGCTAAAGCATTGCTCTACCAGGCTTATGAGCAGAATGAGTTACATCAAGTTATCAATATTAATAAAGATAAACTTGTAAAAGTGGTCGCTCTGGTTAATGAAATTGAACAGGCGGGCGTATATGGCTTATTTGATGATTACGCGAATAACTTTTTGTTTGAAAGTGAAAATGGCAAAGAATCAGTATTCGCTATTCAGCGTTCTTTAAATGACGGTTCGCCAGATGGACGTGGAAGCTGGCCTAGTGCATTAAATGCCCCATTGGCTGGAGGATTTGGTTGCTGTGGTTTCCATGTACCAACAGAAAATTTTGTCAATGCGTTTAAAACAGATCAACAAGGCTTACCGTTATTTGACACTTTTAACGATTTCAATTACGACAAGGTGACCGATGCCGTTGATCCTCGCCTAGATCATACTGTGGCGATGGAAGGTAAACCATTTAAATATGACGAGAATTTGATCCACGGCGGTGATAGTTGGGCTCGAGCTCCGGGGATATATGGCAACTTTACAGCGATGAAGGATCTTGAACACCCAGATTGTAGTTGTCGTGGTCAGAATGGACCATTTCCTATCTTTTCATTAAATACACCGCTCATTCGTTACGCTGATGTATTACTTTGGAAAGCAGAAGCGTTAATTGAGTTAGATCGGTATGACGAAGCATTGCCAATCATCAATCGCATTCGTGAGCGCGCTAAAAATAGCACCGGTAAATTACACAACGCCAGTATTTATAATATTGGCTCATATACAAGTTTTGTTTCTAAAGAGCAAGCAAGAGAGGCATTGCGCTTTGAGCGACGTTTAGAATTAGGGCTTGAAGGACATCGCTTTTTTGACTTAGTGCGTTGGGGAATAGCGAAAGAAACGATTGATAGTTATTTAGCAATTGAAGCGTTACGCAAACCTTATTTGGCCGATGCTGTTTTCACTAAAGGTCGTGATGAGTATTTACCTATTCCGAATCAGCAAATGATTTTAAGTGGTGGGTTGTATACACAAAACCCGGGTTATTAATAGCGGTTGCTTGTATACACAAACTCAGGTGATTAATAGCGGTGGTTTGTATACACAAAACTCAGGTTACTAATTAATGGTGGGTTTCGGCCCACCTTTTAAATTTAACGTGTTAAGAGCGATTATGAAAAAAATTATTTACTGGTCAGCGACTGTTGCAGTTGCTGGATTTTTATTTGGTTTTGATACCGCGGTTATATCCGGTGCTGATAAACCTATTCAAGCATTATGGAATACGAGTTCGTTATTTCATGGTCTTTTTATTATGTCTTCGGCTTTATGGGGGACACTACTTGGTGCATTAACCGGTAATTACCCATGCGATAAGTGGGGGAGAAAACCCACATTGATTTTAGTCGGGGTGTTATTTTTTATTTCGGCACTTGGCTCTGCCATGGCTCCTGAAGTTTACAGCTTTGCTTTATTGCGATTTATTGGCGGTGTGGGAGTGGGGATTTCTTCAATTGTTGTACCTGCCTATATTTCTGAGATTGCTCCAGCTAAGTTCCGTGGCCGTTTGGTTGCGCTTTATCAGTTCCAAATTGTATTTGGTATCTTAGTCGCGTTTGTTTCTAATTTTTTAATTGCAGGTACATCCTCAATTGATTGGCGTTTAATGTTAGGTGTGGAGGCAATACCTGCCTTAGCTTATTTGTTAATGATCATTAAGGCACCTGAAAGCCCACGTTGGTTAGTGCAAAAGAAAAATCAGAGAACCAAAGCGCGTTCCATTTTAGTTACCTTAGGTGAAGAAGATCCTGACCAAGTATTAAATGAAATTGAGCGCGACAAGTTACACAACAGTCAATCAAAGCTATTTGGTGGTAGTTACAATAAGGCCATATTATTTGCATTTTTATTTGCCGCATTTAATCAATTATCAGGCATTAACTTTATTATTTATTATGCCCCGCGTGTATTTGAACTTGCTGGTTTGGATGTAAATCAATCATTACTTTCAGGCGCAGGGATCGGTGTGGTTAACTTATGTTTTACCATGCTAGGTTTATCATTGATTGATAAGTATGGTCGCCGTGCGCTGATGTATATAGGCTCAATTGGCTATGTTATTTCTCTTTCGGTGGTGGCATGGGCGTTTAGTACGGATTCTGGCGGCTTAACGGTTGTAGCGTTTGTATTTGTATTTATTGCCGCTCATGCCATTGGCCAAGGTACCGTTATTTGGGTCTTCATTGCAGAAATATTTCCTAATAATGTACGTTCAAAAGGTCAGTCTTTGGGCTCAGGTACGCATTGGTTTTTTGCCGCAGCAATCACTTTACTTATGCCATTTTTCTTAGAGCGCTTTAGTGCCACTGAAGTGTTCACTTTCTTTACGTTAATGATGTTAGGGCAGTTAATTTTTGTTGCGTGGTTTATGCCAGAAACAAAAGGACGGTCTTTAGAAGCAATTTCATTAGATACCAATAATAAGCATGGAGCATTAGATGCGAACCGTTAATTTAGTGTTAATTTCATCATTTTTGGCAGCATGTAGCATGACAAATCAAACTGAACAAACTGCCCTTGAGGGTGTAGATAAACCTAGCAAAGAGGTGTTTCGTCCCGCTTTTCATTTTACCCCTAAAAAGCATTGGATGAATGATCCTAACGGTATGGTTTATTACCAAGGTGAATATCATCTGTTTTACCAGCATAATCCTGATTCATCTGTATGGGGGCCAATGCATTGGGGACATGCAATTAGTAAAGATATGGTTCATTGGCAGCATCAAGACATTAAGCTGTTTCCTGATGAGCACGGTACTATCTTCTCCGGTAGTGCGGTGGTTGATTGGCAAAATAGTAGCGGCTTTGGCACTAAAGAAAATCCACCATTAGTGGCTATATTTACTTATCACGATGATAAAAAGGCTGCACTGGGGGCGATTGATTTTCAAACCCAAGGCGTAGCATATAGCACCGATAAAGGTCGTACATGGAAAAAATACGCTAATAATCCGGTATTAAAAAACCCTGGGATCCGTGATTTTCGTGATCCTAAAGTAAGTTGGCATGAGGATACCCAGCAGTGGGTCATGGTATTGGCCCAAGATGATCATATTGGCTTTTACAGCTCAAAAGATTTAAAAACATGGCAATTTGAAAGTAACTTTGGCGCCGATTGGGGAAGTCACGCAGGTGTATGGGAGTGTCCAGACCTTATTCGCGTGCGTATTGAAGGCACAGATGAATATAAATATGTTTTATTAGTGAGCATCAACCCAGGCGCGCCAAATGGCGGCTCTGGTACACAATACTTTGTCGGCGATTTCGACGGTGAAAAATTTGTACTTGATAGTGATTATCAAAAAATGCTTACCGCAACGCCAGCCGTTTTCCCCCAAGGACTTGATTTTTCTAATTTCAAGAGTGGTTTAAAAAATTGGCAAGTATCTGGTGATGCATTCCATATAGTTAATGATCAACCAGCAAATACGATTGCCAGTTCTTTTAAAGGTTCTGATAAGGCAATTGGCACATTAACCTCAACATCATTTGCGATCGATCATGATTTCATTAACTTCAAGATTGCAGGCGGAAAGCATCACAATAGTACCGCAATACAGTTGTTAGTTAATGGCGAGATTGTTAAAACCGCAAGCGGAAATAATACCGGTACTATGACAGAGCGTTCATGGAACGTGAGTCAATTAAAAGGCCAGCAAGCTTATATTAAAGTGGTCGACAATGAACGAGGTGATTGGGGGCATATAAAAATCGCTGATATCGTATTTTCTGATAATGCAGCAAATGAAAGATACGAACCTTCAATATGGTTAGACTACGGCACAGATAATTATGCAGGTGTCACTTTTTCTGATGTCAAAGACGGTAGACACTTATTTATGGGGTGGATGAGTAACTGGCAATACGCAAACCAAGTACCCACTGAAGTATGGCGCAGTGCAATGACGATTCCCAGAGAATTAACCTTATTGCAAACAGCAAGTGGCGTGCGTTTAGCATCTCAGCCTATTAAAGAACTCGATAGTTTATTGAGTAACACACAACAAAAGGCAAGCCTAACTGGTGCAAATAGCTATCAGTTAGATGAGCTTTTTACTGTTGAACCTGGGCAATTTAAGGTGAGCTTTAGTTTATCAAACGCTGAGCAAGTTACTGATATCGTGCTTAGCTCTGATACGGGTGAATACACTAAGCTGCAGCTAGACCCAGCTCAAGGGCAACTTGTACTTGATCGCAGACAATCAGGTTTAAAAGACTTTGAAGATGGTTTTGCATCTTTACAAACAGCCCCATTACAAAAGGGCCTTGAGTATTACGATGTTGAGATATGGGTAGATAAAGCGTCGGTAGAAGTGTTTGTAAATAAAGGGGTTAGCTCTATGACCTCGATTGTTTTTCCAACCTCTCCTTACAATAAAATACAAGTAAGTTCTGAGCAGCCTTTGTCGCTTAGTGACGTTAAGTTAAATAATATAGCAATAGAAAAATAACTTCCAAAATGACTCTATATTATTATAGAGTCATTAATCTTTCTCCAAGGCTATGCGATATATGAGTAGCAACTATCGACTCTTAAGTGTCATTTTGTTTGTTTATTTTATGGCATGGTCTTTTTCTTTTTCATTATTTCCTATTTGGCTTAGTCAAGAAGTAGGCCTCAATAGTGCTAAAGTCGGGATTATCTTTAGTATTAATTCCATCATGGCTTTACTCGTGATGCCTTGCTACGGCATTTTGCAAGATAAACTCGGTTTACAAAAAACACTACTTTACTTCATTGCATTTTTCATCATGTTGATTGGCCCGTTTGTTAGTTATGTATACGCGCCACTACTACAAACGCAGTTTTATCTGGCTGCTATTTTAGGCGGTGCCGTTTTTTCATGTGCATTTTTAGCTGGAGTAGGGACGCTTGAAAGTTATATTGATAAACAAAGTCGCTCGACGAACTTTGAATTTGGTAAAGCTCGAATGTGGGGGTCACTGGGTTGGGCCATGGCAAGCTACTTTGCCGGTTTATCGTTTAATTTATCCCCTAGTTTAAATTATTGGTTATCAAGCATTGCGGCGGTTTGCTTAATAGGTTTTTTAGCCTTTGTTAAGGTCGCACAAAATCAGAGTGAAATAGCGCCTTCTCGAACTTTTACTCCTGTAAAACAGCTTAAAGCCTTTTTTAAAATCGCAGGACTGTGGCGGTTAAGTGTGTTTGTGATCGGTGTTAGTTGTATTTATGCGGTATTTGATCAGCAATTTGCTATTTATTACACCTCTTTTTTTGACACCCCAGAGCAAGGTCGAGAAATTTTTGGCTATTTAACTTCAGCGCAAGTTATCCTTGAAGCGGTTATTTTGTATTTAGCTGTAAAATGGGTGAATTATTTGGGCGTTAAAAATTCGTTGCTGTTAAGTGGTGTATTGATGGCGATGCGAATATATTGCTCGGGGGTTGTTAGTGATCCTATCAGCATTAGTTTATTGAAATTGTTACACGCAATTGAATTACCGCTGATGCTGATTGCGTTATTTAAATATATAAATATGCATTTTGACGCTCGCTATTCAGCGATGATCTATATTATTGGCTTTCAATTTACTACGCAATTGGTGGCATCAATGTTAGCCGTCGGGGTAGGCGTTGTATATGATCATGTAGGCTTTGCGTTAGCCTATCAATATTTGGGTTTGGTTATCTGTGTGTTTATCGTATTATCGTTTTTTGCATTAAAGGCAGATGCTATTAAAACGAATTGCGAGCAATCAATTTAAACGGTAAGTGGTGGTGAACAATATCAGTGCGCTGCTCTATAAGATACTCCATTGCCCAACGTCCCATCGCATGATGTGGTAATGCCATGGTGGTTAAATTTGGTTGTAATAATTCTGGAATACTGCCCCAATCATCAAAACTTGCAATACCAATGTCCTTACCAACTACCATTCCTTTATCATGCACAACAAAATAAATTTCCAGCGCCATGGGATCTTGCCCGCATATAATAGCATCAGGTTTAAACTCGTCTATCACTCGCGCCGCAGATTCTCTCGAGGTAGAAATATCACTACCATCGGCTTGACAAAAAATAACCGATTCAATGAGTAAATCATCTAATGGTAAGCCGTGCTTTTTAAATGAATTTATAACGCCTTGTTTGCGACCTTTGGCAGCAATTATATGCTCATTTAAGTTTAAGAAAGCAATTCGGCGATAGCCTTTACGTATTAATGCATCGGTAATATCTTCACCGGCTTGTTGCTCATCAGGTACTACGCAAGGAAAGTTATTTGAAGCAGGGAAGCAGTTAGCTAAAATAGTTGGGATTTTTTTTAGTTCATCAGCGATTACAACTTGGCGATGATACATTGCTGAATAGATAACACCCTCTACGCGATACTCTAAAAGGCTTTCGATAGCTCTGTCTATACTCGCTTGGGTTTCGTTAACATTGAGGATCAACAGTTCTTTATTTTTCTGCCAAGCAATTTCTTGGGCACCACGAATAATATCGAAAGTATAAGGAACACTAAGCAGTTCATCAGCAATAATTGCGTAAATGTTTGATTTTTTACGTCGCGTTAAGCTTGCCGCACGATTAGGGCGATAATCTAATTCTTTTATTGCTTTAAGAACCTTCTCGCGGTTAATCTTTTTGACTGTTGGATCATTATTGACCACTCGCGATACTGTCTTGAATGAAACACCTGCGTGGACAGCCACTTGCTTAATTGTAACCATACTAGAATAAGACCCTCTCTGAGTCATTAGAGTATAACAGCTGATTAGATTTTATTTATGTGTTTTTATAATAGTTTTATTACAAATATAAGCAGTAACTATAAATCTTGGCTTACTGTAGCCAAATTTTTTATTGCTAAATCAGATGATTTTTGACCACAAACATCTGGAGAATATACAGCGTTATTGAGTAAGCAAAAAGGTAAACTTACTCAACAGACAAGCTTTAAATTGAAACCTTGGGAATATAGAGTGTATGTTCAGTGATATTAATAAGCTAAGCGAAAATTTTATACATTAAATAGTCACATAATGGTGCTCAAACGAGTGCTAATTATTATAGTTACTCGTTTGAGTGCCAATGTAATGAAGAAAATAAAGGAAAAGAGGCTTGAATTTATCTATTACCGAAAATCTATACCTTAATTTTAGGGCAACAAAAACTTAAAAGCCGCAGAAAAAGAATCCAAGGATCTCACTACTCTGTTTTATCCTTAAATTCACACAGGTCTTCGATAATACAGGAGCCGCAACGGGGTTTTCTGGCTAAGCAAGTGTACCGTCCGTGAAGAATAAACCAATGATGAACATCCACTTTAAACTCATTCGGCACCACTTTAAGCATATTCAGTTCAACTTGATCGACATTTTTGCCTGGGGCAAATTTAGTCCGGTTTGCTAACCTAAAAATATGCGTGTCAATGGCAATGGTTGGCCAGCCAAAAGGTAATTATGCTAGACAGGCGCAAAGGTTTGCATTCGTATTCATGTTAATGGACTGTTTAAAATAATGTCGCTACATCGTATATTCTTTGAACTTAATCGTTTAAGGTGTTCCACAAATGAAAAAACTTACGCTCATATTACTGCTTTTAGGGCTGTGTGCTTGTACTAATATAAGTAAAAAAACTAAGACAACGAATATTTCCTCAAATTATGTTCCGCAAGAATATGTGAAGTTAACGCATCCTCAGTGGAGTAAGAATGCAAGTTTTTATCAAATTAATACGCGACAGTTCACGCCTGAAGGAACATTTGCAGCCGCTGAGCATCAACTACCACGATTAAAAGAACTTGGCGTCGATATTCTTTGGTTAATGCCGATTCATCCGATTGGCGAAGAAAACAGAAAAGGGTCGCTGGGTAGCCCTTATTCAGTAAAAGATTACTACGGTGTTAACCCTGAGTTTGGTACTTTAGATGACTTAAAAAGCTTTGTTAATGCTGCTCACGAATTAGGTATGTACGTTATTTTAGATTGGGTCGCGAATCATAGTGCCTGGGATAATGAATTAAGGCATAAGCACCCAAATTGGTATACAAAAAATTCGCAAGGCAATTTTCAACCTACGCCTTGGTGGGATTGGTCAGACATAATAGACTTTGATTATAACGTACCAGAAATGCGTGAATACATGACTGATGCAATGAAGTATTGGGTCAAAGAAGCTAACATTGATGGTTATCGATGTGATGTAGCAGGTTTTGTTCCTCTAGATTTTTGGGAAAACGTTAGGTCAGAGCTAGACGCGATCAAGCCTGTTTTTATGTTAGCTGAATGGGAGATGCGGGATTTACATGCTAAAGCTTTTGATGCTACTTATGCATGGTCTTGGCAGGAAGCTATTCATGATATTTTAAGTGGTCACGCTGATCTAAATAGGTTGTTTGTATACTATTCATGGAATGAGGGAGCTTACCCAAAAAATAGCTACCGGATGACGTATGTTTCAAATCACGATGCTAATTCGTGGGAAGGTACCGTATTTGAACGTTATGGTAGTGAAGAAAAAGTAGCGACAGCTATTGTATTGTCTATTGTCGGTGAAGGTATGCCATTAATTTATAATGGACTTGAAGCTGGGAATAATAAGCGGCTTGAGTTTTTCGAAAAAGATCCTATTAAATGGAAAGAGCATGAGTTTAAGCCATTGATTCAGAAGCTCTTAGCTTTACAGAAACAAAATAGTGCGTTATGGCATGGCAAGTATGGCGCGAGAATGGAACGTATTTATAATACTAACCCGACTGAAGTGTTTAGTTTTATACGCGAAAATACCAAAGATAAAGTGTTTGTTGTGATTAATTTTTCTGATAAAGAGCAAGATATTCAATTTATGGGGCCACAAACAGCTGGAGTATATACAGAGCTATTTAGCAAACAAAAGGCAACGCTTACTGAAGACACAAGCCTTAAGTTGGCGCCTTGGGAGTATAGAGTTTATGTTCAGTAATAATTAAAGGTTAAGCGGCTATTTAAGGTTTTCAAATTAAGATAATCATGCGAGTAGCACATATTTAAGTTATTCGCATGATCATCAATATATTTCAATTAAAAATTAGCTTACTCAGTCTTATCCTTAAACTCACACAGGTCTTCGATAATACAGGAACCGCAACGGGGTTTTCTGGCTAAGCAAGTGTACCGTCCGTGAAGAATAAACCAATGATGAACATCCACTTTAAACTCATTCGGCACCACTTTAAGCATATTCAGTTCAACTTGATCGACATTTTTGCCTGGGGCAAATTTAGTCCGGTTTGCTAACCTAAAAATATGCGTGTCAACGGCAATGGTTGGCCAACCAAAAGCGGTATTGAGTACTACATTAGCCGTTTTTCGTCCCACTCCAGGTAAAGCTTCTAATGCTTCCCGATTTTCGGGTACTTCACCAGCATGTAAATCAATCAGCATTTTACAGGCGTTAATCACATTAATGGCTTTGTTATTGTATAAGCCAATGGTTTTAATATATTGCTTGAGCCCGTCAACGCCTAAGTCATAGATTGCTTGAGGCGTATTGGCAATTGGAAACAGTTTATCAGTGGCTTTATTGACACTGACGTCAGTTGCTTGTGCTGATAATGTGACCGCAACTAAGAGCTCAAATGGGCTGGAAAAATTAAGTTCGGTCTCAGGTTTAGGGTTATTGTCCCTTAATCGGCAGAGAATTTGATGGCGTTTATCTTTATTCATAATAATCGGTCAATTTATCGTTAAGTTAACGGCCGCTGTCGGTTAACAGCGGTTGAGTATTAGTTGACTTTAGTGATCCGAGCCCGCGTAACACCAACTACTTCAGCTTTAGGTTGCATTGCTTTTACTCGGCTGTCGATGACATTTTTAAGGGCGATTAGTAATCCCATGCCAATGAATGCTCCTGGCGGTAACATGGCCAATAAAAATGGTGTGTCTACCTGCCATACATGAATGGTCAATACACTGGCCCAATCACCTAATAATAGATCTGCACCGTCAAAAAGAGTCCCTTGACCAATGAGTTCACGGCTTGCACCTAACACTACCAATACTGCGGTAAATCCCAAGCCCATCATCAATCCATCGAACGTCGAGTGGGCTAATGAATTACGCGATGCAAATGCTTCAGCGCGACCTATGATGACGCAGTTAGTGACGATCAAGGGTAAGAAAATACCTAATGATAAATATAAATTATAGGCATAAGCGTTAATCAGTAATTGCACACAAGTCACCAGTGCAGCAATGATCATCACAAATACCGGGATTCGAATTTCTTTAGGAACAAAATCGCGCACTAAAGAGACTAAAATATTCGACCCAACTAATACCAACAAAGTGGCCACACCTAAACCTAACGCGTTAGTAATGGTGGCAGTAACGGCAAGTAGTGGACATAGGCCTAAGAGTTGCACTAACCCTGGATTGTTTTTCCATAGCCCTTGAGCGGCTATTTCACGATAATTACTCATGGCTGGCCTCACAGGCATAATGACTTTGGTACAGTGTTTGACGATGTTGTTCAATAAACGTCATCGCTTTAGTAATGGCTTTAACATAAGCGCGCGGAGTAATGGTTGCACCGGTAAATTGATCAAACTGGCCACCGTCTTTTTTTACTTTCCACATGCTGGTGTTGTCTTTAAATAATTTGCCACTGAAATGGGTCACCCAATCAGATTTACGAAGATCGATTTTATCACCTAACCCAGGAGTCTCTTGATGGGAAAGGGTTCGCACACCTAATATTTCCCCTTGGTTATCAACGCCGATAATCAGTTTTATCTCGCCGTTATAGCCATCTGGTGCAATTGCTTCTATTGCGATAGCGACAGGTTGATCACCCTGATAAGCAAGATATGCCGGTAAATCGGCTTCTGTGCCTAATAGTTCTGGCGAGTTAACCAAAATACATTGCTCACTGAGTACATTATCGTGTAACTGGGGCGGAATGATTTGGTTGAGAATCAAGGTTAATTGTTTTTGCTGTTGCAATGAAATCGTGTCGCTGGTTAACGCATGTACTAAGGCTACAAGACCTGTGCAACACAAGGCAAATAGGCCCAGTAAAAGACCATTTTTAATCATCGGGTTAGTGGTTAAAATAGACATAATTAATTTCCTGCTCGATGACCATAACTACGAGGGCGAACATAATAATCGATAAATGGTGCGCACATATTCGCCAGTAACACAGCAAATGCGACAGCATCAGGATAGCCGCCAAATGTTCTTATTAAGTAAATCAGTAAGCCTATCATGGCGCCAAATATTAGACGACCACGAGTACTCGTTGCCGCAGTCACAGGGTCAGTGGCAATAAAAAATGCCGCCAGCATGGTTCCCCCAGAAAATAAATGCATCGTAGGGCTCACGAAGGTATCAGGGCTGATTAAAAAGCCAATACTGGCACAAACAAATAAGCTCAAAAGAATTGATCCGCTTATGTGCCAGCGGATCACCTTGAGCTTCAGCATGACTATGCCGCCAATGAGATAGGCGAGATTGACCCAAAACCAACCTTCGCCAACAGTGCCAGAAAAGATAGTCTTAGTCATACTTTCTGTTGTAGTTAGGCCCATCGACAGGTCGGTTTTTAGGGTATCTAGTGGCGTGGCCATCGTTGTGCCATCAATCGCAAGATGGAAATAGTCTGCAGCGTAGCCAGTGTTTAATTGAAAGATACTGTTGAACGTATGCAACATATCGGCGCTGTTGAGGGCTAATGTTTGCGGGGCAACCCATGATGTCATTTGCACTGGAAATGAGATCAACAGCAGTACGTATGCAGCCATAGCAGGGTTAAAGACATTATTGCCCAATCCGCCATAGAGCTGCTTGACAATCACAATCGCAAATAATGTCCCGATAACGATCATCCACCAGGGTGCTAAAGGCGGAATTGCAACCGCCAGTAAGCTTGCCGTCACCAATGCGCTATTATCCGCTAAGGTTGCCGTTATATTTTTGTGACGTAACTTTATTACTGCAGCTTCAGCGAGATAAGCTACTGTGATGGCGAGTAATAATTGAACTAAGGTTCCATAGCCAAAATAATAGCTTTGTACAGCAATCCCGGGGATCAAGCATAGCGCAACGCGCTTCATCACTGTATTGGTTTGCGATGTTGAACTGACATGTGGTGATGAGGCAATTTTAAATGCCATAGTGGTTATTCCTCTTGCTTAGCACTGTTAGCGAGTTTCTTGGCTTTCGCTTTGGCGACAGCGGCGGCAATTTTGGCTTTTTTGTCATCAATAGGAGCTTCGCTATTGGTCATATCAACATCACTAGCGGTCTTAATCGCCTGATTGACGACGGTAGATGATACGGCTGACTCATCTGTTTGCGTCAACTCATTAGCTAATGCTGCTTTTTTAGCTTTTGCTTTAGCCACTGCGGCAGCGATTTTAGCTTTTTTGTCATCGACAGGAGCGGCGTTAATACTGCTATCTGTTGCACTGGGGCTATTTATCGCCTCAGCCGCAACAGCACTACTAGGCTCAGCTGGGTTATCGGTTGCAGCCGATTCATTAGCTAACGCGGCTTTTTTGGCTTTTGCTTTAGCCACCGCAGCAGCGATTTTAGCTTTTTTGTCATCAACAGGAGCGACGTTAATACTACTATCTGTTGCACTCGGGCTATTTATCGCCTCAGCCGTAACAGCACTATCAGACTCAGCAGGGTTATCGGTTGCAGCCGATTCATTAGCTAACGCGGCTTTTTTGGCTTTTGCTCGAGCTACCGCAGCAGCGATTTTAGCTTTTTTGTCATCGACAGGAGCGGCGTTAATACTGCTATCTGTTGCACTCGGGTTATTTATCGCCTCAGCCGTAACAGCACTACTCGATGTAGCTGAGTTATCGGTTGCAGCCGATTCATTAGCTAATCCTGCTTTTTTGGCTTTTGCTCGAGCTACCGCAGCGGCAATTTTTGCTTTCTTGTCGTCGATATTATCAGCGGAATGATCAGCAGTTGCCTCTGTGACATCAGCTTGCTTATCAGCTAAAGACTGAGCTGCAATAGCGGCTTTTTTAGCTTTAGCCCGCTCAATTGCTGCACTAACCGCGGTTTTCTTAGCGTCCGGACTGTCTACAGCTACACTTGGTGCATCGGTAATGTTTGTGTCTGTTGTGACTGAGTCCTTTGTCGCATCTGCTGTTTGAGCCTTTTTAGCAGCAATACGTGCCATTGCAGCGGCAACGGCATCTTTGTCGCTCGATTTCATATTCGCTTGGCGTTTAGCCGCTGCTTGCTTAGATTTTTCTTCTCGAGCCGTTTTTTCATCTTCAAGTCGTTGCAGGCGCACTTCAAAACGTTGTTTTGCTCTTTCAGCTTGTAGTTTTTCTTCTGCAGTATTTTTCAGCGCAGATTTAGCCACGCGATAGTATTCTACTAATGGAATATCACTTGGGCATACGTAACTGCAACAACCACATTCTATGCAGTCTTTTAAGTTAAAGCTGGCAGCCTTATCGTATTCTTCGGCCTTTGCATGCCAAAATAATTGCTGAGGTAGCAATAATGCCGGGCAGGCAACTGCACACTCACCACATCGAATACAGGCTTTCTCATCGGCGTCTGGGGCGATTTCAGCTTGGCTGGGGGTCAGTAAGCAGTTAGTACCTTTTAATATTGGCACATCGAGATCTGCTAGTGCGTATCCCATCATTGGGCCACCCACAATGACTTTTTGGCCATTATCTGGGGCAAAGTTGACTTGATTTAGAGCATCGGCCACCGTTGTTCCTATGCGAAGCCAATAGTTTCCTGGTTTTCCGACGCGTTCCCCAGTGAAAGTGACAACGCGTTCAATAAGTGGCTTACCTTGTAAAACGGCTTCTTGAATCGCATAGGCGGTACCGACGTTATGCATCACAATACCAAGTTGGGCTGGAATGGCTCCACTGGGTACTTCTTTACCGGTAATAATTTGAATCAGTTGTTTTTCACCGCCAGAAGGATACTTGGTCGGAATAACCGTGACGCGAATAATATCATTAGGCAATGTACTGCGAGTAATTGCCGCTTGCATCGCTTTTGCTGCTTCAGGTTTATTATCTTCAATAGCGATAACAATGCGCTGAGGATTGAGTAAGTGATGAATAATGCTGATCCCCGTTAAGATCTCATCACTGTAATCGCGCATTAATCTGTCATCGGCGCTGATGTAGGGTTCACACTCGACACCATTAATGATCACTAAATCTATTTCACTGGCAGGGTTAAGTTTTACGTGGCTGGGAAATGCTGCGCCGCCCATACCCGCAATACCCGCTTGTTTAATTTTGTCTAAAATAGCCGACTTTGACAGTTGTTCAAGCTGGTTTGGTATTAATTCACACCAAGTATCTTGACCATCAGCTTCGATGATGCAGCTTAATACTGGCAATGTAGAAGCATGGTTACTGTTATGTTGCTCTATGGCGACAACCACACCAGAGGTAGGCGCGTGAACGGGTAAATAAGTAAAGCCAGCTCCTTCAGTGAGAGCTTGTCCTTTGAGTACGTGGTCACCCACCTTGACACTCATGGTCGCAAGTTGGCCGACAAGGGGAACCGGTACGACAAATCGCGATGGCAAGGGTAACGATGATATTACGCTTTGATTGGATAATGTTTTCAGTTCAGGTGGATGGATCCCGCCAGGAGAGCGCCACAAATGACCTTTATCTAATTGCTCTAATAACGTTAACACCGTTTATCCTCTTGCTGTTGATCGATTACGCTTATTGGAATTGCGCGTAATTTCCAATCCCAATTTTGTATAGTGGTTTCAACGGGGATCATGTCAATACAATCGACGGGACAAGGTTCAACGCATAAATCGCAGCCAGTACAATCTTTGGCAATCACGGTATGCATTAATTTTCCAGCCCCTAAAATAGCGTCGACTGGGCATGCTTGAATACATTTAGTACAGCCAATACATTCATCTTCGCGGATAAAAGCCACTTTTTTCACATTGGCTTGGGCTGCTTCCCCTAATGGTTCCGGTTCTACGCCCATGAGTTCGGCAATCTTTTCCATGGTAGCAGTACCACCAGGAGGGCATTTATTGATTTTATCACCATTGGCAATGGCTTCGGCGTAGGGCCGGCAACCCGGATAACCACATTGTCCACACTGAGTCTGTGGCAGCAGGGTGTCAACTTGATCAACAATAGGATTGCCTTCGACTTTAAATTTTTTCGATGCAAAGCCTAAAATGACTCCAAATGCTAACGCTAAAACGGTCAATATCGCTACAGCAATGAATATACTCGACAACATTAGTTAACCAGCCCCGCAAACCCCATAAAGGCTAATGACATTAAACCTGCAGTGATCATCGCAATCGCACCACCTTGAAAAGGTAAGGGCACGTCTGCTGCAGCCAAGCGCTCACGCATGGCTGAAAATAAAATTAACACTAGAGAAAAACCAACAGCAGCACCAAAACCATAAATAGCCGATTCAATAAAGTTATGGTCTTCATTAACGTTAAGCAATGCCACGCCTAATACCGCGCAATTGGTGGTAATAAGCGGTAGATAAATTCCCAAAGCACGATGTAGAGACGCGCTGGTTTTTTGCACCACCATTTCAGTGAACTGTACGACAACAGCAATCACTAAAATAAAGCTCATGGTGCGTAAATAGCTTAAGTCAAAAGGTTGCAGTAAAAATTCGTTGGTTAAATAACTCAGAATAGAAGCGAGGGTCAACACAAACGTGGTGGCCATTGACATGCCGACCGCCGACGCTAATTTGCTCGACACCCCCATAAAAGGGCATAGACCTAAGAATTTTACCAGAACGAAGTTATTTACCAGCACTGTGCCGATCAACAGGAGAAGATACTCTGTCATTGCTACAATTTTTTTGACCAATAGATACGAGTATTATCTTAGGTTTGGCGCCGATAAACAACGGATAAAAAATAAGGTTAAACATAAAATGTTTAACCTTAGAATAAAAGCGATATATTTACCGTATATTAACGTTGTTTTTACTGTTTATTTAACAATAACTCAGGTTTAGCAATATAATAACCTTGCATACCATCTACTAACAGTTTTTCTAACGTCAGCTTTTCGTCTTGTTTTTCAACCCCAGTAGCGATAACGCGGATACTGATGCGTTTAGCGATATCGACAATCATCCGGACAAAGAACTTATTATTATTGTCCTGTTCGATATTGTCACTGTAACTACTGTCTAACTTGATAAAATCAGGACGAACCTCTCGGAAAAATTTAAATGATGTAAAGCCTAAACCAAAGCGCTCGATAGCCACTTTTGCTCCAGCTTTGTGTATCTCGTTTACAAAATTATGGCTAGATTCTAAATTGGTTTGCATGCCTGATTCATTCAGTTCAAACACCAATCGAGCCGCTGTGCCTCGATTTTTAGTTAATATGTCTTTAAGCCACATGGTAAAACCGTCTTGATGTGCTGAAGAAGCACTGATATTAACTCCCATGTGGCCTGAAATGCTTGGGTTCTCACTCAACACCTTAATGGTTTGTGTCACGATCATTTTATCTAATTCAACACTCATCCCATATCGTTCAGCCATTGCAATAACAGTGGTCGTGGGTAAATGTTTACCTTCGACATTATAAAAGCGTGCTAATAATTCACGGTAAACTTCAGTCGCATTATTACAAGGTTGGATAGGTTGTTGATAAAACTTAATACTTCTTCGATTAATTAAGTCATCTATAGTGATTTTCCAATGTTCCGTGCTTATTTGCTCACTACCCGATAGTTTCTCTAATTGATAGTAACGATTTGGTCCCATTGTTTGCGCCACGCTGACGGCCGTATCGGCTAATGCCATCAATGCCAATGGCTCGTTACCTTGCTGATAGGGCACCATACCAGCATGTGCAATGGAATCACTTTTAGTTGTTTGAGCATATTCATCTAAGTGGCGTTTAAGGTGTTCTAAAAATCGTTCGCCTTCTTTAAGTGAAATGCTGTCAATAAAAATAGCAAAATCACCACTTGAGATTCTAAAGCACTCACTCATTCCAAGATTAGCTAGCGATTTTCGAATACAGGTTGCCAATTTTGCTAAATAATCATCTCCAGCCGCACGTCCATGCAACTGATTGATGCTTGCCAGTTCAGCAGCCTTAACGACTATGAGTACACCATACTGTTGCTTATCCGTTTTATTAATTGCTTCAATATGTTGTGTAAAACGTTGTCGAGTTGAAAATCCACTGACGGGATCTTGATATGCGGCTTTAGTTAACTGTTCATTCTCTTTTCTGACACGATCTAAGTTGAGCTTTAATTGGCTGCGACAAATTTCCAGTGTATTACCGAGTGGTCTTAAAACACCTGGAAAGCGCGATTTCTCAATGGCGAGGAAGGATAAATCAGGAATATGAGAGATGTATTCGGCAGCATAGTTGATTCTTCGGCGGTGTAGTTGCATCAGCAATGCAAATAACAACATCAATGACACATAAGCGATAATCAATAAGGTTGCTGTCTGTTGTAAATCATCAAAACTGGCTGATAATACGCTCGCGGTATCTAATCTAACTTGTAAGCGACCGTCAGGAAAATTTTGTACATGACCTAATTCAATATTGAAGATTTCACTGGCGAAATCTCCCGCTGGGCGAAGTAAGCTGCCATGAGTAAAATTGTTATTATTATCAGTTTTATCAATATACTGAAAAAACTGAAACGAAAATTTTTCAGACATAAGCTGGTATAGTGCTTCGCCACTCCCTTGCCACTGATCAATAGTTTGCACGTATTGCTGATAATTAACCCGTGCAATTTCACCTTGTTGTTGAACTTCATTATTTTCCACCGTAAAAATTCGGAAAATTAATAAACCGAAAACGATAAAAAGAACAAGCTGAAAGGATTTCGATAAGCCCATAAAACATCTATTCCTTGAGTATGTTTGGTTAAACTTGCTCGTTCTGGCACAAACCTTGTGCTGCAGTGGTTCGAATGTCGTTTTTTAACCAAAAGTAAAATGCGCTATATAGTTTGTATAATAACCAATAATATCATAGCAGAAATGAGATTAAATAATGATTAATCTAAGGTTATATTTCCGATAGAAAATTTAACGATTTTAATCACAAAAATTTTAACATAAATGACCAATGATAAAGGATCATCAATGACTAATAAGATATTGAATTACATGGGAGGTTCGTAGGATGGGAGTTTTAGCTGTGCGATGAAGTTAATAATAATGGCTCCCCAGACTGGACTCGAACCAGTGACATACGGATTAACAGTCCGCCGTTCTACCAACTGAACTACTGGGGAATTATTATTACTTATTTTAGACTTTGAAATGGCTCCCCAAACTGGACTTGAACCAGTGACATACGGATTAACAGTCCGCCGTTCTACCAACTGAACTATTGGGGAAGCGTATTATTTCAAATATGTTATCTCGATGGCTCCCCAAACTGGACTTGAACCAGTGACATACGGATTAACAGTCCGCCGTTCTACCAACTGAACTATTGGGGAATCGTTTCGATAACAGTAAATATTGGCTCCCCAAACTGGACTCGAACCAGTGACATACGGATTAACAGTCCGCCGTTCTACCAACTGAACTATTGGGGAATTATATTTACATCTCAACTTACTTTTACTAAATGGCTCCCCAGACTGGACTCGAACCAGTGACATACGGATTAACAGTCCGCCGTTCTACCAACTGAACTACTGGGGAAGCGTTTTTAGCAATGTATTGCTGAGAACGGAGCGCATAGTAAAACGCTCTGGTAACTGAGTCAACTCGAGTTATAAAAAAAAACGCATTTATGTGACTAATTGGTTACCAAACACACATCGTGAACGACTTTTGCTCGTTTGTGGTGATATTTTGACAATGAAAACAAAATTAATCACTTACTCATAAAATGGATTGTCGAACACTAACGATGCTGTTTATGTCAATTTCTTTGGGGAGTAGGTAGTTTGTGGTTGAAATTTGTTCGACTGACTTGATTTGTCTCTTTGTAAAAGAATGTGGCACAAGTTTTAGCGACAAAGTCTCTCAATAAGCATATATCGAGCAATAAATTGTTCGTTGATACATTAGACTACTTAGCTAATCTCTTGAGATCACGTTTGTGGTCACTTTTACTGTAGCACCGCTCACTCATGACGCTCAACTCCATCTGATGATTTCCATCTTGATGCCTCATCATATTAAAGTGATTATTCAAGTGCTGATATTTCGGCTAAGAGCTAGCTCAGTTTAACTAATGTATTTAAGAGAATGAACATTAACATTAATGAAATGGGTATCGAAAGTAGATGACTCAGAGATGGGATCGCAAGCTTGATCGATATTCAATCGATTGCTAAAGTAATTGTAGATTATCGAATTTAGCTATTCTTGACCCAATAGGTGAACTATTGTCGCTATCTTTCGTATTAATATGCAAATGTAATTAAATTTCATCACAAATTTCTTACGCTTTTATGAAACTCACTTGGTCGCTACCCCGCAGCAGTATTGAACTTTATTGACTTATCCACTAAATCTGTGGATAAACTTGTGGACTTCTTATGTAAATGAGCGGCAACCCCTTATTGCGCTTGAGTCGGACTTAAATTGGTACAATTATTTAGCGATAAGTTAAGTTGTATTTAATCAACTAGATACAAAAATCAATAACTTTCTTTTGTCACTGTTCTCTCAGTTGCAAAATTGTAATCTCTTTGGACAGTAGATTGTGTATTAAATTATGATTTAAGTTAGTTTTTCGGCGTATTACAGTGATTTAATCATGACCTTATCCATTTGTTTATAACTTTCACTTTAGGATCTTTATTTTGTCACATTACAGTGCTTAGTCGCTGATATTGATCTGAATAAAACATGCCCCAATTAATGGCTATAATGCGCTTTTAGGATTCATTTGGGCATAGCTTTAAATGATAAGAGAAGCTGTGCAATGATATTTTATATCGCCATTTGCTTGTTTTTGGGTATATCATAAACAGTTAATTAAAATAGGAAGCCGTGTTGTGTCAGAGTCCGTTTTTTCCCTAGAATCTAAATTTGAACCCGCCGGCGATCAACCTACAGCGATAAAAAAATTAGTTGATGGTTTAGAATCCGGTGTGGCTAGCCAAACGCTACTCGGCGTTACTGGATCAGGTAAAACATACACAATCGCCAATGTCATTAAGCAAATGGGGCGGCCAACTATCATCATGGCGCCTAACAAAACCCTTGCTGCCCAGCTCTATGGTGAGATGAAAGAGTTTTTTCCACATAATGCGGTTGAATATTTTGTATCCTACTACGATTACTATCAACCTGAAGCCTATGTTCCTGCGTCTAACACCTTTATAGAAAAAGATGCATCTGTGAATGCTCACATAGAGCAAATGCGTCTATCGGCCACTAAAGCGCTTTTAGAGCGTAAAGATGTGGTGCTCATCGCCTCGGTATCAGCTATATACGGTTTAGGTGATCCCGACTCTTATATGAAGATGCTATTACATTTGCGCCAAGGTGATTTTATGGGGCAACGGGACATCCTTATCCGACTCAGTGAATTGCAATACAAACGCAATGATATTGAATTACAACGCGGCACATATCGAGTTCGTGGTGAAGTGATTGATATTTTTCCGGCAGAATCTGAACGTGAAGCGATTCGAATTGAATTATTTGACGATGAAATAGAACGTTTAAGCGAATTTGATCCTTTGACTGGACAGATTAACAAGCGCATCGCACGCACCACTATTTATCCTAAAACCCACTATGTTACCCCGCGAGAAAAAATTCTTGCCGCCACGGAAGAGATAAAGGAAGAGCTACGAGAACGCCGTCAGTATTTACTTGATAACAATAAATTGATTGAAGCTCAGCGGATCACTGAACGGGTTCAATATGACATTGAAATGATGGTCGAGCTGGGTTACTGCTCTGGAATTGAAAATTACTCGCGATATTTATCCGGTCGATCATCTGGAGATGGTCCACCAACATTACTTGATTACCTTCCTGCAGATGGTTTACTGATCATTGATGAATCACATGTCACAGTGCCGCAAATTGGCGCTATGTACAAAGGTGACCGAAGCCGAAAAATGAACTTAGTAGAGTATGGCTTTCGATTACCATCTGCATTGGATAATCGGCCATTGATGTTCGAAGAGTTTGAGCGATTAATGCCGCAAACTATTTTTGTTTCGGCGACACCTAGTTTATATGAACTTGAAAAAAGTACCGGAGAGATAGCAGAGCAGGTGGTAAGGCCTACGGGATTGCTCGACCCTGTTTTAGAAGTGCGTCCTGTGGGTATCCAAGTTGACGATTTATTGTCTGAGATCCACAAACGTGTGGCGGTGAATGAAAGGGTGCTGGTTACCACATTGACCAAACGGATGTCAGAAGATCTGAGTGAATACCTTGATGAACATGGCATAAAAGTGCGCTATCTGCATTCTGACATTGATACCGTTGAGCGGGTTGAGATTATCCGAGATTTACGTTTAGGGCGTTTTGACGTACTGATTGGGATTAACTTATTACGTGAGGGCTTAGATTTACCAGAAGTATCATTAGTCTGTATTTTAGATGCCGATAAAGAGGGTTTTTTACGTTCCGAACGCTCACTTATCCAAACCATTGGTCGTGCGGCCCGTAATGTTAACGGCAAAGTTATTTTATATGCAGATCGCATAACCAACTCAATGGCTAAAGCCATGGGGGAAACGGAACGTCGACGCGAAAAACAACATCTACACAATGTGGCCAATGGGATTGTGCCGCGAGGTGTGGTGAAAAGTATTACAGATGTGATGGATGTTGGTGATAGCAACTTCAGTAAAGGTACACGTAAAAATCACTCTAAATTTGCTGAAGTCGCAGAAGAGCGCGCTAAATACACCAGTATTGCTGATTTGAGTCATCAAATTGATAAACTTGAAAAACAAATGCACGAACATGCTAAAAATTTAGAGTTTGAGCAAGCCGCTGCTGTGCGTGACGACGTTAAACATTTACGAGACCTGATCATTGTTAATAGCTAACAAGTTCAAAATATAATCCCTGTCTGCTGCCAGACGGGGAAGAGTCTCATGTGATCACAAACAACTGCATCGGCAAATTATTCTAAAACTGCTCATAAAAAAACGCGCCAATTGGCGCGTTTTTGTTGTTGCATATTATTGAGCTAATTAGAAACTGGCTGAGCGTGGGGCACGTGGGAACGGGATAACATCACGAATGTTGTTAACGCCAGTAACGTACGATACCAAACGTTCAAAACCTAGACCAAAGCCTGCATGAGGTACTGTGCCATAGCGACGTAAGTCGCGATACCACCAGTAATCTTCTTGGCTTAAATCCATTTCAGCTAAACGCTTATCAAGCACGTCTAAACGCTCTTCACGTTGCGCACCACCGATGATCTCACCAATGCCTGGTGCTAACACGTCCATAGCGGCAACTGTCTTGCCGTCATCATTTAAGCGCATGTAGAAAGCTTTAATGTCTTTCGGGTAGTTTTTTACTACCACAGGTGCTTTAAAGTGTTCTTCAGCTAAGTAGCGTTCGTGCTCAGACTGTAGATCGATACCCCATTCGACTGCGAATTCAAACTTCTTACCGCAGTTTTTAAGGATTTCAACCGCATCAGTGTAATCCACTTGGGCGAAATCACTGCTCACAAAGGCTTGTAAACGTTCAATAACGGTTTTATCAATACGCTCATTAAAGAAGGTTAAGTCATCCATACGCTCTTCAAGTACCGCACTGAAAGCGAACTTAAGCATTTTTTCCGCTAACTCAGCCGCATCGTCTAATGTAGCAAACGCCACTTCAGGCTCAACCATCCAGAATTCTGCAAGATGGCGAGTTGTGTTGGAGTTTTCAGCACGGAAAGTCGGGCCAAAGGTATACACTTTGGATAATGCACAAGCATAGGTTTCTGCGTTCAACTGACCCGATACGGTTAAGAATGCTTCTTTACCGAAAAAATCTTTATCGTAATCAACTTTACCTGCGTCAGTACGTGGAAGATTTTCCATGTCTAATGTCGACACGCGGAACATTTCACCTGCGCCTTCACAATCAGAAGCGGTAATAAGTGGGGTAGATACCCAGATAAAACCTTCTTGGTGATAGAAACGATGGATTGCTTGCGATAAACAGTTACGAACTCGAGCTACAGCACCAATAATATTGGTACGTGGGCGTAAATGGGCGAGTTCACGAAGATGCTCAATAGAATGACGTTTAGCCGACATTGGATAAGTATCTGGATCATCAACAAATCCAGTCACTACGATTTCAGATACTTGTAATTCAAATGCTTGGCCGGCACCTGGAGAGGCTACCACTTCACCTGTCATCACAACAGAGCAGCCTGCAGTCAATTTCAATACATCGTCATTGTAATTGGCTAGGCTATTTGGCACGACACCTTGAATAGGGTCGAAACATGAACCGTCATAAACGGCCAAGAAAGAGATACCCGCTTTTGAATCACGACGAGTTCTTACCCAGCCACGTATAGTGACATGTGAACCAACGGCGTGTTCAGCTTTAAATACAGAAGCGACAGATGCAATGCTCATTGTTGCTTTATTCTCCAACGTATAGAATATAAATATAAAATTTGGGTTTATCTTACCTTGCTGGTGGCTTTTCTCAAGCTGAAAACGCTATTCTATAAAGATTATTGTGATACTTTTGAGTAAGTCGATTAAATATTTGGCGAATTAGCCTCGTATTCTCTCGTTAACCAAGGAAAAGGCCATGTCTCGTTTAGGTATTATACAAGTGGTGTTGACTATTTTGTCATTATTAGGCTGGAGCTTAGCCATTTATGCATTGATTATCTTTGGCGAAGCCAGACCCGATAGAGCCGTAGGGTACTTTTTGAGTAAGGGCGCCACGGTCCGCTTAAACTGGGATCCACAGTTAACCATTAAATTAGAATACCTAATTTGGTGGTGTGCCGGTGTTAGTTTTCTCAACCTGCTGGTAAATTTTTATGCTAAGGCCACTACGCGCATAGGGTTTTGGGTTAATATTCCGTTGTTGTTTTTGGTGTCAGTGTCTGCGGGTTTGTACATTCGTTACGTGGTGTAGATGTGTCGATTAATGCTCATGCAGAAGCCAATAAAAGTGGTTACCGTTTGGGTGTTGAATTGGATTGTTATTTAAATCGCCAATGTTATAGGCTTAATTGACATCGATATGACGACACAATAAGTCGATAATGGCGGCGGTAACCCCCCAAATAAACTTGTCTTCAAAAGGCATAAAGTGAACTTGATACCTTGCCCCATGACGATAATGAAACATGTTATGGCGGTTGCTGCGCTCAATAAAAAAATTGAGTGGTACCAAAAAGCAATCTTCAACTTCACCAGGATCTAGCACCAATTCAAAAGGCTGCTTTACCATCGCTACCACAGGGGTAATTTCAAAACCAGTAAAGGTTTTGTGCGCAGGAAAAATCCCTAGAATATCGACATTTTCAGGCTGTAATCCTATTTCTTCGTGCGCTTCGCGCAGTGCCGTATGAATAATATCCCTATCATTTGGCTCAACTTTACCGCCAGGAAAGCTTATTTGACCAGGATGGTGACGTAAATGCATAGGACGCCGAGTTAACATAATATGCAGTTGCTGATCGACTTCCATTACTGCAATTAACACCGCGGCTTGACGACCAAGATATGATTTGGGCGCAGAGGTGATGGTTGAGCGCAGCCGATGTAAGTTATAGCGTAAAGTGAATTCGTGTTTATTCATTGGTAACGTCTGGATCCTATTCATTATATCTGGCTGTTTTAGTCGTAAATAGTCACAATCTTCGATGGTATCTACCAAAGCTTAACCAGCATAACGGAGCCATTTAATGGTGGCATTTTACCACAATGATCGATATGAGTGCGCTTAGATATCTTATAGAAAAACAACACCTGTTATAAATTTAATACCATTCAATAACCCGTCTATAGTAAATCAATATTTCGTTCCTATTTTATTAATCTTTCATCAATAGCAGGCAAATGCTATTGGTAGCTAATCAGTGGTCTACTGATGATCATTAATTCATCTGTAAGTCTCTTCTATTTAGCTGCGCTATTTTATGGCAATAGCAAAGCAAACTTTATGATGTTATGCACTTTTTTTGTATCTTCTGCACTATTTCTGTGCGATAACTAATCGCAGATGAGCGTCACAAGTAACAATATTTGTTAAATTGAATTTAATTAACCATCTGATTTATAAGTAATATGTTTTGTCATTTTACTGCCATTAATCTGTAGTCAATTTGTTATGATTAACTGGCATGGTAACTGCTGTATTTTCAGTAGTTAATTCACGCGAGGAGGACAAATATGGAGCTAGAAAAGTTACTGTATTTGCAAGGCGTAGGGGCAGAGTTTATCGATTGTTTCGGTAATCTTGTTCATATACCCGCTAAGGACAGGCAGGGTATTTTAACCACAATGTTGTTACCATCTTCAGGTCATCAACATGCTTTTAGCCGTCATAGCGAAGCGTTATGTCATCTCAATGAGTCTTATCATCAACCATTATCAGAGTCACAGGTTGCAGCTAAGATCAGCCAGCTCGATATCCAACCTTGGTTAAAGCCACTGCATAACTTTCAATGGTGTTTAATTGATAAGCCTCATGTTGATATTTACTTACCAGAGCGTGATTCAGGTGCTTTTAGCATCAAGATCCACGGTGAAAATGCACACTCTATCTCGATCTCTGCACAGGTCAATGACTGTATTGTTGTCGGTGAATACCATATTAACGGTCAGCGTTATTGTCAGTATCGCTTATTTTTTGTTCACTCTAGTCTGCAGTTAGGATACTACTCATTGAGTTTATCCTTTATCAATGATCCAGTTCATCCTGATGTGTTGCGTGGGCAATTAATGGTCTCTCCATCTATGGCCTATCAAGGTCGTTTAGCACAAACAGATAAACAGTTTTGGGGACTGAATGCGCAGCTTTATGCATTACGTAATGATGCGCAATGGGGCATAGGCGATTTTGGCAATTTAGCCGAACTGATTGATTACGCGGCTCATGCTGGTGCTGATTTTATTCTGCTTAATCCACTTCATGCTTTAGACATCAGCCAGCCAGATAATCCCAGCCCATATAGCCCAACGGATCGTCGTCGTTTAAATCCCTTATACATACAAATTGAAGCCGTTGGTGAATATAACGCCCTTGATGGGGAGTTATTATCACAAAAATGGCAACAAAAAAGACAGATCCTCAATCAAGCTCATTTGATTAACTATGATGAAGTTCAGCAGTTAAAATATGCAGCATTTGAAAAACTGTATCAAATATTTTGCTTGGACCATGTTAAGTATGAAACCCCCAGATTTAAAGAGTATTTGGCATTCATAGAACAAGATAACGTTGCATTAATGCAATTTGTCGCCATGGAATTGAAATTGGCATCTAAAAATTTCACTCATGATGCTGGGTTTTATTTATATTTACAGTTCATTGCCAATGAGCAATTACAAGCTTGTCAGCTTAATGCGAAGCAGTGCGGCATGAGTATTGGACTGATCCGTGATTTAGCTGTTGGTGCCATTAGCCATGGGGCGGAGGTGAGTGCAAATGTTGATTTTTTTTGCGATAACGCCAGTATCGGCGCGCCGCCAGATCCGTTTGCCGAGCAAGGCCAAAATTGGGGCTTAACTCCATTTGATCCTGTCAAACTAAAACAACATGACTTTAGCCACTTTATCCAACTGGTTCGCAGTAATATGCAAAGTTGCGGAGCCTTGAGGATCGACCATGTCATGGGGTTGCTGCGTCTATGGTGGTGGCCGTTACAGGACGATTTAGGCAATGGCAGCTATGTCTATTACCCGCTTGAAACCTTATTAGCTATTGTGTGTTTAGAAAGCCAACGAGCGCGTTGTGTCGTTATTGGTGAGGACTTAGGCATAGTTCCGCCAGAAATAGTGGCTTGTTTGCGTGACGCGGGTATTTTTTCGAACGAATTATTCTATTTCTGTAAAGATTATCACGGCTTCAAGTCTCCACAAGAACACAAGCGCCAGAGCTTGATGATGCTAGCTAATCATGATGTTCCTACATTATTTGCCTGGTGGTCTGGCGACGATTTACGTCTACGACGTCAGCTTAATTTGATCGAAACCGATGATAAATTACAGCAGCTTTTAGCGCAGCGTCAGCAAGAAAAAATACAATTAGTCGATTTACTTATCCGCGAACATGGGTTTGAGTTACCACTGCCCACATCTTCAGTGGATGAATTAGAGTTTGACAGTGTGTTACTGGCTTGGATAAGTGTTGCCGCCAAAGGCAATGCACAATTGTTTAGTGTGCAATTAAGTGACTTAGTCGCTGATAAGCATGGGGTTAATATTCCTGGTACTTGGAAAGAGTTCCCTAACTGGCAGCGCAGGTTACCTTTGTCTATTAAGCAAATGTCCCAAAGTCCTAAAGTACAACAACGTCTTGAAGCGATAGCTTGTGCACGACAACCTCGCAGCAACGCCCGAAGCAGCGTTAGTGCTGTAAACATTCCCTCATCCGATACACTCGGCCATTAATGGATCACTGATTATGACTGTAGCGACCCCGTATTTTCAGCAAGATAGTGAAATAGCCTTATTAAATGGTGAGTACACTGACGTGTTTTCATTACTTGGTATGCACAGTAGTAGTGATAATAAAGGATTAATTGTTCGTTGCTTACTTCCCGGTGCACTGAGTATCGATGTGTTAAACGCAAAAGATCTCCGTAAAGTGGCCAGTCTTGAACAGGTTAATCAACAAGGTTTGTTTGCCGGTAAAATGGGCCGCAGAGTGAAACCTTTTGCTTACTTATTGCGAGTGCAATACCCACTGTGTGAACAGCTCATCAATGATCCTTATCAGTTTGATAGTTTACTCAATCCTGATGATGTGTATTTATTCGGTGAAGGTAGTCAGTTACAAACTTATCATTTTCAAGGGGCTAACTGGCGCGAGCATCATGATGTTAAAGGTGTGCATTTTTGTGTGTGGGCGCCAAATGCCAAGCAAGTGGCTGTGGTGGGCGATTTTAACTTATGGGACAAAAAACGCCATGTGTTGCGCCACCATCCTGCGAGTGGGTTGTGGGATATTTTTATTGCAGATGTTGAACCTGATCAACACTATAAGTTCGCTATTTGCGATGTTCATGGCAATGAGATTATTAAATCTGATCCCTATGCCGTTGCCATGCAACCGTCGCCGCACAATGCGTCAAAAATCCCTAATCTTGATCACTATGACTGGCAAGATGGCGAATGGTTAACTGAACGAGCTAGCCGTGAGCCTCATGCTCAACCTATGTCTATTTATGAAGTGCAATTAGCCTCATGGCGTCGTAGTGGTGATGACGGTCAAGATTACACCGATTATTCACAGCTCATTGCCGAACTGGTGCCGTATGTCAAAGAAATGGGCTTTACACATTTGCAATTGATGCCGATCAGTGAGTATCCATTTGACGGTTCTTGGGGTTATCAACCTGTCGGGTTATTTGCGCCTACCTATCGCTTTGGCGACGCTAATGGTCTTAAAGCCTTTATCGATGAATGTCATTTGCAAGGTATTGCAGTATTGCTTGATTGGGTACCCGCACACTTTCCTCGAGATCCACACGGGCTGGTGAGATTTGATGGTAGCTGCTTATATGAACATGAAGATCCGCGCCGAGGTGAGCACCCTGATTGGGATACGCTAATTTATAATTATGGTCGCGCGGAAGTCCGCAGTTTCTTATACAGCAATGCCTATTACTGGCTAAACGAATTCCATTTTGATGGTTTACGCCTTGATGCTGTGTCGTCGATGTTATATCTCGATTACAGCCGCACAGCCGACCAATGGATCCCCAATGAACTGGGTGGCCGAGAAAACCTTCAAGCTATCAGCTTTCTACAAGAGCTTAATGCGCGCATGTACCAATGTTTTCCTGGCATTAATATGATCGCTGAGGAATCAACTGCGTGGCCAGGCGTGACTCAAGCGACCAGTAATAACGGCTTAGGTTTTGGTTTTAAATGGAACATGGGCTGGATGAACGACACACTGCGTTACATCAGCAGCGATCCTTTGTTCAGACGTTATCACCATGGTGAGCTGACATTTAGCTTAGTGTATGCCTTTACCGAACAATTTATTTTGTCGCTTAGTCATGATGAAGTTGTCCACGGCAAGGGGTCGTTATTACATAAAATCCCCGGCGACGATTGGCAGAAATTTGCTACGTTACGCGCTTATTACGGTTTCATGTGGGCACATCCGGGCAAAAAGTTATTGTTTATGGGCAATGAGTTTGCCCAGCGCAATGAGTGGAACCATAACCAGAGCCTTGACTGGCATTTATTAAACTATACGCCGCATCAAGGCGTGCAAGATTGGGTACGCGATCTCAATCAGTGTTATCAGCAATATCCTGCGTTATATCAACGCGATCACAACAGTGATGGTTTTCAATGGCTCGACTGCAATAATGCCGACGATAACATTTTAGTATTTTGTCGTTTTGGTATTGATAAACAACAACCTGTGGTGATTGTGGTCAACATGTCGCCACAGGTTTTTCACCACTTTAGAATTGGGGTGCCAACCGACCAGTCCTATAACGAAATACTTAACAGTGACCACCGTCATTATGGCGGCAGTCATGTTGTCAATGATGCAACGTATGAAATACAAGCAACAGAATGGCAAGGCATGCCTTACAGTTTAGTGATTACAGTGCCACCACTGGCATGCAGTATTTGGGCACCGGAACCGCATGAGTTGCCATAATAGTGCAACATGTTAAAACAGCAGGGTTTGATTTCAAAAGGGCATGTTATGGGTATAAGCAGCGGTTATCCTTATCCACTGGGGGCGACGGTTGATAATAGCGGAGTGAATTTTTCGTTATTTTCAGCACATGCCACCAAAGTGGTGTTGTGTATCTTTGATGCCACGGGGGAAATTGAGGTTGCTCAGTACATTATGACTGAGAAAACACGGCAAATTTGGCACTGTCATCTAGCCAATGCTCAAGCTGGGCTTTTGTATGGTTACCGCGTTTTTGGGCCCTATCAACCGCAGCTTGGCCATCGTTTTAATCACCATAAATTGCTCCTCGACCCATATGCAAAAAAGCTGGTGGGAGAGCTAAAATACCATCCGGCAGTCTATGGTTATGACATTAATGCCCTTGATGAAGATTTGTCATTTGATACTCAAGACAGCGCGCCTTATTTACCCAAAGCGCAAGTGATCGATTATGAGTTTGTTAAAGACATTCCAATCGTACCACTCAATATTAGTCTGGCTCGAAGCATTATCTATGAGACCCATGTAAAGGGGTTTACTCAACAACATCCACAGGTCGATGCAACAAAAAAAGGCACCTTTGCGGGCCTAGCGAGCAAGCCGATAGTCGATTACTTACAAAATGTTGGTATTACTAGCGTAGAGTTATTGCCCGTGCATGGCTTTTTCGATGAGCCTTTTTTGATTGAAAAAGGCCTCAATAACTATTGGGGCTATAACAGTATTGCCTTTATGGCGCCGCATTCTGCTTATTTATCTGATGAGGGGGATATTGCTGAGTTTAGGCAAATGGTCTCAACACTTCACGCAGCAGGGATTGAAGTGATCCTCGATGTGGTATTTAACCATACCGCCGAAGGAAACCATTTAGGGCCGACGTACAGTTTTCGCGGTATCGATAATGCCAGTTATTACCGTTTATTGCCTAATGATAAGCGCTTTAATATTAACGATACTGGTTGTGGTAACACCTTTAATCTCAATCATCCGCAAGTATTAATGTTAGTCATGGACTCTTTGCGTTATTGGGTCGAAATTATGGGCGTCGATGGGTTTCGATTTGATCTCGCCAGTTGTCTTGGCCGTGAGGCTTATGGTTTTGATCCCGGAAGTGGATTCTTTGATGCTATTACCCAAGACCCAGTATTGTGCAAGGTTAAGCTCATTGCCGAGCCTTGGGATATCGGCCCCGGTGGTTATCAGCTCGGTAATTATCCCGTAGCATTCAGTGAATGGAATGATCGCTACCGTGATGCAATGCGCCGTTTTTGGCGTGGGGATAGTGGTTTATTACCTGAATTTGCCAAGCGATTTCATGGCTCGAGTGATTTCTTTGAACATAACGGCCGAGGCCCTGCGGCGAGTATTAATTTTATCACCAGTCATGATGGCTTTAGCCTACATGATTTGGTGAGCTACAACGATCGCCATAACTTGGCTAACGGTGAGGATAACCGTGATGGTCATCAAGAAAACTGCAGTTACAACTATGGTATTGAAGGCGAATCTGCCGATGAAGCAATTAATGCCATTCGATCGCGACAAAAACGCAATTTATTAACCTGTTTATTGTTGTCTCAGGGCGTGCCCATGTTGTTGGCGGGTGATGAATCAAGTCAAACACAACAAGGCAATAATAACGCCTATTGCCAAGATAATCCTATCGGCTGGTTTGACTGGGAGCAAATAGATTGGTCGTTAGTGAATTTTACTGCGCAGTTGATCAGCTTGCGCAAACGCTTTCCTATGCTGTGTCACCAAGCTTTTATTCATAAACCAGAAGCCTTATTTGATAACGGTTTAGCTTGGTTTAACCGCCAAGGTGAGGTGATGAATAAATCAAATTGGTGTGAACATCATACCCGTACCTTAAGCGTGATTTTAACCGGTAATCTAGCGGATGCCGACATTGGTGCGGTGGCGGAAAGTACCGAAGCGTTATTATTGATGATTAATGTCGATGAGTTACCCCACCAATTTACTCTGCCGCAATTAGCCCATTTTCGCCATTGGCATTGCTTACTGCATACCCAAGAAAGTGAACCCGAAGTCGATGCTAATAAGCAAGTGAATGTAATCAGTCGTAGTTTAATGCTATTTCATACCGAATTTACTAGGAGTCATTGATGACCACAGCAAAAGATAACGCCAGTGTAAAAAAAACCACTGTGCGTGCCAGTCGCAGTAAAGCTAGCACTAAGGCGACGAGTAAAGAAAATGTCGTGGCGGCCTCGCAAGCTGACAAGGTGGTTAGTGCTCATCATGATCCTTGTGAACCCTGTGACAGTTTATCGGCATCACTTGCCCGACATATCCGCTACGGGCTATGTCGTGACGAACATGAACAACATGAGCTTTTCAATGCCGTGGCGCAAAGCGTTAAAGAACAAATGCTCGATAACTGGCGTCAAACACGGATTAAAGACAATCAATATCAACAAAAACAGGTCGCATACTTATCACTTGAATTTCTAATGGGCCGAGCCCTAGGTAATGCATTGTTGAGTTTAGACATTACTGCTGATGCCCAACAGGTGTTAACCGATTACGCCACCAGCTTAGAAGATATTGAGCAAGTTGAACAAGATGCTGGTCTTGGTAATGGTGGACTTGGGCGCTTAGCGGCATGCTTTTTAGACAGTTGTGCGAGTTTAGACTTATCGGTTACTGGTTATGGGATTCGTTACCAATATGGCATGTTTGCGCAAAAGATTGTCGATGGTTATCAAGTAGAACGTCCCGATCGCTGGTTACGTCATGGCAACCCATGGGAAGTTCGCCTCTCTAACCGTATTGTTAGCGTGCCTTTTTTTGGTCATACCGAAACTTATGTTGATAAGCATGGACATCGACATCATGTGTGGGCAGATACGCAAAATGTGTTAGCTGTCCCTTATGATATGCCAATCCCAGGATTTAAGAATGGTCGTATCAATACGCTGCGTTTATGGAAAGCAGAAGCGAATGACGAATTTGATTTAGCCGAGTTTAACGAGGGCGATTATGCTGAAGCCGTTGCCACTAAAAATTTGGCTGAACAAATCACCATGGTGTTATACCCAAATGATTCGAGTGTGAATGGCAAAGAATTACGACTACGCCAGCAATACTTTTTATCATCAGCCAGTTTGCAAGATTTACTGGCCCGTTACGTTAGTCAATTTGGTGAAGACTTCAGCCAGTTTAGTGAACATAACGTGTTACAGCTTAATGATACTCACCCCAGCATTGCCGTACCTGAGTTAATGCGACTGTTACTGGATAAATACAGTTTGAGTTGGGATGCAGCATGGGCGATTACCAGTCAATCTATGGCCTATACCAATCATACTTTACTGCCCGAAGCGTTAGAGCGCTGGTCGGTACCTATGATGAAAAACATGTTGCCACGCATTGTCGAAATTATCTTCGAAATTAATGCTCGTTATTTAGAACACGTGGCTCACCATTGGCCGGGAGATATTCAAAAGTTAGCCAGTATGTCGATTGTCGAAGAAGGCCCCGAGCAACATATTAGGATGGCATATTTAGCCATAGTCGCCAGTTTTTCAGTTAATGGTGTGGCGGGTTTGCATACTCAGCTACTTAAACAAGGGCTGTTTAATGACTTTTATCAATTGTGGCCCGATAAATTTAATAATAAAACCAACGGTGTTACCCCAAGGCGTTGGCTTGCGTATTGTAATCCTAAGTTATCGGCACTTATTTGCCGTCGTTTAGGTGACGAATGGATCAATGATTTATCTCGTCTTACCGCACTCAATGCTTTTAGCAGTGACAAGCAGTTCGTTAAAGAATGGGCGCAAATTAAGTTTGAAAATAAACAAGCGCTAAGCACATTTGTGAAGCAGCAATGCGATGTTGAGTTTGACCCACTAATGATGTTTGATGTGCAAGTGAAGCGTATTCATGAATATAAACGTCAGCTCCTGAATATCCTCCATGTGATTCATTTATATCGCCGTATTTTAAGTGGCGATACGCAGAATATGGTGCCACGCTGTGTACTCATAGGAGGCAAAGCCGCACCAGGTTACGCCATGGCCAAGCAAATTATTAAACTGGCTAATAATGTCGCTCATATGGTCAATTCCGATCCTTTGGTCACGCCATTTTTACGCATGGCATTTTTGCCCAACTATAACGTCAGTGCCATGGAAAAAATATGTCCGGGTACCGATTTATCTGAGCAAATATCTACAGCAGGTAAAGAGGCGTCGGGCACAGGAAACATGAAATTCATGATGAATGGAGCCTTAACGATTGGTACTTTAGATGGCGCCAATATTGAGATGCTGGAAGAGGTGGGTGATGATAATTTCTTCTTATTTGGTTTAGATGCTAACCAAGTCGCTCAAGCGCGGATAAATTATCAACCGCAACACATTGTTGAGCATTCAACAGCCCTTAATGGGGTCATGAGTATGCTAAAAAGTGGCCATTTTAATTTGGTCGAACCGGGTATTTTTAACGACATTATCGCTTCAATAATTGATCCTAATGATCAGTGGATGACCGCTGCTGATTTTGACAGTTATTGTTTAGCACAAGAGCAGGTCGCTAAGACGTATCTTGATCAAGATAGCTGGCAAAAAATAAGTATTCGAAATACTGCCGCCAGTGGGCGTTTTTCAAGCGACAACACCATAGCGGGCTACCGCGATGAAATATGGATGAAAAAGTAATACAAGGAAAGTGCAGCGACGCTGTAATTAACGTAAATCGTAGATTAATGTTTGTTTATTGGTGGCTAAGTTGAATAGCCAAATGGAGTCTGCTTATGAGTAATGTTCGTTATATTAGTAATTTAACTCGTGATACCTATGCGTTGATATTAGCGGGTGGTCGAGGTTCTCGGTTGTATGAATTAACCGACTGGCGTGCGAAACCTGCGCTTTATTTTGGTGGTAAGTATCGCATTATCGACTTTCCGTTATCAAACTGTATTAACTCAGGAATACGAAGAGTGGGAGTGGTGACGCAATATAAGTCACATTCTTTAATTCGACATGTTACTCGTGGCTGGGGTCATTTCAAAAAGGAACTAGGGGAATCGGTTGAGATTTTACCTGCGTCACAGCAAACATCTGGTAACTGGTATCAAGGTACTGCCGATGCGGTATTTCAAAATATTGACATTATTCGGCATGAAATCCCTAAGTATGTGATGATTTTATCTGGCGATCATATTTATCGTATGGATTATGCTGGTTTGCTCGCAGCTCATGCTGAGTCGGGTGCCGATATGACAGTGTGTTGTTTAGAAACCCCAATTGCAGAAGCGGCAGGTGCATTTGGAGTGATGGAAGTTGATAGTGATAATCGGGTCATTGGTTTTGAAGAAAAGCCCGCAGAGCCTAAGCCAACCCCAACTGATCCAGAAAAGTGTTTAGCCTCAATGGGCAACTATGTTTTTAATACTAAATTTTTGTTCGAACAATTAAGAAAAGATGCCAATAACGAAAGCTCAGATCGTGATTTTGGCAAAGATATTATTCCGGCAATTATCAAAACACATAATGTGTTCGCGTTTCCTTTTACAACTTCAGTGTCTGATGAGCCAGCCTATTGGCGCGATGTGGGTACCTTAGATTCATTTTTCCAAGCGAATATGGAGTTATTGTCGCCAACACCAGCATTAAATTTATACGATGCTAAGTGGCCTATTTGGACATATCAGGAACAGCTGCCACCGGCTAAGTTTGTGTTTGATGATGATAATCGCCGCGGTATGGCAGTTGATTCGATCGTTTCCGGCGGTTGTATTATCTCTGGTGCCAAAGTGAAACGAAGCGTGCTATTTGACGAGGTGCGTGTGTGTTCTTATTCCTCAGTCAAAGATTCGGTATTATTACCCGATGTGGTGGTACTGAAGAATTGCAAAATAAAAAATGCCATTTTAGATCGGGGTTGTATTATTCCTGAAGGCATGTCGATTGGTTATAATCAAGAACATGACAAGGCGAGGGGTTTTAGGGTGTCAGAAAAAGGCATTACCTTGGTAACCCGCAAAATGTTAGGTTTAGCGGTTGGCTTTGAATAAGGATCCTAGATGACTCCTGCGAGTGTAAAACGAGTCCTGCTGGTGGCAGCAGAAAATGATGCACTGCATGGCGCTAAAGTTGGGGGCATGGCGGATGTCATCCGTGATTTGCCGCCAGCATTGGCACAATGCGGCGTAATAGCCGATGTGGCCATGCCAAATTATGGCTTCTTAGCGCAACATTATCATGCCGCACACATGGCTGATGTTGAAGTTGATTTTGCCGGCCAGCGCCATACTGTAGCGGTTTATCGCTTGCCAAGACCACAACATAAAGATGCCATCCTTAATATGGCTGAAGATCAATGGGATGACGCGGTAGCTCAAATCTATCTATTTGATCATCCTCTATTTAATCACCAAGGCCAAGTGTATTGCAGTGGTTCGGCAGACAGACCGTTTGCCGAAGATGCAACCAAGTTTGCACTGTTTTCTCTTAGTGTGGCCACGTGCTTGGTGAATAAATTATTACCACAGTTTGAGGTGTTGCATTTACATGACTGGCACAGTGCAATGGTTGCCATGCTGCGTGGATGCGTAGATGATTTTTCTGCGCTGAGAGCATTACCTTGTGTGTTTACCATTCACAATTTGGCCTTACAAGGGATCAGGCCTTTTATTGGCGATGATTCATCGTTTGCCCATTGGTTTCCGCAATATGTGGGTAAATTAAACCTTATTGCCGATACCAGTATATTTGACCCTCGTTACAGCAATTGTGTTAATCCGATGCGCATGGGCATTGTACTCAGTGACAAAGTGCATTTAGTGTCGCCCAGTTATGCGCAAGAAGTGTTAATGCCATCTGACTATCACAAAGGCTTTTTTGGTGGCGAAGGGTTAGAGGCCGATTTAGTGGTTAAGTCTTTACAAGGTAATGTGGTTGGGATCATTAATGGCTGCGTTTATGATGATGTTAGCCATAAATCCAATCAAGCCCAGCCTACTCAGCAGAGCGAGTATTGGGCGTTATTACTTCAAGCTGAGAATGCCGTCATTAAGTGGCAAACTAAAACAAGCCAGTTGAGTGTATTAGATTCCATTGCGTTAACACGGATCAGTCAATCTAAGCAGACTATATTAGCCGACTATCATCACTTAACCGCCTTAAAAAGCAGTGTGTCAGATGATGAGCAACGATTTTTACTGACCTCAGTTGGGCGTTTAACAGAACAAAAAGTGTTGATTCTGTTGCAGCCTTTTAACCCAACTCACGCCACTAAAATTCATGCCTCGGCGAAAACAGTGTTAGAGGCTATTCTCGAATCACTCAAGAAACATCAACCTAATGGCGTGTTTATGTTACTTGGTAGTGGTGATGTGAATATTGCTAATGCATTACAAGCTACCGCAGCACGTTATGATAACTTTGTGTTTTTACATGGTTATGACGAAGCTTTATCTGAGCAACTTTATCGCTTGGGCAGCTTGTTTTTAATGCCCAGTTCATTTGAGCCTTGCGGGATCAGTCAAATGCTCGCGATGCGGGCAGGCCAACCATGCTTAGTTCATGGCGTGGGGGGGCTCAATGATACGATTGAAGATAATGTCAGTGGCTGGGTATTTAACGGTGCAACACTGGCGGCACAAGGTGAAGCCTTGGTTGAGCGTTTTACTCAAGTGCTCGAGTTATTTGGCAGTGATACTTGGAAGCAAGTGAAACAAAATGCCGCTAAACAACGATTCACCTGGGATGAGGTTGCTAAACAATATATTGAAAAGTTATATGTGAGCAGTTGAGCTATCCAGTCAGTGTCCAAGCGAATCATATTGGATAATGTGACTAGGTAGCACTCAACCGGTTACTCAAATTATTAGCAAACGAGTAGCAGGCAGCTCTTGGCACTCTTTGTATTGATAGCCGTAAGTGCTCAATCAGCCAATAAAAAAGCCAATCAAATTGATTGGCTTTTTTGTCTTCCAATAACCACTTAAACTTCACCTGCTAAATAGCTGACGACTTTATATAGTGCACTTTATGTCGAAGCGTTGTGCTGAGCCATCGAACGATGTTGTCCGTTTGATGACTCATGAGTCAGCTGCTGATATCGTGCTATGACCAATAAAGATACCGTCTTGTGTTACTAGTTTAGTGACTAATAGGTATAGCGAAGATCCAAGTAATAGTAACCACCATTAAACCCAAATGGAGTATTGGTGAGCGGGTATATAAAAATTCCGTTAAAGTTATTATCCTCAGGACGTTTCTCTGGATAAGTATCAAACAGGTTTTGTACCCCTAAGGTGACGGCGAGATTATCGGTTGCACGGTAACGAGTACTTAAATCTGTGGTCCATCTTGAGCCATATTCCACTTCACTTGATGAATAACCCACAGTGTAGTTTCCGAAATAACTGAAACGTAAGTTGGTAGTGAAGTCGTCATACTGATGCGTAAAGCCAATGTTAGCAGTGTTTTTAGGATTAGCTTCAGTCATGCGAACAACTTCAATATTATCAAATAGCTCGTCTTCTAAACCATTGAGGATTGAAGGCAACGAAATGGACTCAATTTCAGTTTCTTTGTATGAGTAGGCTAGGTTGGCTTTTAAATCGCCAAATTCACCAAGGTCTATCCCTTGAGTGATAACTAAGTCGACACCTTGAGTTTTAGTATCAACCGCATTCATAAAGAAGCGAGCCGAGTCGGCATTGGTGCCCTCAAGGATAGCGGCAATCGCCGGTGAACTTTCTTTATCTATAGCGCCTGATAAAATGATTCTGTCATCGACATTAATTTCATAAGCATCTAATGTGACTGCAAAACCATTATTACCCGTGTAAACAATACCTGCACTATAAGAATGTGATTGTTCAGCTTTAAGATCTGGAATACCTAGCTCTGATCTAATCGGCGATAACTGATTAAAGGTGCCTGATTCTCTAGGAATAAACTCACCAGTGACTGGATCGGGATCAAAAAAGGTCGATACGTTAGTAAAATACAGTTGCTGCACACTGGGTGCACGGAACCCCGTGTCGGTGGTTAACCTAAGTGCCAGACTGTCCGTCAGCTCATAACGGCCAGATAGCTTCCAGCTGGTGTTGCTACCAAAGTCAGAATAATCTTCATAACGCACTGCTGCTGCCCAATAAAAATCTTCGGTGAGTTGGTTTTCAAGTTCAATATACAGTCCGAGGTTAGTGCGGTCTTCATCGACTTCAGACTCTTTGGTAAAACCACCAAAACCTTGGCTACCGCCGGATTTCCCTTGGTAATCGCCTTTGATATACGACTCTTCTTGGCCTGCATCAATTTGATAGCCACTTTGACGCCATGTCACGCCCATCGCGACTAATAAGTCTGAGTCATTAGCAAAATCATAGTAGCTTGAAGCATCGACATTAAGATTAAGTTCACTGGTTGACAGGGTTCCTGCATCAAAGCTTGTTGGGCTAATAGGGCCGAGAGAGGCATTGATACTGTTTTCTAAGGTATATTCAAAACTGTTGCTACCAAAACCAGCCGATGAGTCAACTTGCCATTTCCCTAACTCAAACTCATAACCGGTTACTAAAGAGTAATCGATAATTTCTGGGCTTATTTGCGGTAAAAATCCGTCTGGATAGACTTCAATCACGTTGCGAGAATCAAGTGCGCGACGATAAAAAGCGCCTGAACTTGAGTTACGTTTGCTAATGCCACCAAAGGCATAAAGCTTACCCTTGGTATCTAACCCTTGTTCAGCATTCAAAAATAAGCCGTAGTTGTCATAGTCACTGTCGCCAACATGATGGTTTTTACGATCAAATGTGGCTTCTCGGGGATCAGGACTGCCGTCGGCTAATGTTGGATATTGCTGGCGAGTATCAAAGCCCGCTCTGTTGGTGGAGTTTTTCTGATGCGCCTCTAAAGAGACGTTCACAAAACCTTCGTCACTGAAGCTAAAGCCTTGGTTTACGCCTAAACGAACTTGTTCACCATCACCTTCATAGGTTTGACCTACTTGAGTCGTAATGCTGCCGCCTTGGTCACTGTCTTTCAGTACAACGTTAATCACCCCAGCGATAGCGTCAGATCCATAAAGTGCAGAGGCACCGTCACGTAAAATTTCAATTCGCTTAATGGCTGTCATCGGAATAGCATTTAAATCAACGTTTGACGAACCTTTGCCTAAGGTTCCGGCCAAATGCACTAATGCCGAACCATGACGGCGTTTACCATTAACCAACACTAAGGTGTGATCCGGTGACATGCCGCGAAGGCTTGCTGGACGCACAGCGTCACTGCCGTCGGTAATTGATGAAAATGGGAAGCTATAACTTGGTGCTGCAAATTGTAATGCTTTGGCCGTTTCAGTAATCCCGGTGGCTTCAAGTTGTTCGGAGGTAATAATATCGACAGGTGTTGCACTGTCTGTAGCGGTACGAAGGGCGATACGCGAGCCAATGACCTGAATGCGCTCTAGGTTTTCACCTTCCTCTGCAGCGATGGCTACAGGAGCTGAAATACTGCCAATAACGGCCAAACAAACGAGACTTTTATACATTAGTAATCCTGCGATAACGTTATAGTAAACTTTGTAACATTATAGGACATTTTCGCTGATGCATAGGAGTACTAACTGCTGACTTAGTTAGTCTAATCAGTCATATGTCATGACACTCTGGTCTAGTTGAACACTTAGCGGCGTTCATTTATTGACCATTTAACCGCGCAAACAATAAATGCCTGCGATCAGTCACAGGCATTTATTGTAGATGATGTGATTGCTGTTAAGCGGCTCTTAGTTAGGTAAGCTTGCTTGGTGGGATGAGATAAAAGCTGCCATCGCTTGTTCGGCGCGATCTTGTGCGGATGCCCAAGTATCGGTATTGGTCATGGTTTCGACTATTTCGTAATAGCACTTAATTTTAGGTTCAGTGCCAGAGGGACGAACTATCACGCGTGCGCCATTTGCTAAAGCATAAATTAATACATCACTGCTGGGCAGATCAATGGTGTGTTTGCTGCCATCAGCGCAAGTACGCTGCAGGCTTTTTAAATCATCGCTAGACACCACAGCGAACTCACCAATGGTAAGTGGTGGGTTTTCACGTAAAAACTCACCAATATTGGGGGTGTCAGGCTTAAGCGCAATACTGACTTGGGCATTAAGATGAAACCCGTGTTGGCGATAAATCTGTTCTAATCTGTCCCAGATGGTTTGGCCATTGGCGGCAAGCTCTGCAGTGAGTTGCGAAAAGGCAACAATGGCCGATAAGCCATCTTTATCCCACACTAAGTTACCTATGGTATAACCGAGTGCTTCTTCATACGCGAATAAAAATTGGTTATCTTGTTGATGCTGACTAATACCGACATTCATCAGCCATTTAAAACCTGTTAGCGTAGTGTAGCTTTGGGCACCGAACTCAGAGGCGATTTTAGACAATAGGCTTGATGACACTATGGTTGTGCCGTTGAGTTGTTGATTTTTAGGGGCGTGGCTGAGTAAGTAATGACCCAATAAAACCCCGACTTGATCGCCAGTTAGCATTTTATATTCACCATCTGCTGTACGTACAGCAACAGCAAAGCGGTCTGCATCAGGATCATTGGCACAAGCCAGAGTCGCCTTGTGCTTTTTTGCCTCAGCAATCACTAAGTCCATGGCGCCTTTTTCTTCCGGGTTGGGGAAGTTAACTGTCGGAAAGTCACCATCAGGTTCACGTTGCGCGGCTACCGAATACACCTGAGTAAATCCAGCATCTTTTAACACAGTTTCAGCCATGTCGGCGCCCACACCATGCATTGCGGTATACGCTAAACTGACTTTATCTTGGCCAATGCGATATTGCAGCTCTTTGGCATCAAATATTCCCTGGCGATAGGCTTGGTAAAAATCGTCTTGCAACCAATTCAGCTTTTGTTGTGCAATGGCATCATCTAAGGCTAGAAACGGCATAGCTTGAGTGGCTGCACGAGTGATTTGGGCAGCAATTCCGCTGTCGTGGGGGGGAATAATCTGTGCGCCATTTTCCCAATAGACTTTATAGCCATTGTATTGTGGTGGGTTATGGCTGGCTGTTACCACAATACCTGCGGCAGCATTAAGATGTTTTACCCCAAAAGCGACTAATGGCGTGGCGGCAACTTTATGAGTCAAGTACACGTTAATGCCCATGGCAGTTAGTACACTCGCCGCATCGTGGGCAAAATCATAAGAATCGTGGCGGCCATCGTAACCAATTACCACACCGCGCTCGGCAGCATTGTTAATCTGCTCGAGTAAGTAAGCACCCAAACCGGCAGTGGTTTGGCGAATAACTAAACGGTTCATCGCCATTGGGCCAACACCAACTTCACCTCGAAGGCCTGCAGTGCCAAAGGCTAAACGGCCTGCAAAGCGAGCGGCAAGTTCAGTTTCATTGTTTGAATCAATGAGTGCTTGCAGTTGCGCACGAGTTTTTGGGTCGGGGTCTTTGTTGAGCCAATGGTTTATTTGATGTTGAAGATGGGTATTCATGAATCACCTCATTGATAATCATTTTCAATAACAGTAGGAAAATCGCGCCACGAGAACAAGTGAATTCGTTACCAAATCAATAAAAATAACAATTTGTATTCATGATTTCTACGCTTAGTCTACATGCTTGAACGTAATCATTAGTCTATAAACAAACAGTTGCCGCTAAATATGAAACCTCTAAAGCAAGTATTACAACTTCTAAAGTCAATATACAAATCCATCGCGTTAAGCGTGCATTATAAGCAAGAGCATTGTCGCCTAGACAAGATACAAAAAAGGCTTGTGAGCGTTATCAACAAGCCTTTTGGTGACAGGATCAAAATCTATTTTGTTTCAGCAGCATAATTTTGTGGGAAAAAAGCACGTTTTGCGGCTTCATCAAATTCTGATTTAAATACAATATCTTTACCCATGTCTCTGGCTCGTGCAACGGCTGGACGATTGTTGATACTGTTAAACCAGCGTTGAACATTCGGGTAAGTGGCCAGTGCATCTTGGCCTAATACATAGCCGATTTTATCAACCCAGCCCCATGCAGCAATATCGATAATGCTCAATGCATCACCCACGATAAACTCACGGTTACTAAGATGTGCGTCAAGGACTTGGTAATGACGTTGAGTTTCACGTTGATAACGGTTTGTGGCGTAAGCTATTTTTTCAGGTGCATGATGGGTGAAATGTACACATTGACCAGAATAAGGTCCTAAACCAGTGGCGACAAACATTAACCAAGATAATAGCTCCCCACGATTTTCAGGCTCGCCAGCTAATTGACCTGTTTTGTCTGCAAGGTATAAAAGAATGGCACTTGAATCGAATACACGCACGCCATTATCTTCAATAGCGGGGGTTTTGCTGTTGGGGTTAATCGCTTTAAACTCCGCAGTATGTTGCTCACCTTTTAAGGTATCCACTGGCACAAGCTCAAACTCGAGAGCAGTTTCTTCAAGGAACAGCGCAATTTTCATTGGATTAGGGCCTGGATGGAAATAAAATTTAATCATGTGAACTCCTTATAAGTAAGAAGTGTATTAAAACAGTTTTTGAACGAATGCTCAAATTAATTTGATCGATCGCTCAAAATTGATAGAAAGACGATAGGGTATTGTTATCATGTAATTAAATATACGGGAGAGAACTGTAAGTTGATTGCAGTGAAAGCTATGGCCTTTAAAGCCTGATTATCTTTTTAGGAGTTGTTTTAAGCAGTGTGTGACTGTTTTATCTAAAGTAGAGGCTATGACAGGGCGTTATTTCAGCTAGGTAATCAATAACGCGGCAGCACTAAAAACAATCCGATTGCTGACAAGTCAACAATCGCTATCATCTAGTGTTGTAAGTCTTGGTATAACGAATGGTTATCGACACCTGTTTTTACTGATTCAGACTCGCCAACAAAGGCAATATTTTGCTGACTTTATCAAAACTTTCTTGGTACTCAGCGTCGGCATTTGAATCAGCGACAATGCCACCGCCAGCCCAACAGTAAATACGATTATTTTCGGTGACTAAAGTGCGAATGGTAATACTGGTATCCATATTACCGTTTTGACTGATATAACCAATACTCCCACAATAGACATTTCGTCGTGATGGCTCTAACTCTTCAATGATTTCCATGGCGCGAATTTTTGGTGCGCCAGTAATTGAACCGCCAGGAAAGGCTGCTTGGAGTAAATCAAATGCATTTTTATCCTCTGCCAGTGTGGCACTTATGGTGCTGACCAAATGGTGTACTGCAGGGAAACTTTCAATCGCAAATAATGTCGGTACCTTAACCGAGCCGGGCGCCGCGACTTTGCTAATGTCATTGCGTAACAGATCAACAATCATCACATTTTCAGCACGATCTTTTTCGGATGCAAGTAATGCTGCTGCAGCTTGTTGATCCAAAAGCGGATCTTGATGGCGAGGTAACGTGCCTTTTATCGGTTTAGTTTCAATCTGCTGGTCGCTTAGTTTAATAAAGCGTTCTGGCGAAATAGACAGAATACAATGATGTTCAAGGCGTATAAACGCTGAAAAAGGGCCTTGATTCGCCGTGGATAATGCACAATAAGCTTGCCATTCATTACCTTGATATTGCGCCTCAAATCGTTGGGTTAAATTGATCTGGTAACAATCACCGCTGAGTAAATACTCTTGAACACGTGCAAACTTATGTTGATATTGTTCAACGCTAATGTGGTTAACCCATGGTGTGGTTAATTGAAAAGCAGGCAAGCTGGATGTCTGTTTTAGATTATGCTCTATTTTTGACTGAATTAAATTCAACTCATACTCGAGTGCGCCGCAGCCGTCGTAATGATAGGCATACCAAGACTCTTCTGCGTAATCATATATCAGGGCGAAATCATAAAATCCAATATTCATATCATTAAGATGAATATCTTTAACTGCTATTTTAGGCAGGTTTTCAATATCTCGACCCAAATCATAACCCAATGCCCCAAGTGCACCGACACTAAAAGGATGCAGAGATCCTTGCGCACTGGGATAAAGACGAGCATGCAGTTGCGCTAATGTTTCAAATGGACTGGCTTGCTGATTGATGTCGATATTAAGCGCGATTATTTTTGGATGTTTAGGGTTAAATGAGCAAATTCCGTCATGGCTAGTTAAGGTCGCGATAGGATTAAACCCAATAATGTCGAAAGTGGCATCTTGGTGCGGCGCATTGGCGGAGTCGAGTAATGTCGCCCATGGCTGGTGGCTAAAAAGTGAAAATAGCGCCTTAGTGTCTATTTTCCAATCCAGTTTTTGCATAAAAAGTGCGTTTTTTGCCCGCGCAGACATCGATAACCCTTATCTAAAATGTGATGTAGCCCAAAAAGGATGGAAAGAGTATCATATTGGCCTTAATAGTTAATATTAAATCGATTCTAATAAAAACGATAACCATGTTAGGCCGCAATGGCTGCTGGAGCGCCCCATATGTCGACGAATACCACATCTCACTCTACAACTGAATCTTCAATGTCTAGTCAAGCGGTTGTGATTAAACAAGCGGACTTTATTGAAAGTATCGCAGATTCTTTGCAATACATTTCCTATTACCATCCCAAAGACTTTGTTGATGCAATGAACAAGGCTTATGAGCGTGAACAAAGCGCTGCGGCTAAAGATGCCATTGCTCAAATCTTGATTAACTCGCGTATGTCTGCTGAAGGTAAACGTCCTTTATGTCAAGACACCGGAATTGTGACTACCTTTGTTAAAATTGGTATGTCGGTTCAGTGGGACAAAACCGATATGACCGTTCAAGAAATGGTCGATGAAGGTGTTCGTCGTGCTTACACTAATCCAGATAATCCTTTACGTGCATCAATTGTGTCAGATCCTGCTGGCGCACGTAAAAACACTAAAGACAATACTCCGTCTGTGGTGCATATTGATATGGTTGCGGGCAACCAAGTTGAAGTGATGATTGCCGCTAAAGGTGGTGGCTCAGAGAATAAATCTAAAATGGCTATGCTTAACCCGTCTGATGACATTGCTGCTTGGGTTGAAAAAACCTTACCAACAATGGGCGCGGGTTGGTGTCCACCAGGTATGTTAGGCATAGGTATCGGTGGCACAGCCGAAAAAGCGGCTGTACTGGCAAAAGAGTCATTAATGGAATCGATTGATATCCATGAATTAATGCAACGTGGTGCGGTTACAACTGAAGAGAAGCTGCGTTTAGACATTTTTGAACGAGCAAACAATTTAGGTATTGGTGCACAAGGTTTAGGCGGTTTAACCACAGTGCTGGATGTTAAAATTAAGTCTGTGCCGACCCATGCCGCTTCAAAACCTGTGGTGATGATCCCTAACTGCGCCGCAACGCGTCATGTTCATTTTCATTTAGATGGCACAGGTCCTGTGGATTTAGTGCCACCATCGTTATCTGATTGGCCTGAGATCACTCGTGAAGCGGGTGAGAATACTCATCATGTGAATTTAGACACCATCACTCAAGCCGAAATTGAAACGTGGAAAAGTGGTGATACCTTACTACTCAACGGTAAAATGCTGACTGGCCGTGATGCTGCTCATAAACGCATTCAAACGTTACTTGAGTCTGGTGAAGGTTTACCTGAAGGCGTCGACTTTACGGGTAAATTTATTTATTACGTGGGCCCAGTTGATCCTGTCGGCAATGAAGTGGTTGGCCCAGCCGGTCCTACCACCGCCACTCGCATGGATAAGTTTACAGACATGATGTTAGACCAAACAGGCCTTATGGGCATGATTGGTAAGTCTGAACGCGGTCCTGAAACCGTTGCTTCGATTAAAAAGCACAAAGCGGTGTATTTAATGGCCGTTGGCGGTGCAGCATATCTAGTGTCTAAAGCGATCAAGAAGTCACGCGTGGTGGCATTTGAAGACTTAGGCATGGAAGCCATTTACGAGTTTGACGTACAAGATATGCCGGTAACGGTTGCGGTTGATACCAATGGTGTCAATGCACACGAAACCGGCCCGGCGATTTGGAAAATTAATATCGCGAACAGTAAAGCAACAAAGTAAGCGATAAACACTACTGTGCTTATGTTTAAGCCATATGTGTCAATGTGATCTAACGCTCGGGTTTACAGCTTTTTACAAAAGGCATGTTGCCTGAGCGTTTTGCTTTGGTTAGTCTGCAATACACATTTTATGATTACGCGTTAGTCGAGTTGTATCTACCTCAACGCGCAGTCATGTTTTTATTTAAACAACTGAGACAAGATAACAATGAAAAAGTCTTCTGTATTATTTGCATTGGTAGCTGCTGGTTTGGCTACATCAGTTTATGCGGCAGAGCCCACCGCCTTTAACGTTCAACAATTAGTTAAGCTAAATAAGTTGCATTCGGCAGCCGTTTCAAATGATGGTAAAACCATGGTTTACGGCGTCAAAGTGGTTGATGATAAAGGCGAGGCTAACTCGGATCTTTACCTGCTCGATTTAAGCGATAAAAATGCTAAGCCAAAACAACTGACTTCTGCCGCCGGAACTGAGCATGATGTCAGTTTTTCGCCTGATGGAAAATCAATTTACTTTCTTGCTAGCCGCACTGGAAGCAGCCAATTGTATCAACTGGCGCTAAATGGTGGTGAAGCGATAGCGATTACTGATTTACCTTTAGACATTAATGGCTACAAATTGTCTAACGACGGCAAACAGCTTGTCATGACCCTGCGGGTATTTCCAGAGTGTAAAGACTTAGCCTGTTCAAAAGAGATGTTTACCGCAGAAGCTGAACGTAAAAGCACTGGACGATTATATAAGCAGCTAATGGTCCGTCATTGGGATACATGGGAAGATCACGCGCGTAATCATTTATTTGTGGCTTCACTCGATGGTGAAAAAGTCACCACCGCGATTGATGTTACAGCCGGTCGTGATACTGAAACGCCGCCTAAGCCTTTTTCAGGCATGGAAGAAGTAACCTTCACCGCAGATGGCAAATTCGTTGTTTATAGTGCTAAAGCGCCCAGTAACGATCAAGCGTGGACCACCAACTATGACTTATGGCAAGTGCCAGTTGCGGGCGGTGAAACGGTTAATTTAACCCCAGACAACAAAGCCTGGGACTCACAACCAACATACTCAGCCGACGGCCGTTATCTGGCTTATTTAGCCATGACTAAGCCTGGTTATGAAGCTGATCGCAACCGCATTATGTTACGTGACAATGTCACTGGCCAAGAAAAAGAAGTCGCTCCATTATGGGATCGTAGCCCAAGTTCGCTCAATTTCAGTGCCGATGGCCGTACGTTATATGTGACGGCTCAAGATCTTGGTCAAGTGACACTGTTTGAAGTCAATACCCAATTTGGCGATGTGCGTCCGATTTATAATCAAGGTAGTAACAGCTTAATTGCGGTCGCCAATAATAAATTGTTCTTCCAAAAGTCGACATTAGTTGAACCAGGTGATGTATACAGTGTGACTTTAGAAGGTGAGCGATTGACTCAGCTGACTGATGTCAACAAAGACAAATTAGCCAATATTACCTTTGGGGAGTTTGAACAGTTCAACTTTAAAGGTTGGAACGACGAAACCGTTCATGGCTACTGGATTAAACCAGTTAACTATGAAGAAGGTAAAAAATACCCGATTGCTTACCTCGTTCACGGCGGCCCACAAGGCTCATTTGGTAACAGTTTTAGCAGTCGCTGGAATGCGCAGCTATGGGCTGGTGCTGGATACGGTGTGGTGATGGTCGACTTCCATGGTTCTACCGGATATGGCCAAGCGTTTACTGACTCAATAGGTAAAGATTGGGGCGGTAAACCACTTGAAGATCTTAAAAAGGGTATGGCTGCCGTGACGACTCAGCAACCTTGGTTAGATGCGAGCAATGCATGTGCCCTCGGTGGTTCTTACGGTGGTTATATGATGAACTGGTTCCAAGGCAAGTGGAACGATGGTTTCAAGTGCTTAGTTGATCATGCCGGTTTGTTTGATATGCGCTCTATGTATTATGTCACTGAAGAGTTATGGTTCCCTGAATATGAATTTGGTGGTCCATACGATCAAAACAAAGAGCTATATGAAAAGTTTAACCCAGCTAATTATGTTGAAAACTGGAAAACTCCGATGCTGGTTATTCACGGTGAAAAAGACTACCGCGTACCTTATGGGCAAGGCTTAGCCGCATTTACCTTGATGCAACGTAAAGGTATTCCATCTGAGCTACTGGTATTCCCGGATGAGAACCATTGGATCTTAAATCAAGATAATCTACAGCTATGGTACAAGAATGTGCTTGGCTGGATGGATCGTTGGACGGCTAAATAGGTTTTATACCTTATCTGCAATTTTAGACTTAGTCCTGTGTTGATATCAGCGACCTAGTCATTACACAGATGAGTATTAACGGTCAAATAAAAGAGATGTTGCCACTGGCAACATCTCTTTTTTGTTGTACGCTATTTTATGGCCTAATATCAGCGGTTATTGCAGGATTAACATGAAAGCATGAGTGGCTGGTTAATCTTGGTGTTGCGAGTGAATATTAGCATCTCAATAGCAAGGGGTTTTATCGACGATAAACGAGTGCCTAAACATGAATGTTTTTCAGTTATCTAATTTGGCTAAATGTTAGTATTTTTCATCTTTGGCCAATATGCATACCAGTGGCGGGTTAGTATTTTTAGTACAGACAAGGTGATTCGCCAAAGCGGTTAGTAGATTAAAGCATCAGTTAGTGGCTAATGTGTGCAATATCGTGAAATAAAATTACTTAGCGCCTCATTTTTCGTGGATTATAATTAAACGGTTAAAGAGGTTAAATAGATGTTCCATTAGTTTTTGTATTGTAAAATGGCCTATCAAATATAAAAAATTTCATTTGGGAAATGTCTGGGTTTCAGCTACATTAGCGCCCTCAGAATCGAGCTTTAAATCAGGTAATATTAAGAGGGTGCAGTCAGTGGATTTTATGCTTTATATCAAGTTCTTTTTAGGACTGTTAGCCATCATTAACCCAGTAGGGTTATTGCCTGTATTTGTGAGCTTAACCAGCCATCAAACTGAAGTTGAGCGCCGCCATACCAACCGAGTGGCTAACTTTGCTGTTGTGGTGATTTTATTAGTCACTATGATAGCCGGTCAGCATATTCTGAGTATGTTCAGTATTTCATTGTCTGCATTTCGTATTGCTGGTGGTAGCTTGATATGTATTATTGCGATGTCGATGCTGCAAGGTAAGATCAGTGAAGTAAAACGTAACCAAGAAGAAGATCGTGAGTCTTCTGGGATGGAATCTGTTGCTGTGGTGCCATTAGCGTTACCTTTGATGGCAGGTCCTGGCGCCATTAGCTCGGTGATTGTGTTTGCCGCAGAGCATAATAAGATGATTAACTTCGTTGGCATGTTCTTAACTATTGTGACCATAGGCCTTGTCAGCTGGGCTTTATTCCGTATGGCGCCAGTATTGTTTAAGTTACTCGGAAAAACCGGCATTAACGTTATTACCCGTTTAATGGGACTATTAATGTTGTCATTAGGCATTGAAGTCATTGCCGCAGGAGCTAAAGGCCTTTTCCCCACATTAATCGGTTAGTTCACTGATAAGTTGCTGAGCATTTGTGCAAACGCTTGATAGTCGGGTTTTTTAGCTTGACCCGCTATCGGCATTTGCGTAAAGTACGCGTCGATTAGCAATACTGCGACTAAGCTTTATGCAGTTTTGTATGTGAGAACTAATATATAGCCTCAATGTAATCAGATATTAAAGATTGGCTTTTTATCATATGACTTTGCTGTTATTGATAAAAATTCAGTCAAAAAATTGGTGAGCTGGCTGAGTGGCTGAAGGCGCACGCCTGGAAAGTGTGTTTAGGTTTATCCCTAACGAGAGTTCGAATCTCTCGCTCACCGCCATATTATGAAAAAAGACGTCTTCGGACGTCTTTTTTCATTTGTATTTTTAAATAAAACCACGACATTTGGGTGATGCTAGTTCTCTCCCTTGTCTACCATGCTATTTTATCGCATGCCTTATCGTTACTTGGTGTTAGCGCTTGTTATGCGCAGCCTCTATAATGCTTTATTCTTATTCTACTACTGAGACCCACTTTCATGCCTTTTTCGACACTTGGATTACGCGACACGATTGTCAATGCCCTACATGAAGTGGGATACAGTCAACCAACACCAATCCAACAACAAACTATTCCGGTTATTTTACGGGGTAAAAACCTGCTTGCGGCCGCGCAAACCGGTACCGGTAAAACCGCCAGTTTTGTGTTACCAATATTAGAGCGCTTAGCCGACAGTGAAATGCAGCGTAAAAAGCGTATTAGGGCATTAATTTTAACCCCAACACGTGAACTGGCTGTACAAATACAAGCCAATATTGTGCATTATGCTAAGTTCTTACCGTTAACATCATTTGCGATTTACGGTGGTGTTGATGAAAAACCGCAAAAACAAGCATTAATCGAGGGTGTCGATATTCTGGTTGCAACCCCAGGACGTTTACTCGACTTATATACTCAACGTGCTGTGCACTTTGATGAAGTTGAAGTCTTGGTTCTGGATGAAGCAGATAGAATGCTCGACATGGGCTTTATTGAAGACATTAATAAAGTGATTGATAAGTTACCTTCTGAGCGCCAAAGTTTATTGTTCTCAGCCACTTTATCAAACCAAGTTCGTGCGTTAGCGAAAACGGCCATTAAGCGCCCAGTAGAAATTTCAGTGATTGCTGATCGCGATTCCGCACCAAAAATCGAACAGTGGTTAACCACAGTAGATAAAGATAAAAAATCTGCTTTATTAAGTCATTTAATTAAAACAGAAGAGTGGAATCAAGCGCTGATATTTATCGAAACCAAACAAGGTGCGGCAAAGTTGGTCAGTCAGCTTGAAAAACGTGACATTAGCGCTGAATGCATCCACGGTGGCAGAAGTCAGCCAGTGCGTGAGCAAATTCTAGCTGATTTTAAATCAGGTAACATTAAATACTTAGTGGCAACCGGCATAGCGGCACGCGGTATAGATATTGATGATTTATCTCGTGTTATCAATTACGATTTACCTTTTCCTGCCGATGATTACATTCATCGTATTGGCCGAACGGGTCGCGCGGGAGCTGCTGGTGTGGCAATTTCTTTTGTGTCAAATGATGACTTTAAAAATCTGTGTATGATTGAAAGTCGTTTAGGGCATTTAATTGAACGCAAAGTCATCGAAGGTTTTGAACCAAAAAAACCGATCCCAATTTCGGTATTGAATTTTATGCCTAAGAGTCGTCAACATAAATCAACCCCCGATACTGACAGACCCACGCTTAGTTTAGGTAAGTCGAAAACGGCTCCAGCTGATTTTAGAAAAACCAAAACCACCAAAGCAGCGACAAGCACTAAAGGCGGTAAAGTGAATCCATGGAATATCTAACCTAGACTGAGTCAAAGGTTAATTCGTCTCTGATTAAAGCGGAATGTCTATTCCGCTTTTTTGTGTCGATGCTTTTTGTGTCGATAAAAAAAAGGCTAGGGGAGTCTGGCGACAGCACAAACCTAACGGCTACGGTTAACACTGCAAACTGCTTTTGCTGTCTAGGGTAAGGTTTGCCATCAAAACAGCCATGAGGCCTGGTAACATTGCCTTGATATGGCTAACCTCCAACGCTTTTGTTCAACCAATTAAGCTCGTTCAACTCATTAAGCTATAAGCGCCAATAAAATCTTTGAATTGCTTTGGGGCTTGTATGCTACTTTGTGCACCAAGTCCGCTAACTGTGACATTGATAACGTCTTTATTGTTGGTCCAGATAATATCGATGAGTAATTGTCGCTGTTAACGGCTATCTGCAATCACCAATCGTTGAGCATCATAGGTAATCTCATCTTAATAAGGTGCAACCTGAATACACATAGCTTTCAGCATTAGTGGCCTTTTTGCCATTAAGATCTAGGTAATAGGGATAGTGGTCATGTTGAAGGTCTGCCATTGGCGATGGGTACGGCTGCACAAATGTAACCAAATACCTTGTAGTCGGCCGTTATAGCATCGATAGCGTAAGATTTTATGTCACAAAAGATGTCTGCTTGCTGCAAATAAGTCACGAACATGATTAACTATTAATAATGCTAACAAGATAGTTTTCATCAACTTGATCACGTTAATCAAGCAAGTTATTACTCATAAAAATAGCACCCAAAAAGCGCTAAATGTAACATAATAAGATAAGTCATTTTGCACAAACAATAATAACAATTTAAGGGATAACAAATGAAAAAAGGTCTACTTCCTTTGGCGGTTTCTTTCGCTTTAGCCGCATTAGCGGGCTGTAGTGATAACTCAATGCAACAAAGTGATCCACAAAATAGCGTTAATGCGCAGGCTAGTACATCAGCAGAAAAATTAAATTTTAACCAATATTCACAACGGTTTATCGATGAGCTTTGGCAATTGTCACCGACTTGGGCCTTGTATAGTGGTAAGCATGTTAATGATGGCTATTTGGATATCCCAAATCAAGCTAGCCGTGATAAAACATTGGCTTTTGTTAAGCAACAGCAAATGGCTATGGCTGAGTTTGATCCGCAATCCTTGTCAGCTAATGAGCTAATCGATTATAAACTGTTGAGTAATTTAGTTGATTCAATGCAGTGGGAAATTACTCGGTTTAAAGGTTGGCAGTGGGACCCGTCAAATTACAATGTTGCCGGTGGATTTGCGCAAATTATTAATGAGGACTTTGCACCATTAGATGAACGCCTCACCTCAGTGATTGCTCGTCTTGAAAATGTGCCTGCTTATTACGAAGCGGCACGAAATAACATTAGCGACCCAACTCTTGAACACACTCAACTTGCGATTATGCAAAACCAAGGGGCTTTTTCGGTATTGTCTGATGCATTAGTACAGCAAGTTGCCGATTCTGGCTTAAGTACAGATCAAAAGGCCTTATTCACTCAGCGCTTTGATGCCGCAACTGCAGCCATTAAACAGCATATTGAGTGGTTAACTGCACTTGAAAGCAAATTGACTGAAAAGGGCGCCCGAGATTTTCGTATCGGTGAAACATTGTATGAAGAAAAATTCGCCTTTGATATTCAGTCTGGTATGACCGCAAAACAGTTGTACAACAAAGCGGTAGCAGATAAAAATCAAGTTCAGCAAGAAATGGCTAAGCTAACCGATACTCTTTGGTCAAAGTATATTGATACGCCAAAACCTGCCGATGAAAGACAAGCGATCCGTCAGCTCATCGATGTGTTATCTAGCAAACATGTTAAACGGGAAAATTTTGTTGCTGAAGTACGCAAACAAATTCCTGAGCTGATTCAATTTGTGAATGACAAGCAATTGGTAACACTTGATCCTAATAAGCCATTGGTTGTTCGTGAAACCCCTGAGTATATGCGTGGTTTTGCTGGCGCATCTATCAGTGCCCCAGGGCCTTATGATCAAGGTGGTAACACTTATTATAATGTGACGCCACTTGATAATATGAGTGCCGAGTCTGCTGAAAGTTACTTACGTGAATACAATCATTGGATCTTACAAGTGCTTAATATCCATGAAGCGATCCCAGGGCATTACACCCAATTGGTGTATTCAAATCAGTCGCCTAGTTTAGTCAAAAGTCTATTTGGTAACGGTGCCATGATAGAAGGTTGGGCTGTCTATGCTGAACGCATGATGTTAGAAGAGGGCTATGGTAATTTTGAGCCAGAGATGTGGTTGATGTATTACAAGTGGAACTTACGCGTTATTTGTAACACTATTTTAGATTACAGTATTCAAGTCAACGGTATGGGCGAAGAGCAGGTGATTGATTTACTTGAAAATGAAGCCTTCCAGCAACGTGCTGAAGCTGAAGGAAAATGGCGCCGAGCAACATTAAGTCAAGTACAGCTAACCAGTTATTATGCTGGTTATCGTGAGATCTATGATTTCCGTGAACAGCTAAAAGCCAATCAAGGCGATGATTTTGATTTAAAACAGTTCCATGAACAGTTTTTAAGTTACGGCAGTGCCCCGGTTAAATTTATCAAGCAGTTGATGCTAGAAAAATAGCTTAGCTTCTGCTGATTTGTGTGGCAAATATCTCAAGGCCTGAATTTTCAGGCCTTTTTTTGTTAATCAAACGGCGGCAACAAAGATTACATCTAGTTATACACAAATCAATATGATAATCTTAATGGTAATCGTTATCATTAAGTGATTTATCATGAACAATATCCTACTCATTGAACATAGCCTCTCCGATAAAAGCGACTTAGGTCAACAACTAAGTGAGCAGGGTTATAGTGTTCATCGCGTCAATAATGCCTTCGATGCATTGGTTTATATGGAAACCACTCAGCTCGAAGCGATATTATTAGACTACTCAGTGCCCAAAATGGATTCCTTTTGGTTACTCGTTACCAGAAAACCTTCAACGGCTATTATTGTGCTCGCAGACAGTCGCTGCGAACTAGAGCGCATTAATGCTCTTGAGTTAGGTGCCGATGATTATCTAGCAAAACCAATCAATATACGTGAATTACAATTGCGTCTTAATGTGCTTCATCGGCGCCTCCAAGCACCAATGAATGATAATTTTAATCATGATATTAGCTTTGATGACACCAGTTATACGATTCGTTTTGCTGAAAAGTCCCTGGTGCTGACTCAAACAGAGTATCGCCTGTTTAAATATTTGTTTGATCGCCAGGGTGAGGTGATCACTAAACAAGAATTACAACGCAGAGTATTACACAAAGAGTTGGGTCGATTTGACCGTAATTTAGATATGCACATCAGTAATACACGGCGTAAATTAGTTAAACGCAATTTGCCACGTGAGCTAATTAATACGGTTCGCGGTCAAGGGTACAGCTTTAACTTTTAAAGGTTCACAGCAATTGCCGCATTTGATAAGCTATGGCGCATAAAAAAGGCGATTACTCAGCCCAAAATAAGTGCAAGCACATTAAAGGATAATCTAATGCGGATTACAGCAAACTTCGACGGCGGCAACATTAACGTCATTAATATTGATAAACATGACGATATACAACTCGCCATTCGTCCCGACTTCGGCGGTGAGTTTTATCAGTGGTTTAACTTTCGTCTAGAAGGTGAAGTTGGCCAGACATATACCCTTAATATTATCAATGCAGGTGATGCCTCATACCCGAAAGGTTGGGAAGATTACCAAGCGGTTGCCAGTTATGATCGCCAAACTTGGTTCAGATTGCCAACCCAATATGTTGATGGCAAGTTAACCATTCACGCAGAGCTAGATTGTGAAGCGATTCAAATTGCCTATTTTGCTCCTTATAGCTACGAACGTCATTTAGATTTAATCAGCGAAGTACAATTGCATCCAGCTGTCAGTCTTGAGCACCTTGGCTTAACCCTCGATGGTCGTGACATGAGTTTGCTTAAAATTGGTGATGCTAATCCTGATAAGAAAAATATCTGGATCACTGCGCGTCAACATCCTGGCGAGACCATGGCTGAATGGCTAGTCGAAGGCTTGTTAAATCAATTGCTTGATAGTGATTGCCCAACGTCCAAAGCTTTGTTAGACAAAGCCAATTTTTACATTGTGCCTAATATGAACCCAGATGGTAGCGCTCGTGGCCATTTACGGACTAATGCCGTTGGTACCAATCTCAATCGCGAATGGCAGACTCCGAGCTTAGAGAAAAGTCCTGAGGTGTATTATGTTGTCAATAAAATGCACCAAACTGGTGTTGATTTGTTTTACGATGTTCATGGCGATGAAGGTCTTCCTTATGTGTTCCTAGCGGGCTGTGAAGGTGTACCAAACTACAACGATAAAATGGCCGCATTACAACAACAATTCCTGAGTGCATTAACGATTGCCAGTGCTGATTTCCAAACAGAGTTTGGTTACGACAAGGATGAACCGGGGCAAGCAAATTTAACCGTAGGGTCTAACTGGGTAGCGAATACATTCAGTTGTTTATCAAACACGTTAGAGATGCCATTTAAAGACAATGCTAATTTAGCCGACCCATTTGTGGGCTGGTCTCCAGAACGTTGCGTATATTTAGGTGAAGCGTCTTTAGTCGCGATGTTAGCTGTTGTTGAGCAGCTATAATTTCCACATAAACGCTAAATTTAATGTTAGATGATCAGCAGGTAGAGTAAATTATGGCCTTAGTTGCATGCCCTAAATGTCAAAAGCGTATTTCAAGTCTGGCTAAACAATGTCAACATTGTAAAACAGCCTTGGATGGTAATACTGAGTCTTTAAAAATTATCAGTCATATTGAGCGTTCTAATCGCTTAATGACCCAAAGCTTTATTTTTCTGACATTGTTTATCGCAGGGGTTGTCGTGTGGTTTTGGGGAGGAGAGCCTGCTCAGGGCACAACTTCTTATCTCGCGATTGCAAGTTTTGTTATTGGCTTTACGGGCTATCTTATTACCCGAGTCAGAATAGTGTTACATAAACGGAAATCAGTATGAACGATATCAATAAAGTCATTGATGAAATGCCTGAAGAAGTATACCTGCGCTTATTGTCTGCGTCTGAGCTAGGTAAGTGGGATGATGGTACAGTATTAACTCAGCCTCAGCGTGAATCGACTTTGCAAGTAGTGATGTTGTATCAAGCACGTAAGCTTCAGCAAACTGAACATTTTACTATTGGTGCGGGTGGGAATATTAATGAGTTGTCTAAATCAGAGCTGAAAAAACAGTTTAAAGGCGATCCTATCGCCGAGTTTAAAGAAGCTGATTTATAAACTCATTCAAAAAACGAGTTATAGTCAACAAAAATGCGAGCTACAGAGCTCGCATTTTTGTTTTCAGATTTTGCTATTAGGCTGCAGACAAGGCAACTTAATCGACTGTTAGCTCACCAATAAGGTTTTCCTGCATGCGTTGTTTGATTTGCGCTGAGGTTAATCCGATTGAAAGCAAATAATGCAGTTTTGCTAATGCAGCTTCAATGGTCATGTCTGCACCGCTTATCACCCCAGCTTGAGCTAAAGCATTACCGGTAGCATAACCGCCCATATTCACTTTGCCCTGAAAACACTGGGTTAAATTGACCAATATGATGCCGCGTTCATCAGCTTGTTTGAGGGTATCAAGCAACTTTTTATCTTGTGGCGCATTGCCCACTCCAAAGGTTAATAAAATCAGTGCTTTTACCGGTTGTTGTAAAATGTTATTAAAAATGTCCGTAGAAATACCAGGGTAAAGCGTAACCACACCAACGGGTTGCGGACTAATGGTCACAACCTCTAAAGGCTCTCCTGTTGGCTTACTAATTTTACCTGCTTTGAGGTTAATTTTAATACCTGCTTCAAGCAACATAGGGAAGTTAGGCGATGCAAATGCATCAAAGCCATCAGCATGCGCTTTCGTGGAGCGATTACCACGAAACAGCTTGTTATTAAAAAATAAACACACTTCAGCAACAGGATAATTGGCGGCAATATACAGTGAATTGAGCAAGTTAGTTTGACCGTCTGAGCGCAATTGCGCCAATGGAATTTGGGAACCGGTGACGATGACAGGTTTAGACAAACCTTGGAGCATAAATGACAAAGCCGATGCGGTATAAGCCATGGTGTCAGTGCCATGCAAAATAACAAAACCGTCGTACTTCTCATAGTTTGCTTGAATATCGTTTGCTATCATTTGCCAATCGGTTGGCGCCATATTAGATGAGTCAATCAGTGGACTGTATTCATGAATCACGAATTCAGGCATTTCGTTATGATAAAACTCCGGCATAGACTGAACACAATCGGTTAAGAACCCAGACACAGGCACAAAACCATTGGCTGTTTTTTGCATTCCGATGGTACCGCCTGTATAGGCTACGTAAATCGATCGTTTTGGCATAAATATAGGACTCTTATTTAGCGATAATTGCAGATTGTGTAAATTATACGAGCTTATTTAACGATCCCCAATAAAAAAGCCTGCTAGGCAGGCTTTTTTTGAATAATCTTCATATTACGGTGATGCAATAGGTTAATAATTACAGTTTTCGCAATACAAATAAGCATGGTTAGGATCATCAAACATTGACAATGTTTCAAATGCACCAGCCCACTGACTGACAAACTTTTCAACTATGCTGGTCTGACGAACGCTGTCTGGTACATAAGCGGCCACAGCCCCCATGAATTGCTGCATAATTTGTTGTTCAGCGCTGAGTTCTTGTTCAATCACTTTCACATCAAATTTGTCCATTTTAGCTAAATCAGCCGCTTTGGCTAATGCAATATCCATGTCACCTAGCTCATCAACTAGACCTAAGGTTAATGCGCGTTTACCTGTCCAAACACGGCCTTGAGCAATTTCGTCAACTTGCTCAAGCGTCATATGACGCTCTGTAGCCACAAGAGAGATAAACTCATGATAACCACGTTCAATATGGCGTTGAATTACCGCTGCAACTTGAGGGCTTAGTTCCCGAACCGGCGACAATCCAGCCCATTCAGAGGTTGCCACGCCATCAGAGGTCACCCCAAAATGGCTCAGTGCTTGTTCAAATGTAGCAAACATACCAAAAATACCAATCGAACCGGTTAGGGTAGTTGGGGTTGCGACAATATAATCGGCACTGGCTGATATCCAATAGCCACCAGAAGCCGCTAAGCTACCCATGCTTACCACTACAGGTTTACCTGCCGCTTTTAGCGCTAACACTTCTTGACGAATTTGCTCTGAGGCAAATGCACTGCCGCCAGGGCTATCAACTCTCAGTACGACGGCTTTGACTTTGTCGTCAAAGCGAGCTTTCATCAGCAGTGCAGAGGTACTTTCGCCACCAATTTGTCCAGCAGGTTGTTTACCGTTAAGGATGGTACCTTTGGCAACGATAACCGCTACAGAGTCATGCTCAATAAATTGAGGCATTGGCGCCGTTAATTTGCGGTAGTCATTAAAACTAATTTGTTTAAAGTTTTTACCTTCTTTATCACTACCAACACGCTCAATCATGGCAACGCGAAATGCATCTGCAGAAACCAGCTCGTCGACCCATTTCATGTTTATGGCCATTTTAGCACTGTCACCTTCAGCTTTATCAAGCTGAGCCAAGTACTCATCAGTGGTTAACACTAATTGGTCGGGGGCAATTTGACGGTTACTAGCCACAATGGTTGAGTAGCTCTGCCAAATATCATTTAGTAATACCTTGCTGGCTTGTTTATCCGCATCAGACATATCATCACGGATAAAGGGTTCTACAGCAGATTTAAACGTACCAACTCTGAATACATGAGTCGTAATTTTCAACTTGTCCAATGCCGCTTTGTAATATAAACGGTAACGACTTAACCCATCAAGCGACACCATACCTTGGTTATTAAGGTATATTTTGTCCGCAAAGCTGGCTAAAAAGTATTGGTTTTGATCATAGCCATTGGCCATGGCTATCACCGACTTATCAGCCGCTTTAAACTGATTTAATGCTTCACCTATGGCGGTCATTTTACTGATGCCAGCATCTTGAAGATTGGCCAAATCCAACACTATGCTATTAATACGTTTATCTTCAGTGGCGTTATTAATAGTATAAAGAATATCTGCTAATAACATTTCACCTTCGGGATCATTAGCTTGTCCCTGTTTTAATGCCATTTCAATCGGATCAACATAATGTTTTTGATCGACTATGCTGCCAGATAAGTTTAGTACCAAGGCTGTTTGATCTTCGATGACAATCTCATCTTCGCTATTGAGCAATACCACAGCGATGACGGCTAACAAACCAAAAAATATGATGTTGATGATTAACTTGCGGATACCGTTTACTGTATTCCATAACAGTAAAAACATCCTTTTTAAAAACGAGGGTTTAGCGGACATTTGCCACTCCTTTATCAGTCTAATGTAGTCATCCTAACTGAAAATCAATATAAATGTGAAATTCAATTGTAAAGGTTTTTAACAAGGGAGCGTTTAAATGATTGAGCAAAATTTACTGTCAGGGTATGCTGATTTAAATCACTTGTTTAAAAAGGATGTTTGAATGTCGTTTCCACACTTATTAGAACCTTTAGATCTCGGCTTTACAAAGCTGAAAAACCGCGTGTTGATGGGCTCAATGCACACGGGTTTAGAAGAAGAAAAAGGCGGATTTGAGAAACTGGCAGCTTTTTATAAAGAGCGTGCTCAAGGTGGCGTAGGGTTAATCGTTACCGGCGGTATCGCACCTAATTTGCGCGGCCGTCTTGCGCCACATGCTTGTCAATTAAGCTTTTCTTGGCAAGTCGGTAAACATAAAATCGTCACCGATGCCGTGCATGAAGCGGGCGGTAAAATCTGTATGCAAATTTTGCATGCGGGCCGTTACAGTTATCATCCTTTTAGTTTAGCGCCGAGCAAAGTTAAATCACCTATTACCCCTTTTACTCCTTCAGCGATGTCTGCACGCCAAGTGCGCTCAACCATTAAGGATTACGCAACCAGTGCCGCATTGGCAAAAAAAGCCGGTTATGATGGTGTTGAAGTGATGGGCTCTGAAGGGTATCTAATCAATCAATTTATCAGTTCGCGTACCAATAAACGCAGTGATGAATGGGGCGGCAGTTATGAAAATCGGGTTAAATTCCCGATTGAAATCGTCAACGCTATTCGACACAAGGTTGGCAGTGATTTTATTATTGTGTTCCGCTTATCGATGCTCGACTTAGTCGACAATGGCTCAACGTGGGACGAAGTGGTACAGCTGGCTAAATCCCTTGAACAAGCGGGTGTGAGTATTATTAATACTGGCATAGGTTGGCATGAAGCGCGTGTTCCGACAATTTCGACCAGTGTGCCGCGTGGTGCATTCTCTTGGGTGACTGAAAAACTCAAACAAGAAGTCAAAATACCGTTAATCGCCACGAACCGAATTAATACCCCAGAAATTGGCGAGGCAATTATTGCCTCGGGTCAAGCTGACATGGTGTCAATGGCCCGACCATTTTTAGCTGATGCTGAGTTTGTGAATAAAGCTGCTGCCAATACCCCTGAATTGATTAATACTTGCATTGGTTGTAATCAGGCGTGTTTGGACCATACCTTTTCGATGAAACGAGCAACCTGTTTAGTTAATCCTCGCGCTTGTTATGAAACCGAAATTAATTTTCTACCTACCACCCATAAAAAGCGCATTGCTGTTATGGGGGCGGGCCCAGCAGGTATGGCTTTCTCTGTTTATGCTGCGTCTCGTGGTCATGAGGTCGTATTATTTGAAGCCAAGTCAGAGGTCGGTGGTCAGTTTAATTTGGCCCGTAAAATACCGGGTAAAGAAGAGTTTAACGAAACCATTCGATACTTTATGAATCAAATTAGGCTGCATAAGGTTGAATTGCGTCTTAACACTAAATTAGATGCAGCGGTATTAGCTACTGAGAAATTCGATGAAGTGGTCATTGCTTCAGGTGTTGTCCCTCGCGCTTTAAAACTACCGGGTTTTGATAATCCTAAAGTGGTCGATTATCAACAAGTATTAACTGGCCAAGTTGAGATCGGTAAAACCGTAGCGCTAATTGGTGCTGGCGGTATCGGTTTTGACATGGCGCATTTCTTATGTGAATTAGAATCGAGCACCTTGCAACCCGATAAATGGTTAAAGCAGTGGGGCATTGATAAGAGCTATCAACACGCTGGCGGATTAACTGCAGAAGCTGAACATGTCCCTGGTCGTGAAGTGTATTTATTGCAACGTAAAACCACCAAAATGGGTAAAGGCTTAGGTAAAACAACCGGCTGGATCCATCGTAGTGTGTTAAAACAGCATCAGGTTCACATGAAAACCGGTGTAAGCTACGAAAAGTTTGATGAGCAAGGGCTGCACATTAAAGTCGGCGAACAATCTGAAATTCTGGCTGTTGATAACGTGGTGTTGTGTGCAGGACAAATGTCTAACCTCAGTCTGGTTGATGAAATGAAGAGCAGTGGCTTGCCAGTGCACTTAATTGGCGGGGTAGATGTGGCCGCAGAATTAGACGCTAAACGGGCTATCCGTCAAGGCGCTGAGCTTGCCATGAGCATCTAATCATTGTGAAATGCGAGTATTTACCTGATTGCATTGAGAGCACTTTCATAACGTGAATTAAATAAAAAGCCTTCTGTGTTGCAGAAGGCTTTTTAATACGCTGACGAGGTTAGCTCATCAGCTATTATTTGTGGGCTTAGATTAAGGCTTTAATGCTAATACGGCATCAATGTCTGCTACGCTGTGACGATTTGGTAACATTTCCCATGGTTCGCCCCATGAAGTGTTGACTATTTTGCCACGTTGAACAGCCGGGCGCGCTAATACTTCATTAGCCCAACGAGTTACATTCTTATAGCTGGCAACATCTAAAAACTCAGCGGCACTGTATAAATTACCTAAGACTAAGTTGCCATACCAAGGCCATATGGCGATGTCTGCAATGGTGTATTCTTCACCGGTTACAAAGGTGTTACTTGCCAGTTGTTTATCCAACACATCTAATTGGCGTTTCACTTCCATTGCAAAACGGTTAATCGGGTATTCCTGCTTTTCATCGGCATAAGCGTAAAAATGACCAAAACCACCGCCAAGGAATGGGGCAGAGCCTTGGGCCCAGAACAGCCAGTTAAATGTTTGCGTTCTGGCTTTGCCATCTTTAGGCAGGAATTGGTCAAATTTCTCTGCTAGATGAACCAAAATTGAAGCTGATTCAAACACTGTCACATCTTCATCAGCAGATTTATCCAATAAAGCAGGAATTTTTGAGTTTGGATTGACTGCAACAAACCCTGACGAAAATTGATCTTTTTCTCCGATGTTAATCAGATAAGCATCGTATTCCGCTTCTTTAATACCTAATGCAAGTAACTCTTCTAACAAAATAGTCACTTTTTGCCCGTTGGGTGTACCAAGAGAATAGAGTTGTAAAGAATGCTTACCGACAGGCAGTTTTTTATCGAATCGGGCACCCGACTCAGGGCTATTAATGCTCGCCCACTTGTTAGCTCCATTGGTATTATTTTGCCAAACTTTAGGTGGAGTATATTGGTTAGTCATAAAATATCCTTGTACAACCTGATAGCAGGTTATGTAAATTTATAATGCGCTTAGCACAATATTATGAGTGTAGCGTGTATCGCTGTAATGTATTAGCATCAACGCGTATGAGTTATGCTTTTATTGTTTAAATGCAACATGTTAGTTATTTATTACCTGGCTTTTAACTGTTCACTTAATTCGATTAAATTGCTGACGGTTAAGTCAGGCTCAATGCCCCAGGGATCAAATACTTTTTTACTGTCGCGTTGGATCCAAGCTGTGTTAAGTCCAGCAGCTTTTGCACCAATAACATCCCAGGGATTGCTCGATACCATCCAACAATGAGTGGGATCAGTTTGAGTGCGGTTGATTAAATAATGGTAAACCGCAGGATTAGGTTTAAAGGTCTGTAGGTCGTCCACGCTGATGACATCATGTAATTGAGGTAACACGCCAGCATTATGCATTAAATTGCGCACGGCTAGTTCTGGACCATTTGAAAATGCGACTAGGGTATAGCCTTGATTGCGCAGTAATGCTAGGCCAACAATAACATCCTCAAAGGCCGATAGTTGACTAAATTTTGCCAGCAGTTGCTGTTGTGCACTTGCTGTGAGGGTAAGGTTGTAAACCGTCAAACAATATTGCAGTGCTTGTTGAGTACAAACTGCAAAATCTGCATATTGCTGCATTAATCCGCGACGGAACGCATACTCGACTTTTTTATCGTGCCACAGTTGCGCAAACTCTAGCGCTTTATCGCCAATCAGTTGTTGCAGATGTTGGCCCATCTCTAGCGGATCCACTAAGGTGCCATAAACATCAAATCCAATGACTTTATTCATGATTATTGCTCTGTGAGTGTATGGTCAATGCTGAAGCTCTGAGTAAGTAGCCAAGCTAGGTTGTTAATATCCACATCTATGCGGTGTTTATTTTGCTAATGATACCCAAGTTCCCTTGACTATAAACTAACTGTAACATTCGTTCAAATATGATTTTGAGCGTTCGTTAAAATTAATAAATAATTAAAGGTGTTTGTTATACTTATCAGAAATTGGGTTGAATGATAAGCTTTGATACTAAGTTAATTCATTGTATTATATTGATTAAAAATCATTAAAGGTGATGTAAAATGGAATGTCCTCGTTGTCAGGGTGTGTTTGCCCGCAAGGCACTTAAACAAGTACGCAAAGGTAAACATGGCGTTGAAACACAATGTCCTAAATGCGAACAATGGCTGATGTTTGAGCCTAAAATGATGATGATCAAAAATATTGGTTTATTGATTTTACTGGTATTTAGTGTGGCTAATTTCTTTATCGACAACAATGACTATCGTCTGGTGTGTTCTTTCTTAGGTTTTGCAGGTGCCTGCATTGCCTTTTACGGCGTGTTTAAAAGCAAGCTTGTCGCGGCAGAATAATTTATCCGTTTTAGCTTGGTGATGCTTCGTGATAGTTCGTGATAGTGAGGCTATGATATTCGACGCACCAATGAGTACCTGAGACTGTGTGACCCAGTGTTTTAGCCATTTACCTACACATAGTCAACATTAATAAGCCAAAGGAGCAAGGCGATGTTTGCTCGGGATAAAATCATCACAAGCGTATAAAAACGCCGACAACATAGTGATATTATTTTCACTGGCCAATTGATGTCTATGGCTTTACAGAGAACAGCACAAAGCATAGCCCGATAAAGCCAAGTTTGAATGGTGTTTGTTTGGAAGTGGGAGTTAGGCGTTCTATTATGCTGATTGAGATGGCTAAATCTCATGTGCTACCGTGTCGTGTATTTAAAAAGAGAGGTGATGTTGATGACCTCTCTAAAGTGATATTGATTATTATCCCGAGCAGAGATTATTTAGACTTTCTCATCATTTCACGATGAGATTGAAACTCTTCAGCATCAATAAACTTATTGTGATCCAAATCGATACGTTCAAACATACCATCACGTGAGGCATTTTTTAACATGCGCCCTTCAGATTGATGCAACTCTTGCCGTGCTTTTTGAAATTGCACAAATTCCTCTTCAGATATCAATTTGTCTTGATTCTTATCAAAATCGGAAAATTCAGGCATCTGAGACATTCTCATGGCTCCATTTTCATTTCCAATAGCAGTAACAGGCAAAGAAGTAGTAAGACAAACGAGTAATACTGATACAACATGGCTATTCATAATATTCTCCTTGTTAACTTTCAATCTTATTATACACCTAATTAACCATGATAAAAGTAAGGTTATGTAAGGCGGGTAAATTGATTATTTTGGCTGTGTGCCAAGGGCAAGGTTCTCTGCTGACTATGATCTGATTTAGCCAGTAACGACATTATTGTATTTGTTCGTAATAGGATTAGCTATGGTTGCACAAATCGGAAGAGTTTAGGCCGCTAGCGTTTATATTTACACAACTTGCTGCTTAATTAACAAGGGGGGCGTACGTGATTCTGCGTTTTCATTAGGGCTAAAGAATAGGGAGACATTAACCAGACTATATCTTCTATAAAAGCTTCGATAATTTGTCCGTACGTCTCCCTAAGTATTCACATGAATGAACTATCGATTTAATACTCGTCGTTGTTCGCTTCGCTCATGCGCTCGCGTCTTTCTTGAGCTTCTTCAAAAGCAGCGTTGATTTCTTCTAATACAGAATCGACATCAGCGGCTGTGGTGTCTTCTTCAAACAAACCGGTTAACTGTGTTTCGGGTGTTAATTCACCTTGTTCATATAAGGCCCACATTTCTTTAGCGTATTTTGTCGCGGCTAATTCTGGAGCAAATTGTGAATAATAGTCAGTCATATTATTCACATCACGAAATAACATTGCTTTGGCATTATTGTTGGCTGAGGCATCAACAGCTTGCGGCAAGTCAATGATCACTGGACCATCCTTGTCGACCAGCACGTTAAACTCAGACAAATCGCCATGCACAATACCCGCACATAGCATACGCACAACATAACCCATCATAATGTAATGCTGGCTTTGTGCTTGCTCGACACTCATCTGTGTTACGTCGTTTAATCGCGGTGCAACATCACCATGAATATTGGTGATCAACTCCATTAATAGCACACCATCAAAGCAGCCATAAGGCACAGGTACTCTAATTTTAGCCGCCGCGCATTTGTATAATGCGTCGACCTCGGCATTTTGCCAGGCTTTTTCTTGTTCTTCTCGACCGTATTTAGAGCCTTTTTCCATGGCTCGACCACGACGACTGTTTTTGGTTTTTCGACCTTCTTGATATTGTGCTGCTTTTTTAAAGCTGCGTTTAGTGGCTTCCTTATACACTTTCGCGCAGCGGATCGCATCGCCACATCTGATCATATAGACCGTAGCTTCTTTGCCACTCATGAGTTGGCTTATCACTTCATCGACGAGACCATCGTCAACCAGTGGTTGTAATCGTATAGGCGTTTTCATAGCGTCGTTATACCTTACTTGCGCGCTGGATGATATATCTAAGGAAATAATTTTTACTTGCAGATGGATCACTGATTAAATGAGGCATATATTACTGAATTTGTCGTTTGTATACTCTTGTCTAATGAATCAAAATCCTGTAGCAACCCACCTAAATATAGCTGATGTTATACATTTCCCCCGAGTGAGTCCCATCGGCTGAGTTCGGAGTTATCATCAATATTAACCACTGAATATGCTATATTAGCAGGCATTATGAACACTAGTGGTATCATTGACGTAAATGATGCCAAATAGAGTATGTCTACAGTGATGCTTGAGGAAGAGATAATGGTTAAACTCTGACTCAAATAAGCGTTATATTCAGTAAGGCTTCAGTTTTTATTCAGTTAGCATTGAGTGATAGCGAGGATAATACTTGAAGATTTGATCGTTATTGAATTTGAAACCATTGTATCGACAACAGCTTTTACCTCTCAGCATTACGGAGCCAACTAATACAAGCTTGATTCAATCATTGGCATGGAAGTCATCATGCAAGCCTAATTCTTTTTACATTTAATAGAGTTTTTATGAAACGGACCTTACTTTTAGCACTATTTATTTTTTCTAACGCCGCCAACGCAGTTGAACCTCTTTTTGAAACCCCCAAAGACATGCAACCCACATGGATTGATAATATTTTGTCTGTGTTTGGTGCGGATGGTGAGTTTGATGACACTAAAGCCATTGATATGAGCTATTTGCCTACGGCTTATTACACCCCAGAGAAGAAGTTTGGTGTAGGGCTATTAATGGTGGGGTTATATAAGACCGATAATGCATCCAGTGAAGAGCAGCCCTCATCATTAGTATTGAACTCGTTTGCATCAATGAATCAATCCTATGGCGTTACAGTCGAGAACATGACGTTTTTAAATCAAGGTAAGCAGCGACTGCTGCTTGATTTAGAGCTGCACAATGAAGCTGCTGTGTATTATGGTGTTGGGATTGAACAAGGCGATCAAGACCTTAATCATCACGAATTCAAAGAACAACTGTATAGTTTTAAACCGCGCTGGATGACCGAAGTCGCCGATAACTATTTTATTGGCGTAGGTGCTGATTTTATTTATACCACAGCAGACAGTCTAGAATTAGTTGCCACCCAAGCCCCTGTTGATGCAAATAGCCTTTTGCCAGATAATTTTAGCTCAGGTGTTGTGATCACCAGCATTTATGATTCAAGAGATTATCGTTTAAATGCCACAAAAGGTTGGTTGTTTCAGCTGGATGCTGGATTATATCAAAATGACCAATTCGATTCGTTTTCTACCTATAATATTGAATTAGCGAATTATATCGATTTAGGGTCAACACCTGGATTAATCGCTTGGCAAGTTCAAGGTCACCTTACTAGTGGTGACGTGCCGTGGAATCTTTTACCTGACCTTGGCGGTTCAGATGCGATGCGCGGTTACATTAGAGGCCGATATCGCGATGAGCAAATGATGATGGGACAGGTTGAATATCGGTTACCAATATTTCAGCGCTATGGCATGGTATTTTGGGGATCGGTCGGCAGTGTTGCGCCTAAAGTCAGTGAGTTAACGGATACTCTATTAACCGCCTACGGCACTGGATTCCGCTTTAAAATTAAAGACAATATTAATTTACGTTTTGACGTTGGGGTAGGTGAGAATGACACTAACTTCTACTTAAATGTAAATGAAGTTTTTTAAGTCGATATTTCCTAAGGTCTTATTATTGCTTATAAGGCCTTCATGCGATTCCTATTTTTAAAGGAAAAGAAAACCGAAATGCTTTTTCTAGTAACATCAATGGCACCAATAAGACCGATACTGACAAGGTATTGTCATATTAATGTATCAACCACAGCTTGTTTAGCGGCAACGAGAGTACTGATGATTCTCGGTTTTTCAAGTGGATTGCTGCACAGTAGCAGTGCCATGGCCGCTGAGGTTGAGCAAGAGTGTCAGCGAAACTTTAGTTACTCTATTTTTCTCAGTGGTCTGCACATGGGCAACATGACCCGCACCGAGAACTGGCAGGGTAAATCAGCCGTTATTACCTCAACAAGTAAAGCCAGTATTTTAGGTATTGGCACTCAATACCAGCAGCGCACTGAGTTATCCTGGTCAAATTCCACTCATGAATGGCTAACGCATAAGTTTCATCAACAAGTGACTGGCTTTCGTGCCCGAGACATGCAAGTCACTCTAGACCATCACGGTCTCGGCTCTCGTGTTGATGTTGATGGTGAAGTCAGCCATTACCAATCAAATAGCATACCGCTCAGAGATGTTGATACCTTAGCCATTCAAATTCGTGAGTATTTACTCAACGGGCGACAGCAATTTGCGCTGATAAGACAAGCCTCTGATGCGGTTGAATCCTATCAGTACTATGTTAAAGACTCACTCACCTCTAACATCGCACCCTGGGGAGAATTACAACTTATACCCGTTGAGCAAACTGGGGCGGAAGAGGTGACTTACTATTTTGCGCCGAGCATAGATTATCAACTGGTAAAAGCACATTACCATGGGATTATTTTACAAGGGAATATTGAGTTAGACAGTTACGTGTCATCTTGCGACGCTTTGAGCAATAGTTAATCGCTAACGTAAAGAGGTGATAAGCGATGTCCTCTGAATAGCTTGTTGTCACCGATAACAAGCTTAAATGCCGCTCATTGATCCCTTCATGCTCCATATTATGGCGATTCAGTTTCAGTTATCAGTGTTAGTCATAGGGTTAAGCTGACGTTAGGTATATCAGTCGCGCTACAATCCGCTTTTTGCCTGCCCTATTTAACATCACTCCTTCAGGCTTTTCTTGTCCAATGCTTATCCCGAGTTCAGGTTAAATAGACAGTGTTACTGCTAAAAATAACCAAGTTGATGAAGAGACATATGTGCTTAAGAGGATAGTGTTAGCGGCGTTAAAACATACCGCGATCTGCTGTTATGGAGATAACTGAGGTTAAGATTATATTAGCATTAGATTAGCATTAGTGCTGGAAGGTTTAGATTCAGTTGGGTAAACAAATACCATTCATTTTCGCCCTGAATATCAGCGATTAGGTTAAACCTCAATAGTTAAATCCCAACAGTTAAGCCGTAATCCTAACCTTTGTATGTAAAGTTCAATACCGCCGCTGCAATCCATTTACTGCAAGATATTTGCTGAAGTCGCTTAACTGAACAGATCAACTGAAATACAAGAAACCGTACTGAAGAATTTATCGATTAACCTTCGTGAGCTAATTTTGGGGTTATCTGTAACTGCTGGGTTAATGCTGTTGTCTGTTTATGGCTACTATTTTCTGCCGCATATTGACGTTTAGCCACAATTTGTACGCCCTCAGTGGATAATTTGAGGTTTAAATCGCTTTCAGGCACACAGCAGCAGGGCAGACATTCGTTAGACTTAAGCTCTGCCAGAGGTTTGGAGAGGTAGCTGACTTCTCCTGATATGACTGTGGTTTTACAGGCGCCGCAAAAACCGTTGCGGCACTCTGAAAATACTTTTACTTTTTTCGCTTCAAGCGCTTCTAGTAAGCTTGAGTGTTGGCCGTCAAATAAAATAACCGGCTGTCCTTTCAAGCTTACAATAGGCGCTTTTTTGAAAAATGTTTTATAGGTCAAAATCTAAAAACTCATCGCCATCAACAGAAGAATCAATTTGTCCTACAAGGTATGAAGACACTTCAACTTCTTGTGGGGCAACCTGTACTGCATCACTTTCTAACCAGTTTTTCATCCACGGAAGAGGATTTGACGATTCTTCGTATGGCTGTGGTAAATGTACCGATTTCATCCGCTGATTAGTAATAAATTCAACATACTGGCACAAAATCTGTTCGTTAAGACCAATCATTGATCCGTCTTTAAATAAATACTTGGCCCATGCTTTTTCTTGTTCTGCCGCTTTGACAAATAAGTCGTAGGCTTCTTGCTTACATTCAGCTGCAATCTCGGCCATTTCAGGATCGTCTTTGCCGCCTTGCATTAAGCTTAATATGTGTTGCGTACCGTTAAGGTGCAAGGCTTCATCACGGGCAATCAGGCGAATGATTTTAGCATTTCCTTCCATGACGCGACGCTCAGCAAAAGCAAATGAACATGCAAAACTGACATAGAAACGAATCGCTTCTAAAGCATTAACCGACATCATGCACAAATATAATGACTTTTTCAGTATGCGTGAGTTAACGGTAATTTCTTTGCCGTCGATCACATGAGTGCCTTCACCTAACAGGTTATTAATCTGGGTAAGGTGAATTAAATCATCGTAATAAGCCGCAATATCACCGGCACGCTTTAAAATTTCATCATTTTGCACAATATCGTCAAACACCACAGAAGGATTGTTAACAATATTACGAATAATATGAGTGTACGAACGCGAGTGAATCGTTTCAGAAAATGACCAGGTTTCAATCCAGGTTTCTAATTCAGGTAGCGATACTAACGGTAAAAACGCTACGTTAGGTGAACGCCCTTGAATTGAGTCGAGCAAAGTTTGGTATTTAAGGTTTGACAGAAAAATATGTTTTTCATGGTCAGGTAAATCACCGAAATCAATTTTGTCGCGACTGACATCAACTTCTTCTGGGCGCCAGAAAAAACTTAATTGCTTTTCAATCAGTTTTTCAAAAATTTCATATTTTTGCTGATCGTAGCGTGCCACATTCACGGATTGACCGAAAAACATAGGTTCTTTGGTCGAATCGTTAGGTATTTGACAAAATGTTGAGTAAGCCATTATTTAGGTGTCCTGAAAACGCATTTTCCAAAAGCGGGGAAGACCCCCGCTAAATATACATAAAGTGAAGATTAAATTTTACACGCACCGCCACCGCAGCCATCGTCTTCTTCTTCGACAGCAATAATGTCGTCAAATTGATCAGAAGCACCGTCGCGAGTGTTATGATAATACAATGTTTTAATCCCTAGCTTGTAGACACTTAACAGGTCTTTAAGCAAGGTTTGCATTGGTACACGACCGCCTTCAAAACGGCTTGGGTCATAATTGGTATTGGCTGAAATCGCTTGATCGATAAACTTCTGCATTAAACCAACAAGCTGGATATAACCATCATTGTTTGGCATATTCCACAGCAGTTCATACTTGTCTTTAAGCAACTCAAAGTCTGGTACTACTTGCTTTAACTGCCCGTCTTTACTGGCCTTAACGCTGATCAATCCACGTGGAGGCTCAATACCATTAGTCGCATTTGAAATTTGCGATGAAGTCTCAGAAGGCATTAATGCAGACAAGGTCGAATTACGTAAGCCGTACTGCTTAATATCGCTACGTAAACCTTCCCAATTCATGTGCAATGGTTCGTCACAAATTTTATCTAAATCGCGCTTATAGGTGTCGATAGGTAAAATACCTTTCGAATAAGTTGTCTCGTGGAATAACGGACATGCACCTTGCTCTTTAGCTAAGTTCATTGACGCTTTGAGTAAATAGAACTGAATTGCTTCAAAGGTTTTATGAGTCAGGTTATTTGCTGAACCGTCAGAGTACTTTTTACCATTTTTAGCCAAATAGTTGGCAAAGTTAATCACACCAATACCTAAAGTACGGCGATTCATTGAGCTGGTTTGCGCGGCTTTGATTGGGTAATCTTGATAATCAAGTAAGTTATCTAATGCACGCACAGCTAAATCTGCTAAAGGCTCAAGTTCAGATAAATCCTTAATCGCACCTAAGTTAAGCGCTGATAAAGTACATAAGGCGATTTCACCGTCTGGATCGTCAATGTTAGTTAACGGTTTAGTCGGCAAGGCAATTTCTAAACATAAGTTAGATTGCTTAATCGGTGCTACTTTAGAGTCAAATGGACTGTGCGTATTACAATGGTCGACGTTTTGAATATAGATACGGCCAGTAGAGGCACGTTCTTGCATCATCAGTGAAAACAATTCAACTGCTTTGATCTGCTTTTTACGTATGCTGCTGTCTTGCTCATACTGCAGGTATAAACGTTCAAATTCGACTTGGTCTTCAAAGAAAGCATCGTAAAGGCCAGGCACATCAGATGGACTAAATAAGCTAATGTAATCGCCTTTGATTAAACGTTGGTACATTAATTTGTTTAGCTGCACGCCGTAATCAAGATGACGCACACGGTTGTCTTCAACACCACGGTTATTTTTCAGTACTAGCAGTGATTCAACTTCTAGATGCCATAACGGGTAGAACAGTGTTGCTGCACCACCACGGACTCCGCCTTGGGAACAAGACTTAACCGCTGTTTGGAAATACTTATAAAACGGTAAACAACCGGTGTGGAATGCTTCACCGCCACGAATAGGGCTACCTAAAGCACGAATACGGCCTGCATTAATACCAATACCTGCACGTTGGCTCACGTATTTAACAATAGACGATGCCGTAGCATTGATTGAGTCTAGGCTGTCATCACACTCGATGAGTACACATGAGCTGAATTGACGTGTCGGTGTACGAACACCCGCCATGATTGGCGTTGGAAGTGAGATCTTAAATAAAGACGTCGCGTCATAGAAGTCTTTAATGTACTTCAAACGAATTTCTTTTGGATAACGAGCAAACAAACACGCTGCGACTAAAATGTATAAAAACTGTGCGCTTTCATATACTTCGTGAGTCACACGGTTTTGAACCAGGTATTTACCCTCTAGCTGCTTGACTGCGGCGTAAGAGAAATTCATGTCACGCCAGTGATCAATGTAGCCATCAAGGATATCTAACTCTTCACGGCTGTAATCCGCCATGATGTGCATGTCATATTTACCAATTTCAACTAACTTGGTGACATGATCGAATAGCTTAGGCGGTTCAAATTGGCCAAACGCTTTTTTACGTAAATGGAATACCGCTAAGCGGGCTGCCACAAATTGGTAATCAGGTGACTCAGGAGAGATCAAGTCAGCCGCGGCCTTAATGATCGTTTCATGAATGGCTTCAGTTGGAATGCCATCAAAAAACTGCAGATGAGATCGAAGTTCTACTTCAGATACTGAGACGTTTTTTAATCCCTTGGCTGCCCAAGTGATCACGCGATGAATTTTATCTAAATCGATCGATTCACGTTCGCCACTGCGTTTAGTGACTGTCATATTGCTATTCATTGAAGAGAGGCCTTGGTTCTATATCTAATCATGTGATCTGTTGTTGGATGCAGTGCTGCTGGGTTCGATCTGAACCCGTTACAAAACAATTCCATGTTAAAACAATCAACTTGAAGGTACTCACAACATGGCAGTAAACCACCAATACGTTCAGTTAACATCTATCTCCTTGTTATGCTGTGGAGTAGTGTTTTGATTGTCGGCCACACACAAGATATGGTGTTATTTAAAATCTAAGATACAAGATAGTGAGGTTTGAGTTTTTTTGCAAGCCACAATTATATTAACTTCTTGTGGATAACTTGAGGATAAACGGCGGGGTTAGTGACAGCTAACCCTAGAGCCCAAATTTATAACGTGTTTTTTATAAATGATATTTTTTCAACCATCAAAGAAGAAAGTTTTGATCGCTAAAATAAACAGCGATCGAAAATTTACCCTCAATTTTAGATTGATCTTTTAGGGCTTTTGATCGGTAAGAGATTGTCAGCATAATCTTTAGCCAATGATGCATTCAGAGGTGTATTTTCGATGAATCGATCTCAAAAAGACGACGGAGTAAAAAAGTGTTTTAATGCAGCACCATGTTCAAATTGGCATGTTGCTGGCCATGTATTCGGTGTGTCGCTGGCTGATAAATAGCCCCATAAGGCAATGCCACCTATCATACTTGCGTTGCGAGCGGCGACTAAATCACGCTCAGCATCGCCTAGGTATAAAATACTTTGAGGTGCGATGGCTATTTGTTGAGCGGCTAATAACATCGGCGCAGTGTGAGGTTTAGCGTGACAGGTACTATCGCCGCTGATCATGGTTTTCAGTTTATCGGTTAAGCCCAGCTTTTGTATTAATGGCCGAGCAAATCGAGCTGGCTTATTGGTGACGACACCGTAGGGAATGGCTTGGGAATCTAATAGGGTTAAGAGTTCGGGTAAATCGTCGAACAAACGGCTGTGATCGCCATTAATGCGTGCATAATGGCGCAGTAGTGCTTGTTGAATATCAAGTTGAACGTGTTCATCTGCCTGTGGAATAGCGGTCTTGACCAAATATAAACTGCCATGTGAAGCCGCATGGCGCATGGTTTCAAGCGTTTGAACCTTAAAACCGGCTTCGTCTAAACTCAAATTTAATGCTTGGACTAAATCAGGTGCGGTGTCGGCTAAGGTACCGTCTAAATCGAACAGTACCCCTTTAATGTCGTGCATATGCAAGAGTTAGCTCCTCACAGAGAAATGGCAGTAAATCCACGCAGCCTTTAGTAGCGTTAGCGGTATAACATAACGCTATTGGGCTTCATTTATATTTTTCACTGTTGCAACAGTGAAAAACATAGGTTGGCTAGTCTATTTTTTGTGTGGCTATCATATAGTTAACATCGACACTCTTGGTGTACTTAAATACACCTGATAGAGGATTGTAGGTAATACCTAATGCATCTCTGCACAATAAATCGGTGTTATCGACTAATGCCATCAGTTCAGATGGGCGAATAAATTTACTGTGATCGTGGGTGCCAATTGGAAGCATTTTTAATAGATATTCAGCGCCGATGATAGTTTTAAGGTATGACATCATATTGCGGTTAATCGTCGAGATAAACACAAAACCGTTGGGTTTTACCATGTCACAACATGCTTGAATTACCGATTGTGGATCCGGTACATGCTCAAGCATTTCCATACAGGTTACTACATCGTATTGCTCGCGGTGCGTATTGCGGTGTGCTTCGGCGGTAGTTTTAAGATAGTTAACCGCTACCCCAGAATCTAATGCATGCAGTTTTGCCACTTCAAGTGGTTCAGTTCCCATGTCAATACCATCAACGTGTGCACCCAGGCGAGCCATACTTTCTGACAAAATGCCACCGCCACAGCCGACATCAAGCACTTTCTTATCGAAAATACCGCCAGCGGTTTGATCAATGTAGTTTAAACGCAGTGGATTAAGTAAGTGCAATGGCTTGAACTCGCCATTGAGATCCCACCATGTTTGTGCCATGGCTTCAAATTTTGCGATCTCTTGCGGATCAACATTGGGTGTCGATTGTTCAGCGTGTGACATAACTTAACCTAAGTGTCTAATAAAGTATGATGGCTATTATAACGATAACCTTTGTGAATAGTAGTCAACAATGGCTTGGCTTGTTCACACTTGCTCATAAAACATCCACTTAAGCCCGCTTAATTGTAAAATTGTGCTCTTAACTGCTTAAAGCATCAGCAAATTGGCTTTGATTATGACTTATTTATCAGCCTATATTCATGTGCCAATAATATAAATTCGCTGAATATATTAGCTTTTTTATCATTTTTAAGAGTCATAGAGCATTTGACAGGTCTTTGTTCTGGCGACATTAATTATCTGTGTTAGAATGCCAAATCACGTTTTTAAGCTAGATAATAATATGGAAGTTTTATTGTCAGCTCACTTTAGAGGAACGCGCAGTTTATGACTGATCTGGCATCATCTATTTCGCCAATTAACATCGAAGACGAACTTAAGAATTCTTACCTTGATTATGCCATGAGCGTAATTGTAGGTCGTGCATTGCCTGACGTTCGTGATGGGTTAAAACCTGTTCACCGTCGGGTTTTGTTCGCAATGAGCGAATTAAAAAACGATTGGAACAAACCATATAAAAAATCCGCTCGTGTCGTTGGTGACGTAATTGGTAAGTATCACCCACATGGTGACACAGCTGTATACGATACTATTGTACGTATGGCGCAACCATTCTCGCTACGTTACACCTTAGTTGATGGACAAGGAAACTTTGGTTCTGTCGACGGTGACTCTGCAGCTGCGATGCGTTATACCGAAATCCGCATGCAAAAGTTGGCGCATTCATTATTAGCCGACCTTGAAAAAGAAACTGTGGATTTTGTGCCTAACTACGATGGCACTGAGATGATCCCTGCGGTGTTACCAACACGCGTACCGAACCTATTAATTAACGGTTCATCGGGTATTGCGGTTGGTATGGCCACCAATATTCCACCACACAATTTAACTGAAGTGGTCAAAGGCTGTTTGGCGTTAATCGAAGATCCAAGCTTATCGATTGAACAGTTAATGGAATACATTCCAGGTCCAGATTTTCCAACGGCAGCGTCGATTAATGGCCGCAAAGGTATTATTGATGCGTACAACACCGGCCGCGGTCGCGCGATTATGCGTTCTAAAGCGGAAATCGAAACGGAAGAGAATGGTCGTGAACGTATTATTGTTCATGAAATTCCATATCAAGTTAACAAGGCGCGTTTAATTGAAAAAATCGCTGAACTTGTTAAAGATAAAAAATTAGAAGGTATCAGTGGCCTACGCGACGAGTCTGATAAAGACGGTATGCGTATTGTTATTGAAATCAAACGCGGTGAAGTGGGTGAGGTTGTATTAAACAACTTATATGCTCAAACACAAATGCAGTGTTCTTTTGGTATTAACATGGTGGCATTGACCAATGGTCAGCCTAAATTGTTTAACCTTAAAGAAATGCTTGAGTGTTTTATCCTTCACCGTCGTGAAGTGGTTACTCGTCGTACAGTATTTGAATTACGCAAAGCCCGCGAACGCGCCCACATCCTTGAAGCACTTGCTATTGCACTGGCTAACATCGATCCGATCATTGCACTGATTAAAGCCTCGCCTACACCGGCTGAAGCTAAAGCTAAATTAGTCGCACAAGGTTGGGAGTTAGGCCATGTACAAGGCATGCTTGAAAAAGCGGGTGACGATGCAGCTCGTCCAGAATGGTTAGAGCCAGAGTATGGTATTCGCGATGGTCAGTACTATTTAACTGAGCAACAAGCACAAGCTATTCTAGAGTTACGTTTACACCGTTTAACCGGTCTTGAGCACGATAAAATTTTAGCTGAGTATGAAGAGCTATTAGTACTTATCGCAGGCCTGTTATTCATTCTTCGTAATCCATCGCGCTTGATGGAAGTGATTAAAGAAGAGCTAGAAGAAATTCTTGAGCAATACGGTGATGAGCGTCGTACGATTATCAACGCTAACGAAATTGATATGAGTCTTGAAGACTTAATCAATGAAGAAGACGTTGTAGTAACCTTGTCTCACTTAGGTTATGCAAAATACCAAGTATTGTCCGACTACCAAGCGCAGCGTCGTGGCGGTAAAGGCAAAGCGGCAACTAAAGTAAAAGATGAAGACTTTGTTGAGAAGTTATTGGTGGCGAACACCCATGACACCATCTTGTGTTTCTCTGACTTTGGTAAAATGTATTGGTTAAAAGTGTATCAATTACCTTTGGCCAGTCGTACTGCCCGTGGTCGTCCAATTGTTAACTTATTACCACTTTCTGACGGTGAGCACATTACTGCCATTCTACCGGTACGTGAGTATGCTGATGATAAGTTTATCATTATGGCTACAGCACACGGTACCGTTAAGAAAACTGCATTAACGGCGTACAGTAACCCTCGTGCAAACGGCATTATTGCTGTGAACCTAAAAGACGGCGACCAATTAATTGGCGTTGATATTACTGAAGGTAGTGACGACATTATGTTGTTCTCTAACGAAGGTAAAGTGGTTCGCTTTAATGAGAAAGCGCGTGATTCTGAAACCGGTGAAGTGAAGATTGATGCTGAAACTGGCGAAGAAGTGATTGCATTGCGCCCTATGGGTCGTACTGCAACGGGTGTTCGTGGTATTAAGCTTGATGCTGGCCAAAAAGTGGTGTCGTTAATTGTGCCTAAAGGTGACGGCGCTATCTTAACCGTAACCGAAAATGGTTATGGTAAGCGTACTGAGCTGAGTGAATACCCAGCGAAGAGCCGTGGCACTAAAGGTGTGGTATCGATTAAAGTCAGTGAGCGTAATGGTGAAGTTGTTGGTGCCGTTCAAGTAGGTACTTTTGACGAAATTATGCTGATCAGTAATAAAGGCACCTTAGTGCGTACTCCTGCAGAAGGTGTATCTATTATTGGTCGTAACACTCAAGGTGTGACGATCATTCGTACCGCAGAAGACGAGAAAGTCGTTGGTTTGCAGCGTATTGAAGAGATTCAAACCGAAGAGTTGTTAGACGCAGAAGGCAATGTTATTCCACCTGCGGACATTATCGAAGGTGAAGCTATTGACCTTGAGGCGGCTGAGTCTACTGAGTCTGACGTAGAGAGTGACGGACAAAGTGATGTAGAGAGCGACGAACAGGACTAACCTGAACGTTTACTTTGTAACATCAATAACGAGCGCCTTATGGCGCTCGTTTTATTTTACGGAAAATAATTCATCAAAATAGGCTGATAAAAGTCTATTCAATTGATGCTAAAGTCCTTAGTATTAATAGTCTTATGTGTGTATTAAAAACTGATTCAAGGAGTTGTCTGTGAGCGCGATTTATAATTTCTGTGCGGGTCCTGCTATGTTACCTCAAGCTGTAATGCAAAAAGCACAACAGGAATTAATCGATTGGAATGGCCTTGGCGTCTCCGTGATGGAAATCAGTCATCGCAGTAAAGAGTTTATTGCCCTGACCGAACAAGCAGAAGTCACACTGCGTAAGTTAATGAACATACCTAAAAACTATCATGTGTTGTTTATGCATGGTGGCGGCCGGGCGCAATTTTCTAACGTAGTCAATAATTTCTTGGGTGATAATGGTCGGGCGCTGTATTTGGTCAGCGGTCAATGGTCATCTTCTGCGGTAACAGAAGCGCAGAAGCTAGCCGGTGAGCACAGTATCGACAGCATCAATATTGTTGAGCAGGTCAATGGCCTTAATCAAGTGACATTACCTGACTTAAATGCAATCGATAAAGACTATCGTTATGTACATTATTGCTCAAACGAAACCGTTGACGGTATTGAAATTTTTGAAGAGTTTACTAGTCCGTGGCCGGTAGTTGCTGACTTGTCATCCACTATCATGTCGCATGAAATTGATGTCAGTAAATACGGACTTATTTATGCCGGCGCGCAAAAGAACATCGGCCCATCGGGTTTGTCGATTGTTATTGTGCGTGACGATATGCTCAAATTACCAAGTTTACCGCAGTCTTCAATAATGGATTATCGTGTCGCGGTTGAATACGGTTCAATGTTTAACACCCCTCCAACGTTTGCCTGGTATTTAGCTTCTGAAGTATTTGCTTGGTTGCAGGCTAATGGCGGCGTGAGTGCCATGGCAGAGATAAACCAGCAAAAAGCGAAGTTACTGTATGAGTGTATCGACAATAATCCATTTTATAAAAATGGTGTTGCGCCACAAAATCGTTCACGTATGAACGTTACTTTTCAATTAGTGAACGATGCTTTAGACAGTGAGTTTTTAGCCCAAGCAGAGCAGGCCGGTTTAGTCGCGTTAAAAGGGCACCGTATTGTTGGTGGTATGCGTGCCAGTATTTATAACGCCATGCCGTTAGCGGGTGTGCAAGCATTAGTTGATTTTATGAATAACTTTGCTGTAAAGCACAGTTAATTCGAACCGCTTATTTACCGTAAGCTCGGCTTAATAATGAAAAAAGCGAATGCCAAATAGCATTCGCTTTTTTTATGTCATCGATATAGGTGTATTTCAACGCTTCATTGCTGATCAAACAAACCTTGATAGCAAACATCATCGACAAAGTTTAGGTTCTTGAATGCCATATCATCATAAAGTAAAAAATAGCCGGTTTTATCGAGTCGATAACGCTCATCCTTACACCCAAAAATACCCATACTTAATCCCATATCGAGCAATACATGAATGGCATATTCAGACAATTTAAAATCTTGAGTAAATTGAATTAGCTCAATACCTTCGTTTCCGGCGTCATCAACTTTTGCCAGTAAGCCAAATTGACTTATGTAACGGGCTACTTAAAAGCTTATTGGTGCGAAGGCTATTTTTTGTGCTTCAAACTGGGCATCAAATGCAGACATTTTATGGGGATGGGTAAAAAGACATTAACTGTATTAACTCGAGGTAGGAGGTGATATGACTTTAATCGTAGCCAGATCATGCTAGTAAGGGGTTGAGCGACTTCTCGTTTTTGTTTTTTGATAAAGTTATAGCAATATATGCTAAAGGATAACACTCGTTTTTGGGATTATTATTTCCGGCAATCACCTCTTTATGTTCACTGCCGCATTAGCATGCGCTGAGCCGGCCGTGGAGAATTTGGCATTGAATAGCGTATTTACAATCAATTCTTGCTGAATTTCTATCGCGCCGTTCGCCTGAGTTTGTAGATATCACTCTGTCTCAATGAATAATTCGAGCGGGGCTGATCCCGCTCGAATTATCTTATTTAACTCAGTAAGCCAAATAGAATGGCCGTCATAGACAATAAACCAGTAATAACGACGAATATGTTGCTTACTCGGCCACGGTAGGCTTTAAGTGCTGGTACCTTGTGTATCGCATACATTGGCATGAGATACAGAATTGCTGCAATCACCGGGCCGCCAAGTGCTTCAATCATCCCCAAAATACTTGGATTGATAATCGCTACGCCCCAAATAGTGAAAAACATAAATCCTAAAATACATTTATCTAATGTTTTGCTATTGGCTGGCTTGCTGCTATTAGGCTGTTGCTTAGTGATAATGCCTTTCAAACCCTCAGTGGCACCCATATAGTGACCGAAGAAAGATGAAATAATAGCGATGAAAGCAATCACAGGAGCAAAATAGCTGATAAAGCCACTTTCGTGCACGTTGGCAAGATAAGACAAGATTGGCAGGTTATCAGCCTTTGCTTCTAACAACTGCGCCGGTGTTAACGACAGCACGCAAGAGAACACGAATAACATTACAAATCCCACTAGCATAATGGCTGTATTGCGCAGGATAGCGTCCGCCTTTTTCGAGGCATTGACACCGTGTTGTTTTTTTAGTGACACCGAAAACTGAGAGATAGCAGGTGAATGGTTAAAGGCAAACACCAATACTGGTATGGTTAACCAAACAGTGCCCAAGAAATTAGTGGGTGAAGGCACATCCATCAGTGCATCAAACTTCCAGTCTGGTATGAGATACAATGACATGAAGGCGAGGATCGCAACTAATGGATAGACTAAAAGTCGTGTCACCGAGAGCATAAATTTTTCACCCGCGACCATCACAGACATCATGCATAAGATTAGTGATCCTGAAAGTAACCAGCGCGGAATACCACTTATTTTATCAACAACTTGCACGCCTGCTTCAGTCAGCATAGGCGTTCCATCCAGCATGGCTCTTGGTACGTCGGTAAACATGCCTAATTGATTAATAATAAAACTATCAACAGTATTGGTTATCCCCACACCGTAGATTAACACTATTGGGAAAATGGCTAGAAAATATAGCCAGGTTATGGCTTTACCTGCGCCAATACCAAAATGTTCTTCTACTACTTGGGTGATGTCACTACCAGGAATGGCTGAAGAACACAGGAAACGCGATAAACCACGATGAGCAAAATAGGTCATCGGGCCTATTATTACTGCCATAAACACGAGTGGCCAAAATCCGCCCATTCCAGCATTGATTGGTAAAAATAAAATACCTGCCCCGACGGCTGTGCCAAACAGGCTTAACATCCAGGTCGTATCTTGGCGCGACCAGCCTGTGCTTGAAACAACGGTCGACTCGGGGATATCTTGTACACTTACGGCTTCATTTTGCATAACTGACTTACCTTTAAGGTAGATTAATCTTAACTCGGGGTCATAAACGGATATCGAACAGTCCTTTGTTTCGCTAACTGTGCTGCATTGACTTGCAATAGATCCGCTATTGTCTAAGCCAGTAATAAAAGACTGTGTCGTGTTAGTAAACCAAATGACAAGTTCAATATGAAATAGGCTGACTCTTGTTATTGTGCCTTACATTTCCCGAGTTGATGTTAGGTTAAATTCAGCGCCAGACTATATCTTTTTTCGAGGAATTAAATAGTTACCAAGTCGAAATGTTAATAAGGTTCATGAATTGGGAGCTGTATCCCGATGATGGTAAATCAAACATCACAAGCATTTTCAATTTATCTACAACCCTCATGTATAGATTTAACAGTGCAGTTACTAATCTTGCTGCAGCAAGCACTCATGACTCATTGATGGTATCGCGGGATGGCACTGTTGAGATTCAAAAATAAACACTAGTAATATGGCTTGCAGAAGAAAATGATAAAAGATGGGGGCAGATGCTATCAAACCAGTCGATGCTTATGGATAAATATATTTAGGCTGGTTTAACAGGCTTAAAAAAGGTCGCAATATGCGACCTTTTTGATGAGATCATGTGGCTTCAACGCACCTTGATGACAATAGCGTTTAGTTACAATACTGCTGCAATAGATTTAGCTAAATAATCCACATTAGTTTCACTGATACCGGCAATACTGATGCGGCTTGAGCCTACCATGTAAACGCTGTATTGCTGTTTAAGTATAGCTACCTGCTCAGGATTAACCCCCAAGAATGAAAACATGCCTTTTTGACGAGCGATAAAACTAAAGTCGCGATCAACGCCATTGGCTTTAAGCTTGTCGACTAAAATGGCACGATTACCATTAATGCGATCACGCATGACCTTTAGTTCGTCCAACCATTGCTGCTTAAGGGCTGGAGTGCCTAAAATGGTTTCAACAATCGCCGCACCATGTGCTGGCGGCATAGAATAAAGACAGCGTACTACATATAACAATACCGATTGGGTAATATCTGCAGTGGCGCTGTTCTTAGCCACAATGGAGCAAGCGCCAATACGTTCGCGATACAAACCAAAGTTTTTCGAGCAAGAACTGCATAAAATCATGCTTTCAACGGCCGCAGCCATTTGGCGTACGCCGTAAGCATCTTCATCTACGCCGTCACCAAAACCTTGATAAGCCATATCAATTAATGGCGTAAAGCCTTGCTTAACAGTAACCTTAACCACTTCATCCCATTGCTCTGTGGTTAAATCCATGCCGCTTGGGTTATGACAACAAGCATGTAAAAGCACCACGTCATCTTTTCCAATGCTATTTAAGGTTGCCAGCATTTGATCAAATTTAAGGGTTTTGCTGTCGTAGTCATAGTACGGATAGGTTTTAACTGTAATGCCAGCCGCTTCAAATAACCCCGTATGATTTGCCCACGTTGGGTCGCTTACCCATAACACGGCATTTGGATTACAACGTTTAATAAAGTCAGCTGCAACGCGCAGAGAACCGGTTCCGCCAGGCGTTGACACTGTTCGAACGCGGTTAGCGAGTAATGCGCTGTGACTGGCACCAAACGCTAATTCACCCATAAGTTGATTGAATGATGCTGAGCCTGTTGGGCCTATGTACACTTTGGTTGTTTCTGTGTCTAAACGAATTTTTTCAGCCGCTTTTACACAATCTAGAATAGGTGTATGACCAAGAGGATCTTTATATACGCCAACACCTAAATCGACTTTATTTGGGTGATTGTCTTCGCGGTATTGAGTCAATAGGCCTAAAATGGGATCGGCAGGCAACGCGGTTAATGAATTGAACATGAATAGACCTTCTTATTTTAAATTTACAGGCATTAGGGCGAAATAAGCTAACAAGATACATATTATGGTCTTTAGCATAACGTGATTTACATCAATAAAGAACTGCTAAATATACTGTGATGGGATATTAGAAAAGCGTAATTAGTGAATTTTGGCAACAATGGCTGACAACTGAAACAAGCATTATTATGCTCGCAATGACCTCCTTAATACCGACTTAATAGTAAATAAATTCAACTTGAGTATAAAAGTCACCTAAAACACAAAATAACGGTTGAATCCTTGCTGACAATCAGTAACGTAGGGCTACGAAGAATTATTTAGTAAATTATTAGTAAACTGTACCGAAACATTGCCAGTGACATGTATTTGTAAAATGTGCACCGCTCCATATTACATTAACAATGTCACGTTTATTTCTCCGGCTAAGCCTTTTACTCATATATCGGTCTATCGACGTTTAATGAGTGCAACACTAAGAAGAGTATTAATGAAACAATTGCGTCTAGACCACATTACCCGCATGAATGGCGAAATTAACATTCCTGGCTCCAAGAGCATTTCTAACCGCGCGTTATTATTGGCAACTTTAGCACAGGGTAAAACCACTCTGACTAACTTGCTCGACTCTGATGACATTCGTTATATGTTGGCATCATTAAAGCAGTTAGGTGTGCATTACCAATTGTCTGACAATAATACTGTTTGTGAACTGACCGGTTTAGGGGGCGCAATTTCATCTGTAAATGCACAGAGTTTATTTCTTGGTAATGCTGGTACAGCAATGCGTCCATTATGTGCCGCACTGACATTAGGTCATGGCGAATTTACTTTAACCGGTGAGCCTCGTATGGAGGAGCGTCCAATTGGCGATTTGGTCGATGCGCTGCGTCAATTAGGCGCTGATGTCACCTATCTGAAAAATGATGGTTTCCCACCATTAACGATTAAGGCAACAGGCTTAAATGGCGGTGATGTTGACATTGCCGGTGATTTATCAAGTCAATTTTTAACCGCATTACTCATGGTCGCGCCACTGACCAAAGACAGCGTCAACATTAATATTAAGGGCGAGCTTGTTTCTAAACCTTATATTGATATCACCATTGCGCTAATGAAGCAGTTTGGTGTCGAAGTGCTCAATCATCAATATCAACGTTTCGAAATAAAGGCCGGTCAGCAATATGTCTCACCAGGTAAAGTACTGGTAGAAGGTGACGCTTCATCGGCATCTTACTTCCTCGCTGCTGGCGCTATCCAAGGCGGCGAAGTGAAGGTCACTGGTGTTGGCCGCTTAAGTATTCAAGGCGATGTTAAGTTTGCCGATGCATTAGCCCAAATGGGTGCCGATATAGAGTGGGGCGATGATTTTATTATTGCCAGAAAATCCACTCTTAGCGCCATTGAAATGGACATGAACCACATACCTGATGCCGCCATGACCATCGCCACTGCAGCTTTATTTGCCACAGGCACCACAAAACTGACTAATATTTATAACTGGCGCATTAAAGAAACCGATCGTTTAGCGGCGATGGCGACTGAATTACGTAAAGTGGGTGCGATTGTTGATGAAGGTTATGATTACATTACTATCACGCCGCCAGCGATATTAAATACCGCAGCGATTGATACCTATAACGATCATCGGATGGCGATGTGCTTTTCAATGATGGCTTTTGCTGACAGCGGTATAACTATTAACGATCCAGACTGCACATCTAAGACATTTCCAGATTATTTTGCGCAATTTGCTCGTCTAGCAAAATAATCCACCTAACCAGATTGTCACTTGCTCTTTTATGTTGTCTTGCAATATAAAAGAGCGATCTTGGTTTTAATAACCGAAAATTCATCAGTAATTAACATTTTTTTGTTATACAATGCGCGCGCTTATTTTGATGAACCCTTTATCTTTTTCAGGGACGATAGATTATTTTCGGAGGAAACTATGTCAGAACGATCTCCAGTGATCACAGTAGATGGCCCTAGCGGTGCAGGGAAAGGCACAATATGCCAATTATTGGCACAACATTTAGGATGGCATTTATTAGATAGCGGGGCGATTTATCGTGTTTTAGCCTTAGCCGCTATTCATCATGACGTTGAGCTAGAAAACGAAGAAGCACTTACCTTATTAGCTGCTCACCTTGATGTCCAATTTTTAACTGGCACCGACATTGATGCCATTAAAGTGATTCTTGAAGGTGAAGACGTTACCACGACCATTCGTACTCAAGAATGCTCTAATGCAGCCTCTAAAGTCGCGGCGCTTCCACGGGTACGTGAGGCATTATTGCGTCGTCAACGGGCTTTTAGTGCCGCGCCAGGTCTGGTTGCTGATGGACGTGACATGGGCACCGTAGTTTTTTCAAAAGCCCCGGTAAAAATATTTTTAACAGCGTCTGCCGAAGAACGAGCGCAAAGACGCTATAATCAGTTGCAGGACAAGGGCTTCGATGTTAAAATCGACCGCCTTTTAGCTGAAATTATTGAACGAGACGACCGTGATATCAATCGCGCCGCTTCGCCGCTGGTCCCAGCTGAAGATGCACTTGTTATTGATACAAGCGGCATTGGCATTGAAGATGTATTGAAGCAAGTGCTTGAGTACGTTAGACAAAAAATTACTGTTGCGTAACCGAATTGTCGATTACTGTGCAGTAGGTATTCGTGTTAAGGATGACACGAATAATATTACTAGACTCCACATCTAGGATGGATGGTGGTTTATTTAATGAAAGTAACCTAAAACATGACTGAATCTTTTGCTGATCTATTTGAACAATCCCTTCAAACCCTAGAGTTCCGTCCAGGTTCTATCGTTCGTGGTACAGTTGTTGCCATCGAAAACGGTATGGTACTTGTTGACGCAGGCCTTAAGTCTGAAAGCCCAATCAATGCTGACGAATTCAAAAACGCACAAGGCGTTTTAGAAATCCAAGTAGGTGATGAAGTTGACGTAGCCCTTGACTCTGTTGAAGATGGCTTCGGTGAGACTCAATTGTCTCGCGAAAAAGCTAAGCGTCATGAAGCTTGGATCGTTCTAGAAAAAGCGTACGAAGATGCTGAAACTGTAATCGGTATCATCAATGGTAAAGTTAAAGGTGGTTTCACTGTTGAATTAAACGGTATCCGTGCCTTCTTACCAGGTTCTCTAGTTGACGTGCGCCCAGTTCGCGACACCGCTCACTTAGAGTTCAAAGAATTAGAATTCAAAGTTATCAAGCTTGACCAGAAGCGTAACAACGTTGTTGTTTCTCGTCGTGCTGTTATCGAATCTGAAAGCAGTGCAGAACGTGATACTCTTCTTGAGAATCTACAAGAAGGCCAAGCTGTTAAAGGTATCGTTAAAAACCTTACTGACTACGGTGCATTCGTAGACTTAGGTGGTGTTGACGGTCTTTTACATATCACTGATATGGCTTGGAAACGCGTTAAGCACCCATCTGAAATCGTTAATGTTGGTGACGAAATCAACGTTAAAGTACTTAAGTATGACCGTGAGCGTACTCGCGTATCACTAGGTCTTAAGCAACTTGGCGAAGATCCATGGTTAGAAATCAGCAAGCGCTACCCAGAAAGCACTAAGCTAACTGGTCGCGTAACAAACTTAACTGACTACGGTTGCTTCGTCGAAATCGAAGAAGGCGTTGAAGGTTTAGTACACGTTTCTGAAATGGATTGGACTAACAAGAACATTCACCCATCTAAAGTTGTTAACTTAGGTGATGAAGTTGAAGTGTTAGTACTAGACATCGATGAAGAGCGTCGTCGTATTTCTCTAGGCCTGAAACAGTGTAAAGTTAACCCATGGGATGACTTCGCAACTCGTTACAACAAAGGCGACAAAGTATCTGGTAAGATCAAGTCAATCACTGACTTCGGTATCTTTATCGGTCTTGACGGTGGAATCGATGGTCTTGTTCACTTATCTGACATTTCTTGGAACGGTACTGGCGAAGACGCAGTTTCTGAATACAAGAAAGGCGATGAAATCCACGCTGTAGTGCTTTCAGTAGACCCAGAGCGTGAGCGCATCAGTTTAGGTGTTAAGCAAACTGAAGACGATCCATTCAACGCATACTTAGCTGACAAGAAGAAAGGCACCGTAGTTCACGGTACTGTTTCTGCTGTTGACGCAAAAGGTGTTACAGTTGAACTAGCAGAAACTGTTGAAGGTTACATTCGTGTAGCTGATATTTCAGCAGACCGCATCGAAGATGCATCTACTGTATACTCAGTAGGTGATGCTATCGAAGCTAAGTTCATGGGCGTAGATCGTAAGAACCGTTCTATCAGCTTATCTATCAAAGCGAAAGATGAAGCTGAACAGAAAGAAGCGATCGCTACTTTGAACAAGCAAGACGAAGTTGTAATGAGCAGCGCAATGGCTGAAGCATTCAAAGCAGCTCGTAAGTAATCGAAAATCGTCTGTTGTATGGGGACGTGGTCCCCATTAGGCGACTGTGTTTGGCTTGATAATATGGGATAGCTAAGATGACAAAATCTGAACTTATCGAAAAACTCGCCACTAGGCAGTCGCAACTGTCGGCGAAAGAAGTGGAAAGTGCAATCAAAGAGATGTTGGAGCAAATGGCAACAACATTAGAAAGCGGTGATCGTATAGAAATCCGTGGATTTGGTAGTTTTTCACTTCACTATCGTGCGCCACGTACTGGCCGTAACCCAAAAACTGGTACCTCAGTTGATTTGGAAGGCAAGTATGTTCCACACTTTAAGCCGGGTAAAGAACTGCGCGAACGTGTCGATGCTGTTAATCCTTGATTAACGCTTTAATAAAAAGCCTCCTCTTGGAGGCTTTTTTGTATCTAATGGCAGTCAATGCTGGTCAGCTCAGTAAATTTCTTGGATAATCATTATATTGATGCACCTTCATGGAGAATAGCGTGAGATCATTTATTGTCGTTGTACTAGTTGGGCTATTGTTTGTTTTAGCATTATTATTTGGTGCTAAAAATGAGCAAGTTGTCACCTTAAGCTACTTTATTGCTGAAGGGCAATATCGATTACCTATTGTGCTTGCCGTGGTATTTTTCAGCGGGTTTATTATCAGCTGGATATTTGCAAGTTACCATATCGTCAAGCTAAAGCTGGCGTTGCGTAAAAGCAATAAAGCCCTTAAAAAGCTCACTGCTGCAGATGCAACAAGTGTTGCTGTAATGCCTAAGGATCAAGCTGTCTAGTATGCTAGAAATCTTGTTCTTGTTATTACCTATCGCTGCCGGTTATGGATGGTATATGGGACGACGCAGTATTCGTCATAGCGATAGCCAGCAGAGTAAAAAATTAAGCCGAGATTATTTTACTGGGCTTAACTTTTTACTGTCTAACGAGTCTGATAAAGCGGTTGATTTATTTATCAGCATGCTGGATGTCGATGACGAAACCATCGATACTCATTTATCGTTAGGTTCGTTATTCCGTAAAAGAGGTGAAGTGGATCGTTCCATTCGTATCCATCAAAACTTGATTGCCAGACCGAGCTTAACCAATGAGCAGCGCGATATTGCGATGATGGAGTTAGGTAAAGATTATATGGCTGCTGGGTTTTATGACCGCGCCGAAGAAATTTTTATTAACTTGGTCAGCCAAGATGATCACAGTGAAGAAGCCGAAACTCAGCTGTTATTAATCTATCAAGTGACTAAAGAATGGCAAAGTGCCATCGATATCACTAAGCGTCTTCCTCGTAAACGTCAGCAAGTGCTTAAGCGCACCACAGCCCATTTTTATTGCCAGCTAGCTGATGAAGCTCATAATGAAACAGATAAAATCAAAAAGCTGCAACAAGCCATTAAGCAAGATGCTCAATGTGGTCGAGCTTGGTTAACTCTCGCCAAGATTTATCTTGATGCTGGCCAAGTTGACTTATGTAAGCACGCGTTACAAGAGCTGAAAGTGGCTGATATTGATTTATTTGCCGATGGCGTTTCAATAGCAAAACAAGTTTATCGCGACACACAAGATCCTAATGGTTTTCACGAACTACTCGCCAAAGCCATTGCCGATGGCGCGGGAGCAAGTGTAGTGGTGGCGTTAGCTGAGCACAAAATAAGCCTAGATCAACATCAAAGTGCTGAAACCATGATGCTGGATAATTTATATCGTCATCCAACTATGAAAGGTTTTCAGCATTTAATGAAGTTACACATTCAACAAGCTGAAGATGGTCAAGCTAAGCAAAGTTTATCTATGCTTGAGCAACTTGTTGAACAACAAATTAAATTCCGCCCAAGTTATCGCTGTACTGCTTGTGGTTTTCCTTCTCACGGTTTGTATTGGCATTGTCCATCATGCAAACAATGGGGCAGTATCAAGCGGATAAAAGGCCTAGATGGTGAATAACGTGGCCATCGTAAAATACCAACCCTATAATTAATGCAGTAACACCATATTACCGCTGGAGTTCCAATGACTGAGAAATCAATTGTAGTCGCCCTCGACTATGACAATAAACATGACGCATTGACCTTTATTGATAAACTCGACCCAGAGATATGTCGGTTAAAAATTGGCAAAGAAATGTTTACCTTATTTGGGCCTGAGTTGGTTAATGATATTCACAGCCGAAACTTTGATTTATTCCTTGATTTGAAATTTCATGATATTCCCAACACCGTTGCCAAAGCCGTTGCCGCTGCTGCTGATTTAGGCGTGTGGATGACTAATGTGCATGCCAGTGGTGGACTTGCTATGATGCAGGCCGCTAAAAAAGCACTAATACCATTTGGTAAAGAAGCGCCTCTACTGATTGCGGTTACCGTATTAACCTCAATGTCAGATGAAGACTTAGCCTTATTGGGTATCAATGTACCAGCATTTGAACATGTACTGCGCTTAGCTAAACTGACTCATCAAGCTGGTTTAGACGGGGTGGTATGCTCAGCTCAAGAAGCTAAATTACTAAAATCATCATTTGGTCAAGACTTTACCTTAGTGACCCCAGGGATAAGACCGGCTGGCAGTGATGCCGGTGATCAACATCGGGTGATGACGCCTCCACAAGCCATTGCTGCTGGGTCTGATTATTTGGTGATCGGTCGCCCAATCACTCAAGCTGCCGATCCCTTAGCGGCGCTCAAGGCTATTTACCAATCGCTACATGTTTGATGTAAAGGCATTATTGAAACAGAGATATTCTCTAGCAATGATGCCAGCAAAGTACACTTATCTACATCAAGCAATCACACAGAAATAAAGGATGACTATGTCTGATAATACAAGGTTTGATTACACGGCTAAAAATGTTGTCGTGGTGGGTGGTACCTCTGGCATTAATCTTCAAGTTGCGATTCAATTTGCAAAAGCTGGCGCCAATGTTACCGTTGCCAGTCGCAGTGTTGATAAGGTCAATGCCGCCGTTGAATTACTCAATCAAGCTAATCCAAATGCTATTCATTTAGGGGTGAGTTTTGATGTGCGCGACAACGATGCGTTAACCCTTGGGTTTGATAAAATTGCTTCCACTTATGGGCACATTGATGTGTTGATCAGTGGTGCTGCAGGTAATTTCCCTGCCAGTGCGGCAAAATTGTCTCCTAATGGTTTTAAATCGGTTATTGATATTGATTTAATTGGCAGCTTTCAAGTATTGAAACATGCTTATCCATTGTTATCTCGTCCAAATGGCAGCATTATTCAAATTTCTGCGCCACAAGCTTATATCGCCATGCCATTGCAAGTGCATGTTTGCGCCGCTAAAGCCGGTGTTGATATGCTCACTCGCACTTTAGCGTTAGAGTGGGGCGTTGAAGGCATTAGAATTAACTCTATTGTGCCAGGGCCTATAGCCGATACTGAAGGCTTTAACCGTTTAGCCCCCACTGATGAGTTACAGCAACGGGTGGCAAATAGCGTGCCGTTGAAACGTAATGGCCAGGGTCAGGACATTGCTAACGCTGCCTTATTCCTCGCATCAGATATGGCATCATATATTACCGGCGTAGTATTACCCGTTGATGGCGGTTGGTCATTAGGTGGCGCCAGTATTGCAATGACCGAATTAGGTGACATTGCCGCGAAGCACGGTTTATAAAAATCGATAAAATTAAAGGTATATAACATGGCCAATGCATTACAAGATCAATTGCTTAAAGCAGGTCTTGCCAGTAAACAAAAAGTGCGCGACGTTAAAACCCAAAAGCGTCGTGATAAAAAATCAAAGGTAGATGACGGCAGTTCAGCGCTCAAGCAACAGATTGCTGAGCAAAAATTAGCACAAGCCAAAAAAGATAAAGCCTTAAATGAGCAGCGCTTTGCCGCAGCAACTGAAAAAGGACAAGTCCGTGGCTTAATCAGCGAGTTTGCTAAATTTGCCATTACCGTTTCTAGAGATGCAGAGCTGAAATTCAACTACACCCTAGAAAACAAAATATATTCGGTTTACATCACCGACAAAATTCAAGCTGATTTATTAAATGGCACCTTAGGCATCATCCGTCATGAAGATAAAAGCTACATAGTGCCGCATAAGCTTGCTGAACGAGTGAAGTTACTTGTGCCGCAGTGGTGTGGTTATTTGTGGGATAAAGCGGCTAAAGATTCTGTGGCGCAGGTAAGTGGCGCTGATGATCCATATGCCGACTACGCAATTCCAGACGATTTAATGTGGTAATCATTAATCATTAACAAAAACGCCTCTAAATAGAGGCGTTTTTTGTGTGGTGTTTACTATTCTGCATTAGCCTGCTTGGCCGTTAACGCTATGACTTGCTGACAATAAGCAAGGTGATGGCGGATAGTGTCTAAGTATTGTGATGCTTGATAATCAATTAGGTACCAATAACTGGCTTGGCTGTCTGGGTATTGATTATAAAACAACGACTCAGCCAAGATTAAGTCGCTTTGATTGGCGTAGGTTAACCATTGCACACTAGGTAAGTTACTTAATGCGGCGAGTAACGCATATTGCACCTCAAGATTATCTGGTGTATCCGAGCTGACTTGCAGGGCTAAGCGTTGCGCGACCTTAAATTGTGGGTCGGTATTGTCTGGACTTAATAGCTTATTTTGCCGGCGACGGACCGCATCACTAAGTAATACTTCAAATGGATTAATATCAACGGGATCATTATCCTGCGGCAATAGGGGAGATGCATCATCGAGAAATAACGCTGGCCACTGAATATTATGGCTGGTGAGCTGTAATCCTAAAGCGATACGACGTTCGCCTAACCAATTATGCACCATGCAGGGTAAATACTCATTCGCCGGCATGTCATCAGGTCTGGCTAAAGAGGGTAATAAAGACATCCGCTGTACATTGACCTGTTGTGCCATCAGGGACATTAATAAAATAGTCACCAGTCCTGATGATGGCCAACAGGTTAACTGCACCTCGAGAGTTTCGCCTACTTCGGTAAGCAGTGACACTAATTGATCGTTATCCGGGCTATTACTGACCACAAAAGCATAATGTGAGCCAGCATAAGGCCCATTACAAATATTAATCACTTTATCGGCTTCATGTTGAGTGCCATTAAAGATGAAAGTATGTCCAATTTGAGCGGGTTGCCAATCACCACTTGCATTACCAATAACTGTTACTTGCTGAAAGTATTCAGATAAAATTGGTGATGAGGCCTGCGAGTCATTACGAGTATGCATAAAGTGTCACTTGCTATTATCTAATGCTAAGGTCTGTTTATTGTGGTGAACAATGTGCTTTAAACACACCATAGTTGTTAATTAAATAAGTTGCTCACCCAATCAGCGTTCGGCCAATTGTAACTCATTGAAACCCTATTGGGTTGAGAAACCTAAACAATCAACATAAAGGCAAGTGAGAAGCCAACATTCGTCAAAATATGGTTAGATAATTGCTAAAAAGCTTTTCCTTTTGTGACGCTTTAGTATAAATTAAAACAACTGTTTTAATTATTCGTTTAAGAGACTCTTATGAACCCATACCAAGCACCGTTAAAGGACATGCAATTCTTGTTGGCACAGGTATTTGATGCAAAAGCAACATGGGAACAGCTTCCTGCGATGGCAGATGTTGTTGACCTTGATACTGCATTCGCCATTCTAGAGGAAGCCAATAAGATCAGCCGTGATCTTCTTCACCCTTTAAATCGCAACGGTGACGAGCAAGGTGTGGTTCATAAAGGTAACGACATTATTACCCCTGATGGTTTTAAAGAAGTGTATCAGCAGTTTTCTGATGGCGGTTGGGTGGGATTATGCGGCGAGGCGGATTTTGGTGGCATGGGTATGCCCAAAATGCTCGGTGTACTGGTAGATGAAATGGGCTATAGCGCATGTAATTCATTTACGCTTTACAGTTCACTTACCGCAGGCGCTGCCTTATGTATTAATGCTCATGCCAACGACGAGTTAAAACAAACCTATTTACCTAATTTGTATACTGGCCAATGGGCTGGTGCCATGGACATGACCGAGCCTCATGCAGGTTCTGATCTACGTGGTATTCGCACTAAAGCAGAACCACTTGATGATGGCAGCTACGCCATTACGGGTAACAAAATTTTTATTACTGGCGGCGATCAAGATTTAACTGAAAACGTTATTCACTTAGTATTAGCTAAACTACCCGGTTCAAAAGGTATTTCATTATTTTTAGTGCCTAAAATTCGCGTTAACAGCGACGGTAGCTTAGGCGAACCTAATGGTGTAACGGTAGGTTCTATTGAACACAAGATGGGGCTGAAAGCATCCGCGACGTGTGTGATGAACTACGATAATGCTAAAGGCTTTTTAATCGGTGAGCCGGATCGTGGTTTAGTGTGTATGTTTACCATGATGAACTATGAGCGTTTAGCCATTGGCTTACAAGGTTTAGGTAACGCGCAAGCGGCTTATCAAATGGCCAGTGAATATGCTAAAGATCGTTTACAAGGTATCGCAGCAGCGGGTTCTGCCACGGGTGCAACATCTGATCCAATTATTGTTCATGGCGACGTGCGACGTATGCTATTAACGATTCGCGCTATGACCGAAGCGGGTAGAGCATTGTCGGTATATACCGGTAAGCAGCTGGATTTAGCAAAATATGCCAGTGGTGATGTACAAGTAAAAGCGGCTAGATATGTAGGTTTACTGACCCCAGTATCAAAAGCCTTTTTAACTGACCGCGGTTTAGATGCCACCATCATGGGCCAGCAAGTCTTTGGTGGTCATGGTTATATCCGTGAAACAGGTATTGAGCAGTTTGTGCGTGATACTCGTATTGCACAAATATACGAAGGCACTAACGGTATTCAGGCTATCGACTTTTTAGGCCGTAAAATTACCGGTGATGACGTTGCTACCTTGACTGAATTTGTCGCTGAAGTGAATGCGAGTCTTATTGAGTTAACTCAGGCAAATGGCGATCATAAAGCGATGGTAAGCCGAGTATTTGATGAGTTGCTGACAACCGCTAACTACATTAATGCTAACAAGAAAACTCAACCAGCATTAGTAAACTCTTGTGCGGTCGACTTTTTAGATGCCTTTGGTTACGCAGTATACGGTTACTTCTGGTTATTAATGGCCGATAAAGCATCAAGCCACGAAGATCAAAGCTTTGCGGCGCAAAAACAATTTGTGGCAGATTTCTACATGGATAAGCTACTATCAAAATCTCAATATCATTTATCACAAGTTAATCAAGGTGATAAATCGATTATGGCCATGCCTGCTGACATGTTCTAAGCCTAGTTACCGCAGAACTGAGTCGATAACTGAGTCCATTTTGCGCTGCTGATAAGTTGCTGCCACACAATAAGCCTTCCTCTGGAAGGCTTTTTTATTGCTGCTATACACTCACTAACTTGAGTTCAGGTTAACTCTGTTAAGGCAATCAGTTTGTTCTTGCTTAGCAATTCAGAGCCTAAACTGGCGTTACCTATCGCTTAACCACGAGTCGCTTGATTACTTACTTCGCTTCCAATAGATAAAGGCCACAATGGCCACAAGTACGATGGCTGGAGTGAGTTGAGTGAAATGATGAAAAAGTCCTACCCCTCCATGTCCCTCATGTGCCATGGCAATAGATGGAATGGTGGCAAGAATAAAGGCAAGAGATAAATATTTCATGGTGGAGTCCTTCTGTTGGGTTTACTTTTGTTATCATCGTTTTGATTGAGTTAACGCGTCGTTCAATAATCTGTTAATTGTTATCTGTATCAATGCTAGGTATCGAGCACCAACTGCATCAGCATCATGTCTTCACCATCGATCACTAGAGTGTTATTGCCGCCACACTCAGGGCATATCACAGTGCGCTCATTGACTTCTGATTGCGTTTTGCAGTCGCGGCATTGCAACACTAACGGTTGAATATTTATCATCAATTTAGCGTTATGGCATACGGTTTCAAGCTTGAAGGTGTCAAATGCTTGGGATAATAAAGCGGGTTCGACGCCACTTAAAATACCAATCTTAAGCACCACTTGCTCTATGCCTGTGGCTTGATGCTCCAAAGCTAAGGCTTCGCACTGCTCCATTAACGCCATCACAATCGAGTATTCATGCATTAGCAAATCCTTGGCAGCAATTCACCTTGTGGTAAATCTAAGTAGCGACTGCTGCCCCAAGGGGTTTGCAGCACCACTTTACCAGGATGCCCGTCAGTCACCTGGCCAATTATCGCCGCATGCTCACAATGACCATAACGCTGCATGACTTCAATTGCGCCTTCGGCTACATCCATTGGTAAGGCCATAATAAAGGTGCCTTCATTGGCTAAATCAAAAGGTTCAAAGCCAAATAATTCACATAAGCCTTTGACTTCATCACAAATAGGAATACTGGCTTCGTCAATGTTAATGCCAATTTGCGACGCTTTAGCCCACTCGTTTAATACTGCGGATAAGCCGCCCCGAGTGGCGTCGCGCATAGCATGAATGTTAATGTTGGCCACAAGTAACTGCTCAATAATAGGCCATAAAGTATCGCAATCACTGTGCAATTCAGACTCAAGCGTTAAGCCATCGCGAGCCATTAAAATGGCCGCGCCGTGGCAGCCAATATCCCGAGAGACAATAATCGCATCTCCGACTTGTAAGTTACGCGCTGAAATATCAGGACGTAAAATACGCCCTACGCCAGACGTGTTTATAAACAAGCCATCTGCACAGCCTTTAGGCACCACTTTAGTATCACCGCAGACAATTCGAGCGCCAGATTTACGTAACTCAGTCGCCATGCTGTTAACAATGGTTTTTAAGTCATCAAGAGGAAATCCTTCTTCAATAATAAAGCTGCAGCTCAAATATTCAGGTTGCGCGGCCATCATAGCTAAATCATTTACTGTGCCAGCAATCGCTAACTTGCCGATATCGCCACCAGCAAAAAACAACGGTGAAACCGTGAATGAATCGGTAGTAAAGGCAATATGACCACACATGTTCAATGTGGCCGCATCTTCTTGCGCGGTTAAAATGGGATTATCAAAGGCTTTAAAAAACAGCTCATGGATCAATTGGTCCATCTCTTTACCGCCACCACCGTGGCTAAGCTGAATGGTTTTTTTAGTCGACATGACTCACTTCTCCATAGCGATAATAAGCATTACAGGCGCCTTCAGAGCTCACCATACAGCTGCCAAGCGGGCTTTGTGGCGTACAACCTCGGCCAAATACTTTACAGTCTTTAGGATTGGCCAAACCACGCAAAATATCGCCACACATGCAGGCTTTATGATCATCAATTTCCTCTGTGGGCAATATCTTGGCATAAATACGTTCAGCATCACGGTGATGATATTCAGACCGCAGCGTCAGCGCAGAGTTAGCAATCGGCCCAAGTCCACGCCAACGGAAGCTGTCGCGAACCATAAAGTATTTGTCGACTAGTTGCTGTGCGGCAATATTGCCCTCGTAGCTCACTGAGCGGCTGTATTGGTTATCAAGTTCCGCTTTGCCTGCTACTTTTTGACGCACAATGCGCAAAATAGATTCCATAACATCCACAGGTTCAAAGCCAGACACCACAACCGGTGTCTTGTATTTATCCACAGTAGATTGATAAATTTGGGCGCCGCTAATCACACTCACGTGTGCTGGTCCAATAAAGGCATTGACTTGACAGCGGCTATCAGACATCACAGCATCAATGGCTGGTGGCACTAGCACATGGTTAATATGAAACAATAAATTGTCGATCTTTAGCGCTTCAGCTTGCGCTAATAATGCCGCTGTCATTGGCGTTGATGTTTCAAAACCAATGGCGAAAAAAATCACCGTTTTATCGGGATTATCACGGGCAATCGCTAGGGTATCTAGTGGATCGTATATTGGCCGAATATCACAGCCTTTTGAGCGAAATAGCGCCAAACTGCCCACAGAACCGGGAACTCTGATCATATCGCCTAAGGTGACTAATATGGTATCGGCTTGGGAGGCAAGGGCGGCTGCATGGTCAATGCGTTCTTTGGGCATAACGCAGACCGGACAACCAGGACCATGAATAAAGTGAATGTTGGCGGGTAATAATTGTAATAAGCCGTATTTCATAATAGTGTGCGTATGACCACCGCACACTTCCATGATGTTTATTTGCTCGTTGGTTTTAGCTGCTTGTTGCGCAATTAATTGCGCCAAATGACGAATCGTCAGTGGATCTCGAAATCCTTGATAAAAGTCATTGAGGGTCATCATTGCGCCGACTCCAATTGCATCGCGGTGACTATTTGACGATACAAATCGAGGCTTTCTTGGGCATCTTTATGGTCAATTTTATTCATCACAAAACCAATGTGAATCAAGACGAAGTCACCGATGGCGAGCGGATCACTGATTAAATGACAACTCACGCGGCGTTTTACGCCAAGCGTATCAACCGTTACTGTTTCATCGTCATGAATTTCAACAACTTTTGATGGGATTGATAAACACATAATTAATATTCCTGATGCTTATCAAACCAGCTCGCCAATGCTTTCATTGAATCAGAATTTTTCACTGATACCACTAATAATTCAACGTTGGGATTTAATTTACTTAACTGTGCTTTAGCCTCATCGATACTAAAATCAAAGTGAGGCAGCAGATCAGATTTAGTAATAACGACCAAATCGGCACGGCGAAACATCACTGGATACTTCTCAATTTTATCGTCACCTTCAGGCACTGATAACAACACAATATTTTTATGGGTGCCGACATCATAACTGGCTGGGCACACTAGATTGCCGACGTTCTCAACGAAACAAATCTCTACATCATCTAAATTAATGTGATGCAGTGCGCCGTGAACCATAAAAGCGTCGAGATGACAGGCTGAGCCGGTTTGAATTTGATAGGCATTGATGCCTTTGGCTATTAAGCGGTCGGCATCGCGTGAGGTTTCAAGGTCTCCTTCAATTACCGCATAACGAGCATCGAGATATTCATGTAAACACTCTAACAGACTGGTTTTACCGCTACCGGGACTGCTCATTAAGTTAAATGCGCTTACCTGATGAGCGGCAAAATGATCACGATTATGTTGTGCTTCTACGTCATTTTTATCCAATATTTTATGGATAACCGCTAACGTCTTTTTGTCGTTAAGCTGAGGATTACTATGAAGAGTATGGTCATGAGTCATTGAGCAACCGCAATCTTTACACATATGATGTTCCCTAACCTTATTGTTATGATTATCAATAAGTGTCGGTTAATTGGTTACTGCATTCTTTGATGCACATCAGATTTTGTAATAAAGACTGTGAACAAAAGTGCTATTGAGTAAATTATGTGATCAATAGCGCAATTATTGGCAGTTAAGCATTATCTAATTCACGGTAAGTTGATTGCAGAGGCAGGGTAAAAAACCTCTAGCATTTAATACTAAGCCATGTGATTAATGGCATACCACAATTGTCCCAATGCAATACCACCGTCAATTAGCAGTTAAGCATTATCTAATTCACGGTAAGTCGATTGCAGAGGCAGGGTAAAAAACCTCTAGCATTTAATACTAAGCCATGTGATGAATGGCGTACCACAATTGTCCCAATGCAATACCACCGTCATTGATAGGGATATGACCACTGGGTAAAAAGCGCCTGCCACCTTGATGACAATCATCAAGACATTGACTAAGTAAGAGTTTATTTTGAAATACACCACCACAAAATACCTGTGGTAGCTGCGGATACTGTTGAGCGACTTGATTAACTTGCTGGCTAATGGCATGAATAAAATGCCAACATATTTGCTGTTTAATTGAAGTGCTCTGTGAGTGAGTGAGCAAATGATTGATTAACTGAGCGATAAAGTCACTGCTGTGCCATTGCACTGGCTCAATTGCTTTATCCGCCTGATTACCCGTGCAGCTTAACCTGTTGAGTGTTACCGGTAAGAGTGCCGGTAAGCCCTCAATACCGACATTGTTAAGATAGTCATTTGCAGCGGCTTCAATCATCATACCGGCTTGGCCTTCATATTGTGAGCTGCCAATAAAGTCTAATGCCACCGCCAGTGCATCAAATAAGCGTCCTACAGAGCGACATTCAATACAATGGCTATTGTTACGCCATAACTGATACAAATTCATTACCTTATGTCGGCCTAAATTTTGTATCGCAGCAATGGGAAGTGTGAGCACGTGTTGCAGTGACATCTGCTCAAATAATAATGCCAGTAAAATTCTCACTGGCTGCTTAATCGCTTGTTCACCACCAATAAGCTTAAAAGAGCTAAAGTGTGCCAAAGTGGTAAAACCGTGTATATCTGCCAGCATCACTTCGCTGCCCCATAGTACGCTGTCATCGCCTAAGCCGGTTCCGTCAAAGCTAAATCCTACAACTTGATCAGTATGTTGATGCATTGCCATCACCGACAGTACATGGGCGAAATGATGTTGTACGCCAATACAATGAGATGGCGGCAGTTGATGCTCACATTGATACTTCACCGACCATTGAGTCGGTGCATATTGTGGATGATTATCATGCACAATATGGCTCGGGCTAAAATCATATAGGCGACTGAACGTTGCTAAACTTTGGTTGAAATATTGCTGTGCTTCTAGATTGAATAAATCACCAATGTGTGGCGAAACAATCAGATTATCGTCAAAGCCAAATGCAACGGTGTTTTTCTGTTGCCCACCAACCGCTAATACGCTGTGTTGACTATTGGATAGCATGGGAGAATGAAGGTTGATGGTCAGTGGCGCATAGCCACGGGCCAATCGAATCACTTGCACCTGCTCGTCGATCACTTGCACCACACTGTCATCACAGGCATTAATAATCGGCCTGTTATGGTCAAGTATCCCATCAATAACATGGGCTAGATATTTTTCGATATCAGTCTTATTCGTGATAATCGGCTCGCCGCTGCGATTGGCACTGGTCGCCACAATGGGCTTGTTTAAACGCTGCATTAATAAATGGTGTAATGGGGTGTAGGGCAAAAAGATCCCAAGGCGATCAATACCTGGTGCTAGCAATGAGCTAAGTTCGATAGCGTTATTATGTTTATTTGCAGCATCATTGTTATCACTCTTTGCACGAGTATGACGTTTATTCATCAAGGTAATGGGTTTCTCAGGGCTGGTTAATGCTTGCCATTCTGCTGGCGTGCCACTAACGCACTGTTGAGCTTGAGCTAAGTTGGTGACCATAATCGCCAAAGGTTTTGCTGGGCGTTGTTTACGCTGGCGCAGTGCTGCCACAGCGTCATTATTAGTGGCATCGCAGACTAAATGGAATCCGCCTAAGCCTTTAATGGCCACAATGCCGCCGCGATTAATCATTTCAACGGCTTGCTCTAATGCGATTAACATCGACGAGTCATAGAGAAATTCGGCGTTAGCATTGATGGTACTAAAGGTTAATTGTGGGCCACAGTGGGGACAACTCACTGGCTGAGCATGATAGCGTCGATTGAGTGGATCGGTATAAGCCGCGCGGCAGCGATCGCACATCACAAAATCCGCCATCGCGGTGTTGCATCTGTCATAGGGGAGTGAATCAATAATGCTATAACGCGGGCCGCAATTTGTGCAATTGGTAAACGGGTACTGATAGTGACGGTTATGAGGATCGTTAATGTCATCAAGACAATCTAGGCAAATACTCATGTCGGCTGAAATCGCGACGTTGGCATGTTCGCCGTCTAAAATGCTGCTATCGATAATACTAAAGCCGTCAAATTGACTTAATTGGCGGTGATTTATGACTTCAATGGCATCAATTCGCGCTAATGGCGGAGGTGATTGAGTCAAACTATCCATAAACTGCTCAATCAGCTGGTTACTGCCTTGCAAAATAATTGTCACCCCAAGATGATTGTTGAGCACACTGCCCACTAAATTCAATTGGTGTGCCAGCCTAAACACAAAGGGACGAAATCCAACTCCTTGTACAATACCTTTAACAATAACGGTAACTTGTCGTAATGGCTTCATAAAAACTCAATCTCAAACGAGGATAAGCAAAAACTGATATACCTAAAGATACCCTTTATCCGCGGCGTTGTTTGAGATATAGACCACCTATTGCGATATTAACGCCATCAAAATCCAATAACGGATTAACCACTAGGGGAAAATTTTTACCAATGCGTATTTGCACTCGTTCAGTTAACACCGGATTGGCAAAGTCACTGCCAGCAATCACTAATTGTTTTATGCCAATATTTTGATCTAAATGCTCTATCCAATGACTTAAATAATCTGCAAACGAATCATGAAATGCAAACGCTAATTTGGCTAAGTTAGTTTCACCCGCTAGCTTGAAACTCATTAATGTGCCTAACGTTTTACACCAATTGAGACCTCGATGCGCGGCTCCCTTGGTGAGCGGAAAGTCAATTCGCGGAGCGTTGTTACCCTGATGCGCCATTGCCAGGGCGATAAATTTATCGGCAAGTTCAGTGACAGTGACTCGCTGAGCGGTCTCAACCGAATAGCCGCCAATAATAAGCGTGGCAACCGCCATTAATTGTGACAATGCGCCATCATCTGCTTGAATGTGCAGATCCAACAGTTGGTTATACTCAGCAGGAAATAACTGCTTAAACTTATCCAACAGACTTTTTTGTGGCGACTCAGATAAGCGATGACAAATCTCATAACCAGATAAAGGCAGTTTGGGGATTTCAAAAAACAACTCAGGCTGACTTTGGCTGTCTAGGGTGACGATTTGGCTGGCATTATGTTGGCTGAAATATAGTACCGCAGCATGTTTTACAAATTGCGCTTTACGAATTTTTTTGGTCAGGTCACAACGTAATAGTGCGGCATTTAATGCACATAAACTGGTCGTTATTGAGGTGCTGACATCACTTGAATCGTCAGTTATGACATTCTCTAACACTGTTGCTGGTGGCTCAGCAGGGCTGACTTGCCAGTCTATGCTGGTGTTTGTGGTGTGAGCACGAAACGCAAAATGACCATCTTGATAGTTATTTTCATCATGTAAACAGGTGATAGTAGAGGGCAACGGCATAGTACCATTACTCAGGCTGGTAATGGGCAACCACTGATGATTAATCATCGCTAAACGCAATGGCGCTTTCAGTACGCCATCGTGGCTGGTTTGTTGATCGCTATTCTTGCTCACGTATAACCAATGAATGCCTTTTTGGCGCAGCACTTCGGTGAGGATCACCAACAAACGGTTTTCAGCGAATTGGATCTCATACAAGGGCGCCAATAAGCTAGGATGATCGCTACTTGCTCGAACGCAAATTAACGGTTTTTCGATACTCGATAAAGCTAATACTTGGCTGTCATTGACGATAAAATGGCTATTCAGTGAATTGGGGTTACAAATTAATATGTGTGGTCTTTGGTATTGATTCGCTTGGCGTGTTTCAGTCTGCGTTGGCGTTTTGGCTTGCTCATCTGTTAATGGGCTGGGTGGCGTTAACCACAAGGTTAACCCGAGAATAGGTAAGGGCAGTGATTTATGGCTAATTAAGCGGTTGGCCATTAACACAATATCGGCCTGAGTTAACGATTTTTCATCACGACTGAGTTTCTCATGCCCCATGCAGTGTTCACAGTGCAGGTTTATATTACCAAAAGAGGGCTGTTGATTATCGCCAAACAGTGGTTGGCAATGTTGGCAAAAATACAAAGGTGACCCTGAAGATTTGGCTGAGATCGCCAAAGGTTTTCGCTGGCCACTGTGCTGCTCAATACGTTCAATATGAGTGTTAAGTAACCAAACCGACAGTAAAAAATCACTGGCAATATCGTCTGCTAACGCTTCAAGTTGAGCTTGTGTGGCAAAGGCTTCAATAAAATAACGTGTGGTACTTGTTTGCGGGTCAGATTCTGTACCAATACTAATACTAAGTTCAGTCCGGTCCAGATATTGATTACACAAGTGCTCATATAATGGCACATGCCTCTGGCATACAAAGTCAAATCGAATGTTATGCATCGACATAGCAACCTCGCTTATAAGCGTCAGGAATCACCTGATCAATGGTTATATTATCCACAATTTCCAGGCTAAATCCTAAGCTGGCCAAATGGGATAATAGTGCGTGTTCCATCACAGGAATGGCGGCATGTAAATCTGGCGTCAATCCTAATGTCATTGGTTCAATTACCGTTGGGGTCACGCCGAGAACAAATGTGAGCGGTCTGTCACCGACAATGTCCATCATGTTGAGTGTTTGCAGCATTTCTACTTCATGGGCACTGCCTTGCCAATCAATTTCAGCAGGGGCGTGGTCAAAATCAAAAAAATACACTTCGCCAGGCTTCACACCAACACTGTTAACCGTATCAACCACTATTAAATGGTCATAACGACTGATCATTGGAATTAGCCCTTGGGCGAGGGTGCCACCATCGACAATATCCATACTGTCAGTTAGATGGCTAATTTGATATTTGTCTTTGATATAATTGACAAAATGCACGCCGACTCCTTCGTCGGCGTACAATACATTGCCTATACCTAACAGCAATATTTTTTTCACTATTATTGATTCATCCTATTTACGTACTTTGTGATAGTCGTAACCAGATACAATGGAATCGACTGAATTATGTTTAAAGCGAATACCAGACCACACCGCCATATACACATGGATCACCACAAAAATAATGAAGGCCCATGTTAGGTAATGATGATAAGTTCGCAGTGGTGCTAACCCGCCACAAAGACCGGTTATCCATGCTGATACATCACCTAGCATTCCGCCAACACCTAAGTGATACACATTGGCGTAAAGCACTAAGCCAGTGATGCACATAATCAAGGCAACAAACGAAATGGCCACATAAGTCATAAACTGTAATGGTCCGTAAACCCCAGCTTTGTCTAAACTGCCCATCCAAAAATAGGATTTTATTTGCGTTATCCAGCTTTTTACACTCAACACATCTTTAAACGAACGTCGTTCGATGCTATTTCGACTAAAGAAAAACAAGTAAAAACGCACTAAGGTAATGCTGGTTAACAAAAATCCAAAAATGATATGCGCAAAGCGGATCCAACCTTGCACCAAGACATCTGTGCTAGCCGGTGCCACCAGAAATGGCCACGCGATATAAAATCCGCTGATCACTAATACTAAAATAGACAGGGCACGTAACCAGTGAAATATTCGAATCGCTGGAGTAAATATCAACTGCCGGTCGTGGGTTGCAATATGTTGCATACTTTTTCCCTCCTAGTCCATTACCTCTGATTAAAACCCATTTGGATCAATTTTAAATTGACCTAGAGTCTGTTTCTTGTAATCCATCACGTGAACTGAACACGCCATACAAGGATCAAAGGAATGAATGATGCGAATGACTTCTAAAGGCTTAGTTGGGTCTTCAAGTTTCAAACCAATCAAGGATGCTTCATAAGGGCCCATTTTTCCATTAGCATCTACAGGGCCAGCATTCCAGGTAGTGGGGACCACTGCTTGGTAGTTTTCAACTTTAGCATTTTTAATGCGGATCCAATGACTTAACATACCGCGAGGTGCTTCAATCATCGCAAAGCCCTCATAAACGCGGTCTGGATCAATTTCAGGCTTCACATAAGTTGATTCATCTGACTGCATATTGACCAGTAAGGCATCAAAGGTTTGTAAACTCGCTTGACCGACTAATACCGTTTGCAGCATACGTGCAGCTGTTCTACCTAAGGTGGTAAATAGCGCCTCAAGAGGTAAGCCTGTACGGGCTAACAAGCCGTTTACCGCATCGACAACAACCTGATTTCCGCGGGCATAGTTAACCAGTAAACAGGCTAACGGACCTACTTCTAACGGCTCATCTTGATAGCGTGGTGATTTAACCCAAGAGTATTTACCGTCGCCATTAATGGTTGGCAATTTGCCGTACACAGTATCGCGCTCAATAAAGCCAGTGTAATCAGGAATTGTGGTGCCTACATATGGATGTTGCGGCCCATCAGCTTGATACCAAGCATGGGTGACGTCTTCCTTAATTAAGCTAGGGTCGATATCTGACACATTGGCTAAATCACCGTTTAAAATCACCCCTTGTTGGAATAAATACTCGCCATCAGAGGTAATAAAGTCTTCACCGCATAAGAAGCTGCTAACATTTACCCCGCCAAGTACACTGGGTTCAGAGCCAAATGCTTCTGCCGCCATCACAATATCGGCTTGATAAGCTCGCTCAATAAAATCTTGTACGATAGCGTGTTTTTGTTTCCATTCTTGTAAACGGGCAGGGCTTAACATGTCACGCACTGAGGTTACGCCGCCCACAACAATCGACTGTGGATGTGGCGATTTACCACCAAATATTGCTAACATTTCAGCGGCAACACGTTGCACTTCAAGGGCTTTTAAATAATGTGATAACGCAATGAGGTTTTGTTCAGGGCTAAAGCGATAAGTACTATTCCCCCAATAAGCATTCGCAAATGGCCCGAGTTTTCCGGTTTCAACCAAGCCTTTTACGCGGGCTTGTACGGCTTTAAGTTCACCTTCACCAGCAGCAATGGGCGTATCAGAGTATTTCATCGCCACTTGTGCCGCCAGTGCCGGATCGGCGCTCAATGCCGATACCACATCCACCCAATCTAATCCGTGTAGATGATAAAAATGCACAATATGATCATGCATATATAATGACGACTGCATTAAGCTGCGTAAGTATTTTGCATTAAGAGGGATCTTAACTCCGAGGGCATTTTCAACCGCCTCAGTACCGCAACGATAGTGCGAATAAGTACATACGCCACAAATACGTTGCACAATTAAGCCCACATCCATTGGAGTTCGGCCTTTTAAAATCACCTCAATGCCGCGCCATAAGGTCGACGAAGACCAAGCTTTAGTAATGACATTATTGTCATCCACTTCAACTTCGACACGTAAATGGCCTTCGATGCGGGTGATAGGGTCGATAACGACACGTTTACTCATGATTATTCCTCCAAAGGCTTAGCAAATACGCTTGCTACTGCATGGGCGCCAATACCGACAACGGTTGCGCCTAAAATGACTGCACCTATGGTGTCAGCTGTAGCATCAACACCGTGTAACAGTTGGCGTCCGAGTGGTTTTTCAAAATCGGCCATGTCATCCCAGAAATTAGGCTCAGAGCACCCCATACATCCGTGACCGGCTAACACAGGCCAACTCGTGTGATGGTTAAAACGCTCCGTTGGGCAGTTGTTGTAGGTGTAAGGACCTTTACAACCGACTTTATAAAGGCAGTAACCAGCTTTTGCGCCTTCATCACCAAATTCTTCAACAAACTCGCCGGCATCAAAGCGACCACGACGTTCACAATTATCATGTACCCGTGCGCCATAGGCCCATTTAGGACGATTAAACATATCCAGGGCTGGCAACTTACCGAACATAATGAAATACATTATTGTGCCAACAATGTTCTTTTCACTCGGAGGGCAACCGCCTAAGTTAATCACCGGCTTATCGACCACTTCATAAACCCCTTTTGCCCCTGTCGGATTTGGCGCTGCGGCTTGTACACCACCAAAGGCGGCACAGGTGCCAACAGAGACAATTGCCGCAGCATTTTCAGCCGCTTCTTTGACAATGTGCAGACCCGTATGGCCTTTACAGCCGACAGTTAAAAAGGTGCCATTGTTAGCCGTCGGCACCGCGCCTTCAACCGCAAGTAAATAGCGACCTTTGTAGGTTTCAAGGGCATTTTCTAAGTTTTCTTCTGCTTGCCAACCAGAGGCCGCCATCAGCGTCTCATGATATTCAAGTGAGATATGATCGAAAATTAACGTGTCAAGGTTGGGGGAGTCAGTGCGAATTAATGACTCGGAGCAACCAGTACATTCGGCTAGGTGTAACCAAATGAGAGGGACTCGGTCGGCTAATTCAGCTGCTTCAGCGACCAAGTTACTAAAGGGTAGGGGCAAGGCAAACATTGCAGAGACCGATGCGGTCCACTTAATGAAGTCTCGACGAGATATCCCAAGGTTAGCCATTTTTTCTTGTAATGAGACAGGCTGACGTTGGGCAAATTGGCGTAAATAATCAAGGCGATCTTGACCCTGTTTATAAAGGGCTGCATGTGTGTCCATGTTGATACCTTCTGCTTAAGTTAGCTCAGTTGCTAATAATGAGTTGCAATCTATCGGTATCAATTTTAGAACTCGGCTAAAAATCCTCTTTGATGTAAATCAACTTGTAAGAAATTTCCTTATCAAAAATAAGCTTGTAGCTTCTAATTTATGAGGTTGATCAAGTTAACAAAACTCAATTTGGACAAATTGTCTCAGATCATATTTTAGCTCAGGACGTGATCGCGCAGTGAACGACAGTGATTCAGTTGAGATTGTATGGCGTGACTGATTCATTTTGCTTATAGATCAAAATGAATCAGTGAAAATGAAAAAATTTTTGCGGCCATTATCAGCTAGATGGGGATAACGGGTGAAGCTTGATGCTTATTTTGAATAGCAATAAGCTGGCGTAAAATAACTGACTACTGCCAGAGTATGATGTATTTAAGAATACCCATCAGTTTGGGCAAGCTCTGCTAATCGGCCTATGTTCGCCGCGCTAGACTTGAGTTAGCCCTGTGCTTTGAGCAAAATCAAACAAGGCTATTGGCATAAGCTAACAGTATTATCGATGTCATCGAATGCGAGATCTAAATCAACCAGACTCTCACAGGCTGCATCAAGATGCCCTTGCAGATATTGATGCTTTATCCCATCAGCAATAAAATGAATCTTACTATGATGGTGTTCAAATAGTTGAATATATTGCGATTCAAATAACTGCCCTTGCTTTTCTCGACGGATCCAGTTGCCGCATTGACATGTCTGATCATCAAGAATGGGCCAAGGAATTCCTTCATCTGCAGAGGATAAAATCTTTTTGGCAAATTTCGCTCTCCACTGTGCAGTGATCAGTTTAAATATATCTAGGCTAGTTTGTTTGTTACTGTGATTTTGATTACCACCAATACGCCAACTTTTATTTGGAATATAATTGCTTAGCCATGGTAAAAAATCTTTTGCAGGCATAGGTTTGGCTATTCCATAGCCTTGAGCTTGCTCACAGCCCATGAGTAACAGCAGTAGGCCATGATTGGTTGTTTCAACGCCTTCGGCAATAACATTGCGGTCAAATGATTTCGTTAATGCAATGACTCCCTCAATGATGGAGTAGTCACTTGGGTCATCGAGTATGTCTCGCACAAAACTCTGATCTATCTTAATCGTATTCACCGGTAAACTTCTTAAATGAGTTAACGATGAATACCCGGTACCAAAATCATCCAGTGCAAAACTCACTCCCAGCCGGTTTTGGCATTCCTCAATAATATGATTAATGGTATTGATGTCGCCAAAAGCAGAACTTTCTAATATCTCTAGTTGCAAATATTGAGCATTATTATTGGGATACTGGCTTAAACTATCGTCAAGATGGGCAACAAACGTTGGCGTACGCAGATGATTTGACGAAATATTAACGCTAATTTCAAGTTTAATACCTTGTTTTTGCCAATCATCAAGTTGTTGTAAAGCCTGATTGATAACCCACTCGCCGATGTCGATTTCTAGTACGGTACCATCGATAAATGGTAAGAAATCTCCCGGTGAAGTGAGCCCTTTCTGTGGGTGGTTCCAACGTATTAAGGCTTCTACGCCAAATACATGTCCACTGACCATATTCACTTTCGGCTGATAGTAGAGCTGAAATTCATGGTTAGCAAATGCCTGTTGAATTTCTTCGAGGTGATGATTTTTTGGGATAATAAGCTGGTCAGAATCGGCACTGTACAATCGAGAACGATTTTTACCGGTTAATTTCGATTGGTACATAGCGTGATCAGCGTGACGCAATAACGTATCGATATCACCATTATCAGCAGGATATAAGGTCAGCCCACTAGAGACGCTAATACGATGTTGTATATCATCAATGATATAAGGTTCTGCTAACGCTTTATGGATTCGGTCTATGGTTACTTCATATTGTGAAGCAGACTTAATATCATTGAGTAATATGGCAAATTCATCGCCGCCTTGTCGCGATACGGTATCTTCTTCTCTAATACAGGCACTAATGCGGTTTGCGACTTCAATTAATAAGCGATCTCCAACATCATGACCATAGTTATCATTTACGGGTTTAAAATCATCTAAATCTAAGAAACACACCGCAAGTTGATGTCCTGTGCGCATACTATGAGCAATGGATTGTTGAAAACGATCTACAAATAACGCGCGATTAGGCAGTTTCGTCAGAACATCATAGTGAGCCATTAAATTCAGTTGGTCTTGTTGTAGCTTACTGTTGGTGATATCAGAAAACATCCCAACATAATGAGTCACTTCATTTTGGCTATTGGTTAATGATGAAATAGTGAGTAATTCTGCATAGAGTTGCCCTTGCTTTGTCCTGTTCCATACTTCGCCTTGCCAGTATCCATTTTCTGAAACTGCGTGCCACATCAGTGCATAAAATTGCGGACTTTGTTTACCCGAACTCAATATGTTTGGTGTATTACCAATAATATCTCCTCGGCTATAACCGGTTATTCGGGTGAATGCTGGATTAATATCAAGTATCTGTTGTTTGGCGTCGGTAATCATGATGCCTTCATGGGTATCACTAAACACCCTGGAGAATAATTGCAGTCTTTCTTGCGCTTTTTCTCGCTCCGCAAGTAACCTTGATTGTTTGATGGCACTGAAACTTGACGCAGAAATGATATCGGTGAGTTTGGTATAAAATCGCATTCCATGGGCGACTTCATCACGGGTAAAGCGCGGCACTTTATCGAGAGCGGCAAGGTACGCCTGTTCATCAAAGCCATATTGGTGTGCTTGTTGGCGAAATATCTCAACATCAGGGATTTTATCCTGATAAAAGAACTGACCAATGAACACATTGCCGAGATGCTTGCCACCAATAACAATAGGGGTAACCATTTCGTACATATTGTTTTTGCAGTTGTATTCCTTAAATGTATTGTGCTCCACATTGAGTGTGAGCACTGTATCGCTCTCTATACAATTTTTTCGTGTTTGAGGATGGCAGCGATGAAATTGGGTACAGATATCTTGCCAACCTACGCTGACGAGAATATTTCCTTCGATATCAAGTACGGCACCTAACATGCCGGTCAAATCATAAAAATCATCCATCAGAGATTGCAGCGCTTCAGCATCAATGATATCCGATAGCGATAAGGCACCAATGTCTGCATCGGGCTCTAATATTGCTTTGAGCTTGTTTTGGATGGTTGCTTCACTTTTGCGTAAGGTATCTTCGGCTTGTTTGCGCTCAGTAATATCTTGGATAAAACCGGCTATCTTTTGCACTTCACCTGCGCTATTTGTGATCAATTGTCCTCGACATTCTATCCAGCGCTCTTCACCATCCTTGGGTCTAATGATCCGATATTCAACATGGTGTTCTCGGCCAGTCAAGAAGCATTCTTTAACTGATGCCATAAAAGTGTCAATGTCACTTTTATTCATCACGTTACAAAGGGTTTGCGGATCTGCTTTGGCGTTTTCAACCAGTCCAAATAACGCACACATTTGATCAGACCAAACGGCGGTTTTCTGGTCGGGCAGTAACTCCCAATAGCCAATTTTGGCATAAACTTGCGCTTCTTTTAGCCTGGTCTCACTTTGCTTAAGTTGTTCCAATGATTTCTTATAGTTAGTGACATCTCTGGCTACACCTAAAATACCCACTAAGTGACCATGATTGTCTTTCATCGGTGTTTTTATGGTTTCGACCTGTTCAACGTGACCGTCACTGGCAAATGTCAGCGATTCTTCATTGACGGTGGATTCACCGGCGTGGAGTGCTTTGGCATCATTGTGGCGAAAAAAAGTAGCAAGCTCATGGCTGACAAAATCAAAGTCGGTCTTACCGATGATTTCATGTTCCTTGGCGCCATACATTTCTTCAAATTTGGTGTTACAGGCTAAATAACTTCCTTGGGTATCTTTCAACCAAATCATATCAGGCACAGTGTTTAATAAAGCTTTTATCATTGCCTGACTCGATTCAAGCTCAGAAAATAATGTCCGCTCTTCGGTAATATCCCTGAACACAAGTACCACACCACTGATATCACCAGCAGGATTGCGCATTGGCGCAGCTGAGTCGGCAATGTGATATTCAGATCCATCTTTAGCGATAAGCTTAGTGTGATTATCTAGGCCGACGATTGAGCCAGTATCGAGGACTCTTTTTACCGGGTTATTGACCGATTCAAGTGTGTAAGCATCAACAATATTAAACACTTTTGTAAGCGGTTGTCCTAATGCCTGAAGAGATGTCCAGCCGGTAAGTTGAATTGCTACAGGGTTTATATAGGTCACCGTGCCATGGGTATCGGTAACTATTACTGCATCACCGATAGAGCTTAAGGTAATCCGCAGTCTTTCTTCTTGTTTAAATAACGTCAGCAGGTGTTTGTTTATTCTTGTGTTGTAACGCAACAACAAACTCACAATAACAATCCCTACCATCAAGATAAGAGCCGCAAGCAATAGTTGCATGAGTTTAAAGGTGTGTAGATCGTCATTGATAACTTGTTGCAGGGCGGTTTCCACATGATCAACCGCAAGGTTAAACGCGATAAAGGCTTGGTCAAATTGTTGGTCAAGATCAGAACCAATAGCGGATGTGGATTGTGCATCCCAACGTTGTTGGGCCATGTGGCGAAATTTTTGCAGGTCGACTATGGTTTGGTCAATTTGCTGGCGTAAATCAGGATTATCAAGAGGCATGATGACGGTGTCGCCATTCTTACCACCATCAAGCATGACATGCGCATACCATAGTGATTTATCAAAATGAGCCCATACAGTCTCAATATCTATGCTGCGATCACCACTAATCGCCTCTTCAAACCACAAGTGTCCTGTTGTCGCCTCAAGCTTAATTTTGATAGCAGCATCGATCAGCGGAGAGTAACGAAACGCGATATCACGACCGGAGTTGAAGGAGTAATAAACGATTGCCATGATGAGCAAGGTTAGGGGAACAGAAAAAAGTAGTATTCTACGAGAGCCAGCTTCCATAAGATGCATCCGTGTCTGACATAATAAAAGCATATAATTAGCTAATTTAACAACAATGTAACTTTATGTAAAATATCATTGATTGAGCTTAATACTAATTTAACTCCTTGTCGCTAAACAAGCACCCTATATATACGCCAACTGACAAAAATGCCTAGAGCAGAAAGGTATTAGATTAATGCCCAAGCTTGTGATCATTAGCGATGTCATTAATGCGTTGATAATTATTTTGTAAATATGGCGTTTGCGACTCAACACAGTAGAGATATTTTTTCACGGATAATTTTCTGAAGGCTAAATACTTTCAAGTGACATCAACAATCAAAGCTGTCTAATCCTATTCTCAATGCTGAGTTATCTGCTCACTAACCTGAAATCGGGATGATATATGAGAATATGATGATAAAGATCATCACCTTAGACGTTAACCAAAAACAAACTCATGATTGATGTTACTCATAAGGCGAATGGACGCATTAATAGCGGGTCTATGACAGTTAATTCAACGCTATTCGCAACAAAAAGCACTGTTTGAGAGGTGTTTGTTATCCAATGTATAGGTTAATTACCTTGTTTTATGTTGGTATTCCCCATAAAGTACTGGGCTGAATAATATTGGTTCAGCATGATGAATACAAAATTGATATAGGTTGTAGGTTTGGTAGATAAAATAGCATTAGCAGTCGATTTTCTTCTCGAGCACAAATTATTGTTAACAGTGTTGATAATAATACTCATCTCAGTGATTAAACGCTTTATCATTTCAAGTATACGTGGCGATGTCGCATTTCTTTCTGATGTGCAACGCAAATGGATGTCGCGTACTAAAAATGGCACATTTATCTTAATATTGGTGGTGTTATTTGTACTTTGGCAGACCGAAGTCAGCAAATTTGCATTGTCAGTAACAGCCATCGCAATTGCTTTAGTCATCGCCTCAAAAGAGATTATTCTGTGTTTTACCGGCTCGATACAACGCGCGAGTTCACGCTCATTTGTGATTGGTGATTGGATTGAAGTGGGTAAGATATACGGTGAAGTGATAGAACATAACTTAATGGCCACAGTGATCCAAGAGATTGATCTGGACCAAGGCCAATACCATTACACAGGTAAAACCGCCACGCTGCCAAATAGTATGTTTTTTACCTATGCGGTTAAAAACCTTAATTTTATGAAACGTTACGTTTATCATAATATTACTATTACTCTGGTGCAGTTTGTTAACCTGTATCCGCTGTTTCCTGGACTTACTCGTCAAATAGAACAGCACTGTGAAGATTTTATTGAAGTGGCCAAGCGCTACAATAGCGTGATAGAAAAACACGCCGGTGTCGATTTACCGGGCAGTGAACCACACATTCATATTACCAGCGGTATAAATGGTGAGCAGAATGTACATATTATGATTTTTTGCCCCACTGAACGCGCGATACATTTAGAGCAGCTCATAAGAGAAGACTTTATGATTGCTTTTCAAGAACACTTTGGCTAATTCAGTTAACGCTCTCTGGCGGTAATGATTCACACCGCAGAGCATGACGAGTCTCAGTGTCATACTGAGGCGAGTCATGCTACTTCATTAAGCTTTAATGCGGCTAACTCTTATGTAAGCTTTGTTCTTCACAACCACATTAATATTGCGCGTCAATCCGGGTTTTCGCCTGCTGTTACAGACCATTATCGGTTAGATGTTGCTATGCGCTTACACTAATACTTGGCGGGTATTGGCAATATAGTGATGGATCTGAGCTTCTACTTTTGAGTCAATCATCTTTTCAGGACCACGACCTTCAGGGCAAGGCATACGCGGTGTCGTGCCAAATACTCGGCATATCAAAGGGCGTTCCTCATACACTTCACAGCCATTAGGGCCTAAATATACGCAGTTCCATTCATTTAGCGCGGCTTCATGTTCTGCGGCCGTTTTGACTGGCAGGCGCGACATTTCTTCAGACGAGGTCGTTACTGGGCCACAGCAATCGTGACAACCCGGCACACATTTAAATGAAGGAATACGCTCGCGGAGAAGATCGACTATCTCTATGTTACTGTTCATTAATGACTCATTGGTTTGCGATTACCCATCATTATAGTCTCATCGCCAATGAACTAAAAGCGGCAAGGTGTTTAAGTGGCTAGACTGGTAAATGTATCTGTTGTTGGTAGTCGAATCTTTGCTGATAACAGGTGAGGCAAAGCGCAGCCCGATGAACATAAACCGAGCGCGCCATAACGCCTTTAGTCAAAACTAGTTTTTAGAAAATTTGATATAAATAAACAGTGACAGCAGAATCACTCCGCCACCGATAAGCTTTTGTACCTCAACCACTTCATTAAGAAAGCTAATAGACAAGATTAATGTCCAAATGGGTTCTAAAATCATGATCAATGAGGCCGTTTCTAATTTAACGTTAAACTGGCCAAGGGTTTGTAATAAGTAGCGCACGCTGGTGGCAATCACAGTGGAGACTGCAAACCAAAAGAACAGCTGGCCATTGAGTTCAAAATGCTCAGGTGACACCAGCGCCATAATCACACTACCAGCAACCCCCACCATGAATAATTGAACGCAGATCGATGTTAATGGCTTTATATTGGTCAGAACTCGCTTGTTAAGTACAAAATGTAATGACAGCAAGGCCGACGACAATAAGAAAAACCATTGACTGTTATCCACTTCCCAGCCCGTTGTGATGGTCAATAACATAATACCAATGCAGGCTATAGGCAGCGTTATCCAAAACATGCGGTTGGGTCTAACTTTGAATAATAGCCAAGAAATAAATGGCGCAATAATCATTGCTAAACTCATGATAAACGCGCCTTCAGACAGGGTATCTGAAATGGTAATCGCATGTACCCATACTTCAATCGATGCCGCTAACACAAGGCCAACGCCACACAGCGCGGCAATCTGTTTGCCTCGCAGGGCTAAAATCTGCTGATAGCAAAATGGTAATAAAATCAGGCTGGCGATTAAAAAGCGAGCTGCAATAAACATCTCACCAGGCATGTGTAAAATAACAAGTTTAGAGGCTATCCAGCCTACACCAGCAAGCATAGTGGCCAGTAATAAGAATAGTTTGCCGCGTAAAGCGTCTGTTTTCATCGATGATATTTCCAGCATAGGGGAGGGAAAGGGGCCAAGAGTTTGGCACCGCTCAATGATACAGGATTACGCAAAGACATAGGTAAATGAATTGGTTGAAATGGGCATAAAACGCTTATAAACGTCAGTCAAAACCTTAAGTTAGCCCGCGTAGAGGTGTCGTCTCTTAGTGACTATCTCGATGACTATCTCGAGTCGGTAATCGCTAAGCAAAATCGGCCTAAGGATGATGATTTAACCCCTTAAGCTGAGGTTTAAATACCTGCACCATCATGTAAACTTTGCTTGTGGGAATGTTTAGCTTTACTTTCATAGCGGGATATTTCATCAAAATTAACTTGCGGTAGGCTCTCAAAGCCAGGTTTTGCAAACAAATAGCCCTGCATCAGGTCAATGCCAGAATCGCGCAACCAGAGCATTTCTTCGATGGTTTCTACGCCTTCGGCTAACGAGGTAATGTTAAGCTCAGCAAACAAGTTGACACAATTTTTAATAATAGCTTGTCGGGTACTATCCTGGTCGATATTACGAATAAGCTTCATATCAAATTTGATGATGTTGGTTTGAAAATCAGCCAATAATCCCAAACCGGCATAGCCAGAACCAAAATCGTCTAGTGCAGTGATAAATCCTGATTTCTTATAATACTCAACAATACCCTTAACAAATTCTGTATCGCTGATGTTCTCATTTTCAGTAAATTCAAACATGATTCTATTGGTTGGAAAACCATACTCTTTCGCGGCTTCTAAGGTGGTTCTAATACAGCGCTCAGGTTTATAAATGGCATTGGGAAGAAAGTTGATACTAAGCATGGAGTCTAGTTTGAGCTTAGCAGCCAGTGCAATGGCTTTCACTCGGCAAAGCTGGTCAAATAAATAACGATTATCATCATTGACTTGATCGATAACGGAAAAAGCAGATTCATTTTGTAAACCGCGAACTAATGCTTCATAGCCAAATATAGTATTGGTTTTACAATTAATAATTGGCTGAAAAGCCATGGTGAAATCAAAATCAAGGCTGCTTTTATCAAAACATTTATTACAAGAAAATCTGTCATAAATTATCGGCTTTGTTTCCATTATCGCAACCTCACTAAATATAACGCCCGCTTAAGCTATGCAGTAACGCAACCTAGGTTTTGCTTGACGTCGTACTGATTAAAGTACAAATGCAGCAGGTTACAAATTAACTTAAAGTGTTCGTTGAATTAAGCCGCTATGCGGCAAGAAGAAGATAAACACATCTTCATTGTGTCGTAGTCAATATTGTAACTATCGACTTAATTAATATTGTCTAACTATGCCTATTAATACCAAAGTATCATAACGATATTAACGATACAGTCATCAAAACAACATCTTACCAATTTAAACCGGTAAGGCAAGCCAGCAGTAAATATCGCTGGATATTATTTTGTATTTAAGTGTAACCGGTTAAATTAGCCTCAATATCATGGTCAAAAAACATAATTCGCCCACTATTGTCGACCTAAAAACAGCCTCAAACTTATCCTAGACCATATTTAGCGGTAAATTGATCAATCGCACCCGCCCACAAAGCCAATAGCCTTGATAACACGCGTTCAATAATAAGCAAACATTAGGCAAAAAGTACGCTGAGTCGTCACACATTCAAGCTGCCACATATTAGAACGGCAGTTGCTCACCGTTAAAATTGTAAAACTCACCCGTGTTAGCAATCGATAACTGGTCAATCACCTTTATAATCCCCAATGCAGAATCGATAACCTTAACCCGTGCTGTGCTACCGCCCATGTCAGTTTGAACCCAGCCAGGATGAACCGATACCACAGCAACATTATCATCAACAAGTTCTTGAGATAAATTCACCGCCAGCATATTGGCAGCGGCTTTAGACATTCGGTAACCATACCAATCGACGCCTTGTGGTTCTGTTAATGATCCTTTGGACGATGAGATAATAGCGATTTTACATAAACGTGTTTTGTTTAATAGGGATAATAAACAATGGATTAAAAATAATGGCCCGAGCGCATTCACTTTAAAGCACATTTCAGCATCAGCATAATCGATAGCATGAATACTGTGATTATCGCGATCCAAATAGCCTGCATTATTAATGATTAAATCAATACTAATATTTTGCTGACAAAGATTATTGGCTAAACGGTGAATGGTATCTGGGCATGTGATATCCATTGATTCAATCAATAATTTATCAGCAAACTGCGCCTGTAACGACATTAGCTCAGTCGTTGTGGCATCATCGCGACAGGTCGCAATAACCCGACAGCCGTTAATAAGGTATTGCTCAGTTAAGGCCAAACCAATGCCTCTATTTGCACCTGTGATTAATACCACTTGGTTATTCATTTAACACCTCAAAATATATTGTTATACGCAGCACTGCTGATAAATATGCTATATAAGTTGTTGATTAATATCATTCTACATTATAGCGGTTTGGACGTTGCAGCAATGCTTAATGTATTGAGCGCGGCGGCTATTTTACTCATAACCATATCGCAGCCTGCAATGTTATGACGCTGCTTAAGGTACTGCGGATTGTTATACGACAGCCAAACCTTATTATCAGCGTCTTCACTGATCAATGCCTTTTGGGGCAAGTCAATTGCCGCCAGTTGGTTACACTGGATTAATTGAGTGCCAATGTTCGGCTTGCCAAATACAATCACTTCAGTTGGTCTTAGCGTTAAATTAACCCCTGCCGCATTTTTCTGATGATCTATTCTGGCAAAAACCGTAAACCCTTTATCTTTTATGATCGCCTCAAACCTATCAGCAGTTTCTTTGGCCGAGTAATGGCTTTCAACAGTAATAAGGCTTTCTAGCGCCAGGGCATGAGTTGAGGCTATCAAGGTGACAAGGGCTAAGGAAATATTTTTAATCATAAAATTACCCATTAGTTATGTTCGATCACTCGCGAGATGGCGGCCTAAACTCGGACAAACAAACAGGTTAACAAGATGGTGAGAAGTACTTATCTCAGCCTTCATTCTTAACGAGCGATATTAATATGAGCTAAGTTTAGGTTAAGTAACCGAGCTATTTATTAGCGCGGCGCTAATTTCACTGCGGTACCAAAAGCCATTATTTCCGACGACCCATCCATAATGGCGCTTGTTGTAAAGCGGATACCCACAATCGCATCGGCATCTTTTTCAGCTGCACTGGCAACTAAGCGCTCAATGGCGACATCTCTGGCATCACTTAACATTTCGGTGTAACCGCGGATTTCGCCGCCGACAATGCTTTTTAAACCAGCCATAATATCTCGGCCAATATGTTTAGATTGAACAACATTACCCGTTACAATGCCGACAATCTCGATAATATCCCGACCAGGAATGGTTTCTGTTGTGGTATAAATCATAAATCCTCCATAAAAAATTGCGCTTAAACCACTGTACTGTGAACAGGGTTAAATAGACATTCAATGAGCGATACTTAAAAGGGCCCCCAAATACACCGGCTTACTCTTTAGGCGCATATCGTCATAAACAGCCGTAACGTATACGATCCATTAAGTGCTGGTGGCCGTACTAAGCCACTTAATAGGTTCTTAATGGACCACTTAATAGAAGAGTAAAATAAACTCGGTGATTATGCAGTGCTTTTAATTTAATCTGTTTAGCCTTATTTTGATTAAATAAGCATTTAAATGAATAAAGGTTAAAAATTTACCGAGGGTAATACTTTTATTTTTGCATAAAGCTGAATAAAAATGCTTATCGCATACTGGTGGATGAGGTTGCGCCAAGAAGACTTTTACCACCATTAGCTTTTTTATTGGACGGTTGATGGCGTTAAACATGGCATAATTACCCACTGAGTTCAGCATTCGTTTTTTGTAAACGTGTTTATAATCGCTTTCGTGTAATAGAGGTTTGTTTGGCTTCACATCATTCATTATTAAATCATCAGCGTCATTTTGAGCGCATTGGTCCCGATTATCGCAATGGTGATTCGGTGAGCTTTTTAGATATCAAGCACACCTTCGGTTTACAGCACATAAGAGTGGGCAAATGGGTTAATCGCGAAGAGTCGGCATTAGCGGCTAACTTGATATTTGATTCATTAGCCGATCTGGCCAATATACTCTGCGTACCACCAGAGCTAATTGGTTTGCGCGGCAGTTTACGCTTTGCCTTTGGCCATGGCGGCCAAAAGGGCGTGCAGGCACACTATTCACCAGCATATCGAGAACTGGCGTTAGCCAAAAATGCCGGCGCAGGGTCGTTAGCTCATGAGTTTTGGCATGCGTTCGATCATTACATAGCCGACAAAATGTTTGTTGATGACACTCTACTGAGTCAAGATGAGTACATGAGTCCGGCTAACCGGTATGCATGTGCTACCGACCATTGGCTTGCAGACAAAGCATTAGTTGCTCATCCTCTGAACCAACAATTATCTAAGCTATTTGAAATCACTTTTTTAAACAGCAATGGCCAAGAGCCACACGAGTATGTGAGACGGTCAATCGCGTTAGATAAACTGCAAGCTTGTCATTACTTTGCCAAACCAACCGAAATGATGGCGCGCGCATTCGAAGCCAGTATTGAAATGTACTCACAGGCTAATGCCGAAATATCTAATCCATACTTAGTTAACAGCACGATTAACTCACCTTTAGCTAAACATGGTGCTTACCCAGATACCCAACACCGCCGTGAAATCTATCAAGCACTATTGGCCTATTTCGAACCCTTAGGGATAGCGTTTGATAAACACAATCGAGACAGTCAACCAGCGCTTAATGTATAGCCTTGTTATAGATAAAAAGATTTGAACCAGCTAATGATTGAACGAATTGACATGCTTCTGAGATCTGACGGTCTATCTGTTAGATATGAAAAAGGCCTAGCGTTTAAGATAGGCCTTGGTATTTGATTGCTAAAGCTATCCAAGCCAATCGGGCTGTGGCATAACCAATAGCGGTTAGCTAATTAAAGCTTTTTGTACACTACGCCATCTTTCATAACAAAAGTGACGTTTTCCATCAAGCTAATGTTATCTAGCGGATTGCCATCAACAGCAATAATATCAGCCAAGAATCCGGCTTTAATTTGACCTAAGTTGTCTTGTTTTATTAAGGCGGCACTGTTAATGGTTGCAGCCTGAAGCGCTTGAACTGGCGTCATACCAAAGGTGACCATGCGTGAAAATTGCTTACCATTGTCTCCATGGGGATAAATCGCCGCATCTGAACCAAACACCATCTTAGCGCCAGCCTTAACGGCTTTTCTAAAGCTGTCACGCTGGGCTTGTGACACCTGCTTTTCTTTATTGATATTGGCTTCTGGTACGCCGTTAGCGGCACCATAGGCGAGGGTGTATTCGGTGTTATAGATATCGCAAGACAAGTAAGTGCCTGCTTTTATTGCCATCTTAATGGCTTCATCGTCCATAAAACTACAATGCTCAATACTATCGATACCCGCGCGTATCGCATCTTTAATGCCACTAGTGCCATGTGCATGGGCGGCGATAACAAGGCCGCGCATATGCGCTTCATCTGCGGCAGATTTAAGTTCTTCGTAAGTCATTTGTTGCGCACCGACTTGAGTACCTTTAGAAAAAACTCCGCCAGTGGCACAGACTTTAATCGCATTGGCACCGTATTTTATGTTTTCACGTACTTTGGTGCGCACTTCCAAAGGACCGTCGGCAACACCTTGAGCTTTTGCATGGGCTTCTGGAGCGGGAAAGTTATCATCGCAATGTCCGCCGGTGATACCAATTGCATGGCCTACGGCCCAAATACGTGGACCAGGAATATCGCCAGCATCTATTCCATCTCGGGTGGCAATCACTGAATAGCCAGATGCTCCTAAGTCTCGTACTGTGGTAAAGCCTGCGAGCAAGGTTTTCTGAGCATTTTTAACCGCTTTAACAGTTTGCCTTGGTACTGAATAATTCATCGACTCTAAAAAATTATCTTCAGCATCGCCAGATAAATGCACATGCATATCCATCACTCCTGGCACCAGCGTTTTACCTTTAAGATCAATCAAGCTGTAATCGGCTTTATTCGTAATGTTTGCCGCGGTGGTAACCTTAACGATGTGATTGTTAGAGATAATTATCGCTGCATTATCAACGCTTTTTCCTTTAGCTACATCGATATAGGCATCAGCCAAAATCAAGGTGTCTTGGGCAAACGCTGGAGCAATAAAAGTGGAACATAAGCTCAGGCTAAGTGTGAGTTGAATTGCACTAATCTTGTTTCTTTTTAGAGGAATGGCCATTGGTAAAATCCTTTGTTGTTATTATTATGCATTTCATTATTAATTAAACTCATAAGGGGCAGAACTGAGGTTAGCGGTGCAAAAATCAATGATGAGGGCTAAATTATATTAACCACTTGTTAAATTTAATCGTAGTTATTTTATGTATCAATTTGTATTAGCTGATAGTTATCGGGTGAGCGGTTTTAGCATGATGAAGCGAGTGTTAATGCTGAGATAAAACCCATAAAAAAGCCACTCGCGAGTGGCTTGATAAAGAGTAATTTTTTACTAAAAATCTATTATTTATACCAAATCAGACTTATCCAGAACCTGCTTCAATCTCGCAAAGGTGTTCATGGTTTCATTGGCTGGCATAGGTGTGAATAAATCAAGTTACGATGGAGTATTTTGAACCTTTAGGACAAGGGGTTGCTAAGCAAAACAAGTGATGGTTCTTCAAGAAAATACCAAGGTTATGCTATGGATTGTTGTATTTTATTGAATTTTTCATAATTGTAGAGTTCAACTTGTGTTAATATTTTTACAAATAACTTATCGATAAATACTAGTATGATCTACTTTGATACCGCAGCCTCATATCCTCTATTGCCTGAAGTTAAAATTTCTCTGATGAATGCTTTTGAGACATTTTATGCAAATTCAGCATCCAGTCATTTGATGGGCTCTATTGTCCAAAAGGAAATTGATCAAGTAAGAGAAAAACTAGCTGATTCAATCGGTGCTTATCCAAGTGAAATTGTGTTTACTAGTGGCGCAACGGAATCAAATAACATCGCTTTTAAAAGCTTGCTGTTAAGTGGTGACATCCCTGCAGGAAAAAACCATATAATCACATCCACCATTGAGCACAAGTGCGTATTAGCGATATGTGATTATTTTAAATCGATTGGTTTTGACGTTACTTACATTAAACCTAATCTAGATGGCATTATTTGCCCTAATGATGTTAAGGATGCCATTAACGAAAAAACGGCATTAGTGTCGATAATGCACGTCAATAACGAATTAGGCACAATTAATCCGATTGGTGAAATTGGCAAATTATGCTCTGAAAACAATGTTCTATTCCATTCAGATGCAGCCCAGAGTTATGGGAAAACAGAGATCGATGTCGATGATTTTAATATAGATGTCATGTCATTTTCCGCTCACAAAGTCGGTGGCCCAAAAGGCACTGGCGCGATCTACATACGAGATTTACGCCACAGGAAACTTTTGCCAGTTATTCATGGCGCTGGCCAAGAGCAAGGTTTGAGAGGCGGAACAATTGCTGCGCCGTTGATTATTGCTTATGGCACCGCGATTGATTTATTCCCGAAATATTACCAATCGTTTTCTGAAATGCGCATAAAAGAGTACTTAATTGAAGGGCTCATTAATGAAGGGATTGGCTTTAACATAAATGGCCGAACTAATGCCTTACCTCATTGTTTGTCCTTAACACTATTGAATACCAACGTAGCGTTAATGATCAGAGATAATGATCAGAGAATTAGTTTAGCTCAAGGTTCAGCTTGTTCTTCAAAAGAAATTGAAGCTTCGCATGTATTAACATCTTTAGGTTTAACGCGTGAACAAGCTGAAGATACTATTAGACTAAGTTTTGCACTTGATGTGACATTTGAACAAATTGATATATTTATCAAAGCTGTAAAAAAAGCGACTAGATAGTCGCTTTTTTATTTATTTGTAACAGGTTACACACGCTCCGCCACCTTCGGCTTCATCGTATATGTCGTCTAGTTCACCAAAATTACATACACCACCGAAATCACCTAATAAAGCGTTACTACGTTTCTTTTTATTAAAACGAGCGACTTTTTTCTCATGGTTTTCAATGATACGTTTCTGCACTTCTGGATCTTCTAAAGTTTCAAGAGGTTGACCTTGGCCCATCCAATAAAAACGTTCACCAGTAGTGCTATTGTTGTCATCACCTTTCTCAAATGCTTTGGCTTCTTCAAATAACGTAGGGTGCTTTTCCATCAGCTTTACCCATTCAATTTTTCGTTGATAGAAGCAAAAAGTACAACCCGAACGTGAGCGCCACTTGTAATATTCAGGAAGCTCTAACCCATTACGTTGAAGGATATTTTCAATATCACTTCTAACAATGCCATGTTCTCTAAAAGGAAATACAGACTCAATAGGTTTCTCTATGGTCATGTATCCCGTTCTTTCTGGCTCGTCAGCTCGAATTCCGACGTAGTTTTTAATCTTATAACCATCACTAATAAAACTATCTAACCATTGTTCAAATGGTTTTAGTTTCATTTGGACGGTACACCAGCGATCACGCTGTGAGGGCAGGTAGTTACCATGCTCTTTTAACAAGTGAGCAAAGTCTTTTTCGCCACGACCTTCAATATTGTTCAATGATCGTGCATTTAAACGGTGAATATACCCCAGCTTTTCTTCAAGCTGATCAATAAACTCGTTGGTTTCTGGCAACTCGTAGCCTGTATCAGTAAAGAAGTATTCAACTTCTAAATCTGGATACGTTTCTTTGACAAATAATGCTAAGGCGCTACTGTCTTTGCCGCCAGACAACCCTAGAACATGTTTAACTTTCTCAGTCATTAACAACCTCTGTTCCGCTTTCACTTTGTTCCATCAAATTTGTTAGCAAGTTAGTTAAAGCGGCTAATTGTTTCTCTTTAGATAAATCAGAGAAAGACGACTTTATTTTTTCTACAACTTGCAAAACGTCGCTATCCATTTCTAAATCATACTGTATAAAACCACCAAATTCTTGATGCTTACCTTCACTATTGGTGGTGATGAATGCCAAAGGTTTTGAACTACCTTTGGTTTGTAAATTACCAAATGATTCAATACGTCTAAATTGAACACATAAGTTCTGTAATTCATCTAAGCCGTTACGAAGATGTTTATCGGTCCAATTACGCTCAGGCGCACCCGTTGCAAGATTAATAACAAATTCAAATTTACTCGGATTATTAATGCACTGGCCTATTCGTTTAGCAAGCTCTTTGACATTAGGTCGCTTAGCTATACCCTCAACAAATTCACAACGTGTTTTAAGATTGTTATTAAATTCTTCACCTAATGTATCAATGATTATTTGTTTGAATCCGTTATATAAAATATCATTTTGAGCACTTAAATCTTCAATTGCCGTTCTCAGCTTATAACCCAATTGATCTTCTAAAGCTGGGTCATTTTTATCAAAACCAAAGACAGCAGGTAAATCTTCTAAGATAAGCTTAAACGGATCGCTCGCACCAATAACTTTGTTTCTAAAGTCTCTTGCTTCTTTAGTTAAACCATTTTGTTGGCTGCCGCTAAAGCTCTCGCCGCTGGTTTTTTTAACCCAAGATGGTAGCTTATGAACTATTCCAACAATGTGCTTAGCTATATTCAAAATAGCACTGTCAGTCTTAGCATTTCCGATTGTAGCTTGAGCTAAATTCTCTAACAAATGACTCTGAATATCTGATATTTCAAAGTATCGTACCGCAGCTTCATGTGGATGCTTATAGATTTTATTAACCAGTTCCTCATCTAGTTCAGGAATAAAAATAAACTGATTTGTAGAATCCCAATCATAAAATGCAATCTGTCCTTCCAGTGACTTTAACAACGCTAGTCCATAGATACGACAAAGTCCGGTTGTTAAACCAAAAGGTGGCAACATCCAACGTTCATATAACTGTGCGATGGAAACATGTGCTGTGGTTGAGTTCTCTTTAATAAAAGTAAAACCATCCTGCCAAAGTGCATGCATCTTTGGATTAGCATCTTTGGTTTCTTTACTCCATGCTTTGGGGAATAAATAACCTTCAGGAGTATAGTTATGCCAACCTTTGCTCTTTAAGCAGGATAGATATAAGCCTTTCTCTGGAGGGAAGCTATTTTCATCGAAGCCTAAATCTTTTTGGTTTCCATTTACAAACATTGCATTCATCAATTTACGAATGGCACTGTTTGCACTACCAGAAGGTTTAGAGCGGTTAACTAATTCATTAATTACAATTGGTGCTTTGTGATAGATTTCTTCTGCTATTACAGATGCCAATGAAGTAAGAGGAGATGAGGGCGGTAATGGGTTATTCCAATGCGTCCACTGTGCATTTTTGTATATATGTTGCAGTTCTTTTTCTACATTTTGTTGAGCAAAGATGATGCGGTTTTCTAACTCGTTTTTGGCGATCAAGTCATGGGTAATTTTCTGCTCATCTTTAAGGATTTGCTTAAGTGCTATCAGCTCAATTGCTGCTGTTTGTAAAATGCTAAAATCGTCATACTCACCGATAACGCAATGGCTTAAGTCTGATGCAATTTCTTTAAATTTTTGCGTCACATCGGGTGATACCGATAAGACAAAAGTAAGGAAAGCTTCGCCTGTTTTCGGTTCAGAACAAAGCTGTTCAAGTAACGACTTTTCGACTTTATTGATGAGCTTGGTTGTTGCCCATCGCATTGTTCCTGTTTTGTGATAGTGTGCTGTCGCTAATATATTTTGCGGCAAGTCACAAACGCTAGTCCAATCAACACCCTGACTAACGGCTTCAACACGCTCACTTATCAATGTGTTGATATCGATATCACTACCTTGGAAAACAAACAAAGCATCATGTTTCTGTCGGTAAATAATGACAGTCCATGTTTGCAAATCATCTAACGCTTTAGCTATTTCTGTATTTTTATAACCGCGACTTACAAAGTATTTCTTTAAAAAATCTTTTTTAGCATGTAATTGATGATGAAAACCAAATATTGTCAGTAACGAAATAACCTTAGTTATAGAAACATGTAGCTCACTACCTTCTGCTTTTTGCTCTGCGCGATAAATCGCATCACAACCTTCCAACCAAGCCTTACTATCATGCGATGTAACAATTAAGTGATGCAAATTATGATGAAGGTAATCCCAATACATTTCTGGCCTATACAAAACTAGGTCATCTTGAGATTGTGTATAGTTATCTTCTAGGAACTCACGAAAACCAAACTTTTCATGTGATGCAAGGAAACCGAATAAGCTGCGCTCATTTTGTGAGAAGCGGCGTCTTGAAACAGGGCCTAAAAGTAAACTGACGATAGGGTCAAGTGGCAGAGTATCGGTTAATGCACCAACATTCCGATTTTGATTAGCGAAAGTACTGCTGACGACATTGACTAACTTTGCATACTTGCTTTCTATTTTTGAAGAAATTTCAGCTGATCGAGTTATAGAGTCACCAACGAGGATTAATGATTCGTCAATTGATGGATTAAAACTAAGATCTCGGTAGCGCCCCTGAACTTTGCTCCATTCTTGCTGAGTTTTAGCATCTTTATTTTTAGCGTAATCAGAAAAAGCTTGATGTAAGAAACCGATCATCAATACAGGGCTATTAGCTTGTTGAACTACGTCAGCTAATGCTTGGAATAAATGTAAGTCCTTATTAGCGCGTGATTGATAATCTAAAGCCTTGCCCATTTCATCGAGTAAAATTAATACTCCATCATCATTACTTTGCGTTGAAGACAGAACCAGTTTAATTTCAGAAAGACATTCATCGTCAGTTAAGTGTGCAATTTTATTCACATCGTAAGTTATATCAAGTGCAATATATAAACTTTGTAAAATGCTGTTTGCAGGTGACTCTAAACCACAAACATGTTTAACAGTTTTCCAACCAATGTTGATTGCAAATCTTTTCTGGAATTCAGACAAAAGGACAGGTGATGATTGTAACTTTGCCGTAGCGTACTCGCGTAACTTAGTATCAGTAGATAATAAACATGATAAAAATAACGCGACGGTAGATTTACCAGAGCCATAAGGCCCTGTAATGGTATATACCCTTTGTGCATTAGCGTCGTATTCGCGACTGACCGTGTCAAGCACATTAACGGCAGTACCATGAAGAATAAAATCGTCAATAAAGGACCGTAAATCTTCGCTATCACCATCAATACGGGTAGAGCTTTTATAACGCTGGTTGATAGTTATGAGTGATTCAGTCATTTTTAGTGCCATAATATTGATTCAAATAGTAAGTGCTATTGGTTTTTGCATATTCAGAAACGTTGACTTGCCTTAGTCCTAATGAATCGACCCATGAAATGTTGTTGTTAGTAAAGCTTTGAACTTCATCTAGTTTTTGACCTAACCCAGATTCAGATAAACGAAATATTCGACCGGGTGAACAGGGTTTACTCAATAATGAGTCGAAATCAACAGTGCTGACCTTAGAATCTACAGTTTCAGATTTAAAAAACTCAAGCAGGGCATAAGTAAATATTTCGATAGGCAGTTCAGGACGTTCAGATAGATTGCTAATGTAAAAACCGCCACCGTTATCTTGTATCAAATTTAATTCAGACAAAGGTGAGATAAAATGGTCTTCATCTATGTTGATACTTTTTTTCGATGAAGTAGCTTTGAGCTTTTTACTATAGGTATTCAAAAAGCAGTCAATATCTTTTTTGATAGTAGATATATTACCTAGTTCACTATCAACGAGTTTCTTTGCATCTTCAAAACAATCAGCGATGAGCTTTGTTTTTTCGAAATGTTGCACATTTGCGAAATTAAAAAAGTAACGGTAAGCGGTCAAATGTTCAACATTAAAATTTAACCAGAAATGAACTAACCAAATTGAGCCAGGCATTTCTAGGTAAGGATCTCTTCCATCTTCGAAGCTTTCACCACCAAAAAGATATTCGCCATTTTGTGACACAGCATGAATAAATGAATTATTTGATCGTTCAGAATGAATCACGTTAGAAGCTTCAGCCCAATACTGAATAGCTTTAACCATATTTTTACCAACACCAAGTTCGACTATTGATTGACGAATACTGTCTTCATCAGAACTTGAGAATTTACCATTTGAATTCAAATGATTAACTGCCTTGAATAGCCATCCATAGCGTAGAGGGAAAGTGTCATGACCTGTAAACTTAGCTTTCATAGCTGATGTAGTGCCTCTGGAGAAATTGTCCAGAGCGAATACTAGACGTATTTGCAACCGAACAAAAGCATTTTATTGAAAAAGCTGTGTTTGTATACAGTGCTAAAGATTAATGTATAATTTATATTGTCGTGATTCAAAATATGCAGTAAATTCATGATAGCAAGAAAAATTTTGGTTGATTTTTTATTAATTATTAGCTTTACCACCACAAAAACAATATTGACGAATCGGATTCGTATTCGTATTCTAATGATGTAAAGGATTATGATGTTAACAAAAATATTAGCAAATTATTCTCAAAATGAACTTTTAAGTTTTATACCGCAAGATGCTATAAATTTTGATCTTGCTATAGATTCAGACAGAAATCAGTTAAATGAAGGCATAAATCATTATAATAAGCAAAAGATAGCTTCGTTAGTCGTTAGTGCAAAAAAAGTAAAATTTTTATTCGAAGAGCCTCTTCGAATACAATTAATTGAGCGTCTGCTGTCCCCGCATTTGTTTATTGGATTATTTCTAGGATTTAAAAATAGTCAAACACAAGTTAAAGCTAAATATTATGATACAGCGATAACCTTGTCTGAAAAAATCCACATATCTTTGCGTCTCGTTTTGACTTAAATGCTTTATATGTAGGTCAAATTGATCAAAAAAAGCCTTTTTGAAGTCACTTTGTCTAATAATTGTAATCTTGTCGTGGTAGAGGATGTTACTTTTGTGTCTAACATGTGTCTTTAGTTGGTTTTTGATGTATAGAACTTAAAATTATCACATTGTTAATGATATTTATTATCACTTAACAGGATTTAAGCAATCAGTATTACTTTTTTAGCAAGTTATTTTTTGTGTTGTGTAAGTTTTTAGGGGAGGCCTGATGGCGCTTATAAACAATAGCAAGTTTCCAATCAATAAGTGGTGGTTGAGTACTGGTATTAAGTTGTTGAAAACTAATCCGGATATATTTTCAACAGGTTCTCAACGTCTAGCAATGAAAGAGTTTATAGCTGGTTCTACTGTAGTAAAATCCATTAATGGGTGGATGCAATCAACACAGTTGTCAGAGAACAGCCAAAAGCTATCAGAGTTTGGTTTGATAATTGAAGATAATGATCCTCATTTAAGTAAATCTGCTACATGGTGGGCAATACATCTTCAGACAGTGTTCTCTGAAAAGGGAGAACCTTATAGCACTTTATTTAAGAACTTAGATTCATTTACAAAAGATTGGAATCTTGAAGATGATTTACAAGAAAGAATACGTGATGCGCATCAGCCTGTATACGCATCAGCTAGCGTTGATACCAGTTATGATGGGGTAAGGAAATCTTTCTTTATAGATGGTCCTCTTGAGGGGTTAGGGTTAATAGATTTTAGAACCCATCGTGATAATGTTGAGTTGAAAATGGGCTCACCTAAAGTGACTGATGAGATTATTATATATGCTTTATCATTGGCTCGGTTCACATTTTTTAAATCTAGACTAAGCGTTGATTTCAATGCAATCATCGATACAGGAATAAATAATTATTTGTGTTTATCAAAATCAGATCTCAAAAAAAGTCTACAAAGAATGAGTCAAATGAATCAGTGGAAAGACTTTTTTACATTTGATCTTGCCGCAGACCTTGAGTCAATCACATTTAAAGAATCGTGTATTCCCCGTAAATCATTAATATTATTACTTCAGCAAGGAGAAGACACTTGGCTTTAGTGTCTTATAGTTGATTATGGAATTAGCATTTTTACATGGAGTTATAAAAGATACCATCAAGAAGTATCATTTACATCCTGGCTTGAGATACGTAAATATATGTTTTTCTAGTAAAAATATTAAGGTTCTCGATGAAGTTTGTACAGCTGTCAGAATCACGTTGCCTACCTATCAAGTTTGGAGTCATCCTGGTGCTGATTTTACTCCCACTCATATAGTTAGAAAAAAAGTTTACCTTGAAGAAGTAAATAATAACTCATGTGATCGCGGCTTAATTATACATAAACCAGAACAGTGGTTTGTGAATTGGTCGATACTTGATAAACAAGCATTTTGGTCAGAAAGAGCATTAAATCACAATTCATCGAAGACCATTATTCTTTTTGCTGACAGTAATGAGTTTAGACGTCTGAATATTAACTACTATAAAGAAGTGCAACTTCCTGGGGTTGATATCTCGTTATGGCTACCGGCTAGAGCCGAATCTTAAAAGGTTGAGACACTTATGATAGTTCGTGATGTTGTTTGTTTTCATGATTCAAAAGAAGCCGCTGTTGTGTTAGAGCAGGAGTTAAATAATACCTCTTTAGTTGGGAATTATAGCCCTACACAAGCATCAATAAAGGTTTTTAAACATATATGTAAAGCCGTTTTACCTACAGCTCCAAAAGAACAGCGCGCTTTAAATCTTTATGGCAGTTATGGTTCAGGAAAGAGCCACTTGTCTGTTGTCTTAGCACAGTTATTAAGAGATGGTGCGAATACTCCTTGTTTCAAAAAGTTTAAATCAAGATTACAAAATTTGGGAGAACAAGCTTTATCAAGTAATCTTGAAAAAGTCTTCCTATCAAACGAAGATGCTGATTCAAGACCCTATTTATTAGTGTCATTATATGGTTCAAATACTTCTTCTATCGGCTCAAAACTAATGGAAGGACTTTACGATTCAATTACGAGAAATCCAAGGTTAGATGTAAAAGAGATTCTACCTGCTACTGAGTTTGATGTGTGCTTAAAGCGTTGTAATGAAATACAAGAAAAAAGTCCACATATTATAAATTCTGATTTTACTTCGATGGGAATAGAGAATTATTTCACATTAGAAGAGTTGATTTTTGGTTTAGAAGACCATCAACAGACAGCTTTAGATGACTTTCATATTTGGCATAAGAGTATTTGCTTAGGGTTAACTTTTAATATTGCAAATGAAGGCGGGAAAAACTTCATTGAAGCATATTATGAAGCAGGAATTAATCTTAGTGAAAAGTATAATTTTGGTGGTATTGTTGTTTTATGGGATGAGTTTGGTGCAGCTCTTGAAGACCTAATTGGTAACCCAAATAGGAATGCAAGTGTAGAGATAATGCAGTTACAAGAGTTTGTCGAAAAAAATTGTGCCCCAGATGTAGGCCATACAATCTTTCTTGGTGTGACTCATGTTTCATTTGAAGAGTATGGCGAAAGAACAAAGGCAAATGAAGTTATAAAAGAGGGCCTATCAAAAATATCTGGTCGTTTTAATACACCATTCAAAATTGAACTTAATGAGTTAGAAGCTGAAGGTTATCACCTGTTAGGCATGCAGAAGTCATGGACACAAAATGGTACTAAGCTTAAGTCCATCGATTCTGAATTGAAAAATCACTTATTAGCTAATTGTTCTGAGTTAGAAATTTTTAGAAGTTTAACTGATAAATTAGAAATGGTAATTGATGAGGTCTACCCACTTCATCCTTTGATGGCAGCTGGACTGTTTAACTTATCGAAGCTCGCACAAGCTAACAGAACCGCTTTGACCTTCTATAGGGACAATTCAAGTGAGATTTTAAACAGAACAATAGTTAACGAAGAACTTTGGGGGGAAGAGTTAATACGTTTACCTAAGTTAGTCGATTATTATCGGGATAGTTTTAAAAAACAAGTTCCTAGTGAATGGCGGCGTTATAAGCAAGTTATCTCAAATGTTGTGAATGATGAGGAAAGCAACAATCAATATCGAAAAGATATACTCAGCTTAATATTTCTATCACAAATTTTAGGAGAGAATTTTAATGCAACAGAAAACTTTTTAAATTGTGCTTTAAGTAGAAACAGATATCCACTTCAAGAGCATTTACTTTGGTTAAAAAGTGCAGGTTTGATCTGGCGTAATAGTGTTACTGATATATGGACTCTAGCTGGAGATGGTGGTGTCGATGTTGACTCCATGATTGAAAGCAGCTGCGAAGAAAACGATTCAAAAACTCTTGAAGAGTTAATTTCAAACAATCCGAAAATGAAGAGAGATTTGTTTAAAAATTTAGGAGAACATAACTTAGATCCTTCTTCTTCAGGTATTGTTAGGACTTATAGCGTTGAGACGTTAAATAGCTTTTTTTCTGCTAGTACTATAAAAAATGACCGACCAACACTTAGTGCAAAAGTATATTTAGTGCTAGCTGAACAGGCTGCTGAAGTTAACACTATTATTAATAAAATTAATATTTTAAATTCCGATTTGAATTATTTTTGGATTCCATTAGACGGAGTTAACTCTGAGACGATTGAAGAGAATAATGTAAAATTCAACTTAAAAAGTTTGATTGTTAGATATTTATCTATTAATAGTATATTGACACAGTCTAACTCATTATCGGAAGATTTAGTTAGGCAGCTAGATGCAAAGTGGGAGCATTGTAGACAATTAATATTAATTTTACTTTCGAGACTTTATGGCCGAGAAGGATTAAAAAATGGTAAATCTGCAATTTTTAAATCTGGCAATCTAAACAAACTGGATTGCTCAAACTGGCATAGTTTTAAATCAATTTTACAGCATGATGTTAATTTATCATATCCTAGTAGTATTTCTATTAGGGCTATGAATTTAAATGTTCTTATTGATGAGAAATATACAGGTAGTGCTAAGGTTGAGAAATTAGTTGATAGGATACTTAGGTACAACGAAACTCCTTCATATCGAACAAATGATTTACTTGGTGAAACTACAACTACCACTGAAAACGCATCACTTATTAATGGTACACTGTGCGCGAATGATATGTTTATCCAGCGCACAAATGGGTGGGACTTGAAAACCCCAGATGAATTAAACGAACCTATTAAATCTTTTGTTTATGAATTAAAAAAAGAGTTTCTGAAAGCTAATAGAGATAAGTCATATCCTACATTTAGACTTCGTGAAAAATACGTATCATCTCCTTATGGTATACCTGCGTCTTCTTTAGCTATTTTTGCTGCTTATGCAATAAAAGATGAAATAAAGCGTATTAGATGGAACGGTACAATTGATTCAAATGCCGCAAAAATTTTAACGAAGGCATTCGAAGGCGGTAATAAAATTTCTTTTAGATTAATCGATTATACTGAAACTCAGCTAGAAGTTTTTAATATTATTGGTCATATTTTAAACGTTGAAAAAGGCTCGTTAATAGCTAAAACTGATTATGCTAATATGTCGGCGAAAAGGTTTCGTGAAAAAATTAAAGCCCTTAGTGATGATGTTAAAAACTCTATTAAATTATCAAAAAATGCAAAAGCTATTATTGATTTTATCGATAGGGTTGGTAAAAGCAATCAAGATTTAGCTGACTTAATTCTTGAACTAAATGGATTTACTAAATTATCTAACAGTCAAGGAATTATTTTAGCTGAGAGTCTAGAATCATTTTTTGAAGAATTAGATAATATTCAAAATGAAAAGCTAGTAAAAATTAAGAAAATATTTAAGTCAATTTACCCTAGTAATGATGATAAAGATATTGTAATAAAAAATCTAAGAAAATTGAGTAAACCTCAAAGCAACAGATTAGCAGACCTCTTCTTTGAAACCGATGGTTATGATTTAAAGTCATATGATAACTTGACATTGACTTTTGTAAATAAAACTTACAATGATTGTAATGATTACGACTTTGGCCTTTTGCATGAAAGACTGAATCAATTACTGGGTAGTGCACGGGATTATGTCCCTCTGACAGGCAATACGGATAATGTAGGTAATACAGATAATACAGATAATACAGATAATACAGATAATACAGATAATACAGATATTGCAGATAATACAGATAATACAGATATTGCAGTTAATTCTCTTGCTGCTTTGAAGAGCCAACTTAGGAATCTAGTCAACGGTTCTCACTTAAGCTATGACATGAAAATTGAAGCTTTACAAAGTTTAATGAATGATTTAGTGGGTAAATCGTAGTGACTATTAAATTTTATCTAGATATATATCAGGTTTTTTCTGGTGATAATCTCAATATTGTCAATACACCATCTGATGTTGATCGTTTTAGACAGTTGATCTATAGCAATTTATCTAGGAACGAAACTACAGATTTGTGTATTTACTTTCATTCGAAAACTCTATATTCACGATTCAGAGATTTTGAAGGCTTAGACGGTGTTGCTCATACAAATATTATTGATCCTAAAAGCCTTTTTGCAGAAAATAAATCTTGCGAAGTGCCTGCGTGGATAACATCTTCTTTAATAGTTAGCCTAGATTTGTTAAATTATGATTATGAACAATCCTGTTTTGAAGAGTATATATTAAATGTTATAGCTCCTGATTTTATACAGTGCTCAGATTTCAAATCTAAAATTGAATCTATTTGCAATAGACATCAAGATTTCAGGATAATACTAAATATAGAACAAGTACGTTTTTTTGTGGTATCTAAAATAGCTAACGAATTTGAGTTGGATTCAAGTAGAATCGATCATCTATTGAATTATTTGTTTAATGAACAGGATGTCAGTGAAAATCTTAAAGAATTAATGCTTCAACAGCATTTTGAAAAGTTAAGGACTATATTATCATTTTTTAAAATTACTAAATCGTTACCACCTAGAACGATAAGTTTGGATGTGATTAATTTACCGCTTATTGATTATTGTGAAAATTTAAACTCAGATTTGTCAAAAAAATGGTTGGAAGTTACAGAGCAAGTGCATAGAAAAATCACTCATGGTGATTTTGATTTTAAAGAGTTACATCGTGTTTTGATTTCACCTTGGAAAGTCTTAATCGATTACTTAGATTGTTTAGTAGAATCTAATGTGAACTATTTAACTGATGATTTTTTAATAAAACTAGAAAGATATAATACTAAAGGCGCTAGAGCATTATTTGATAAATTGAGGTGTAGGAAAGACAATGCCGTAGATGTTAATTTTCCAGAGAGCTCTGATGTTAATTCTGTTATTGAGTGGTCTGACCGTTATCTAACAAAAACTCGAGATGATTTTGTTGCAGGTAATATTGTGAACTCAGATATAGCTATTAACTTTGCTCATTGGTTAATAAATCAAGAAGCCCGTATTTTAAGATCTCGACACCATTGGACTACCTTTTCAAAGCAAGTGTCAAAATCTTTTTCGGATGATAAAGTTGTTGTTATTCTTATGATTGATGCTTTATCCTCCTTACATGAAGACTTGATTTTTGAGACATTTTCACAAATTGAACACCTAAATATCGAACATTCAAAGTTATTCGCTCCAATACCTACTTTGACTGAAATAGGGAAGATTGCTGTTATTACGGGAAAGGAGGCTACAAAAAATGTAAGTAATGTGGAAGATGCTATATTAAATGCATATCACTCACACTTGAGCTCTAAAAGTAGTTTACAAATTTTTAAAAGCTGGGCTTCAATTCGTGAAAATAGATTAGAACAAGATACTAAGCTTGTAGTTTATTTCGAGAATAGAGTAGATGAATTCTTGCATAAAGCAGCAGACTTCAATCAGCATCAAAATCATGTAAAGACTATGTTGAATAGTTTGAAATCTCAGATTATTTCATGGCAAAAAGATGCTTTACAAATGAATAAAGCAATTACTTTCCATATTACTGCAGATCATGGTGTTACTGTTTGTCGAGATTTTAAAAAGCCGGTGGTGCAGGGAGAAATTAAGGAAAGAGTAATCAAAGTAGAGCATAGGCCTAACGAACTAGATGATGATTACACTTTTGTTGGAATCGATGGTAAAAACTCAGGTTTTTTGATTCCGTTTGATAGACGTTATTTTTCAAAAAGCCAAAATTCGTCTATATTAGCTCATGGTGGTTTAACACCGGAAGAAGTTTTAATTCCTTATTATAATTTATATTCAGGTGTAACTAAGAGCTATAATAACTTTACATTAAATGCAATATCATCCGAGTGTTTTTATGTTTCGGGAAAGTGGTGCCTAAGACTAAAAATATCAACACCAGTTAACATTGATAATTTTAGAATTAAGTTAGCTAATCCTTTTAGTGGCAAACATGCAATTGAAAGAATAAATGAAGGTCAAACCATTGAGTTTGACTTTGCGTTTGAATGTACCGTGTCGCAAGAAGGGTTAACAGATATTAAGTTTGATTTACAATTTGAAGTTAATGGTAATAAAAAAATTCAAACTCAGTCTATTTCAGTTTGTTTTCCTCCAAAGATACTGGAAGCAAGTTTAGCAAGTAAAAAATTTGAAGGGATGTTTGACTAATGTCTAAATATGAATTGGATCAGAAGATTTTGTCGGCATTTAGCTCACTAACTATTAATAAAGAAGTAGTTAGAAACCTTAATATTCGTGATAAAAGGACCATTCCTTCTTTTGTAGAGGAATGGTTAGTTGACCGTTTCCACAGCGAAAGTTCAACAGAACTTGATACTTTTTCTAAGATCAGTGAGTTCATGAGTAAGCATTTGCCTGATAAATCAGAAAAAAATAAAATAAAATATGCAATACAAAAAGGAGAGTCAACGGTTTTGCTTGACCGTTTTGAAGTTAGAATCGATATTGTTAAAGATAAAAGAATTTTATCTATACCTTGCATAGATGAAAATAGTGCAACTATTACTAAAGATGTTTTAGATTCGAACCACTCACTTTTAGAGGGGGGGCAGTGGGGGGCTGGGCGGTTAAATCTTGGCTATGATGGTAAGCAGAATATCATTGAGCTTGTTGATTTTAGCCCTATGGAATCTGGCTTTGTAGTTTTGTCTGAACTGATTAAGGCAAGAGAATCCTTTACAACAAAAGAATGGATTTATGTGTTATTAAGATCCATGGGGTATGAGCCATTTTCTTATACGGAGAGCCAGCAACGTTGTCTATTATTACGCCTTATACCACTAGTCCAAAATAATATAAACATGATGGAATTAGCACCAAAAGGTACAGGAAAGTCTTTTATTTATTCAAACCTTAGCCGTTACACTTGGCTAAATAGTGGTGGTGCGTTGTCAGAGGCTCAATTGTTTTTTAATTTATCAACTAAACAAGTTGGTCTCTTTGGTAACTATGATTTACTTGTTTTGGACGAAGGGCAATCAATTAACTTTAAAGGTGCTGATGATATCCATGCTAAGTTTAAAAATTATCTTGAATCAGGTGAATTTAGTCGTGGCAACAAAAAGGTATCTAGTGAGTGTGGCTTAATGATTTTGGCTAATATTGATATTTATGAAAATAAACCAATGCGCTCAGATTATATTAAACACCTCCCTGAAATGTTTCATGATGATGCTCTTATAGATCGCTTTCATGGAATCATACCTGGATGGGAGATACCTAGATTCACAACCGACAAGGCTGCTCAAGGATATGGTATAAAAGCAGATGTTTTTGGTCAATATATGCATCAATTAAGATTAGTCAGTCACTTAGAGTTTCCCTTTGGTGAAAGTCCAGATTTTAAAGGGGATATAAGAGATAAAAATGCGGTAACAAGGCTTTGTAAAGCATTATCTAAATTACTGTTGATTAATCCCGGACACGAAGATTATCAAGAGTATGTATTAGAACCTTCCATTAATTTAAGGCGTCGAGTTAGAACACAGCTAGCCGAGTTAAATCCTAATGAGTTTTCTAACCCGATGAATTTAACCTATTAAAGATTTTACTTACCACGTATCGATGGTCAACAATTTAGATTGACCATCGATATTGTTATACAGGTAAATATTATGATTTATAGATCCTATACCCTTTAATTTCAATTCCTTTTAAATTAAAGATCTGATGTATATCAGCTAATTTATTTAGCTGGCCAATTGATTCAAGAAAAAACTCTTTTTCAATGCGTTTATCAAATGATTTCTGCTTTTTAAAATCTTCAAAACTTTCATCTTGGTATTTACTTTTAAAGAGCAGAGGAGGCCTCTTATCTACTTCCACATAATCAAAAAAATCGACATCGAGCTGCCACATCTTAACCTTAATGCGTTCGCGTAAGGTGGGTAGTGGGCTGGTGTCGAAATTATCGTATCCCATAAAGCTGACTTTACCTGATGTTATGTGGATTTTGACAAGATCGATTTCATCGAGTTCGCCATACAGTTGTACTGCTGCGCCAACATAGACACGCAGTAACGCGGGCAGGTAACTTAAGTATTTTTTATGGAACTCTAACGAGTGACCGTTATTGAGTTTACTTGCAGGCAGTTTGTTGTCGTGTGCGTCGATACAAGCTTGTTCAATAAGTTGGGTATCCGCGATGGCAAATAACAATACTTTGGCTTCATTAATGGCGACTTTATAGGTATCAAAAAATATCTTTATGTCGCGTTTTTGCTCATCGGGTAATCGACTGTAACCCTTGTGTTGTTCAAACTGACTTAATGCAAAATATACCAGTAAGTCTTCACGCCTTAAGGCTATGGCTTGTTCAAATTCGAGTTCAGCGGATTCGCCTTGTACTTGCATGAGTAATTTAAAAGCTTTTTTAGCATTACCGAAATGCATTGTAATGTTGGATGATTCGGCAAACTCATCATCGACAGGTAAGCGGCCAAGTTCTAAACATCGGTCCCAAAACGCGGTTAACAATGTTTGGTGTTGAGTGAACAATAATCGAGCTTGTTCTTCGCTTGTTGGCGTCGGTGTGGTTATTTGGTGCCATTGATGATGGCGTTGATGACGCTTTGCTAAAAAGCGTTGTTCTTCAATTTTGTCGCGGAAAATATAATAAATGCCTGGTGCTACAGCGATAGCATTTTCGTCTAACGTGCGTTCGATATAACCTTTTAGTTCTGCTTGGGCATAATATTTTTGAAACGTATTACGTGAGGTAATGACACCGTCTTTATAGGGGGTAAATTGACTGATAAAGCTATCATTTGCCAGCATGGCTGACACTACTAATAACTTTCTAGAAAGATGCCAAGCGCCTCGTATGGCTTCTGTTCTTTCTATTGCATCTTCGATGACGTTAATGACAAAGCCAATGTTAACAATGTCGGATTCAACTTTGTCAGCGTCTGGGCAAAAGTTAGGGTCCCAGCCTAATGCTTCTAAACCGTGGGCTTGTAGTTCTCTTAAATCGTCACCTCGACCACATCCATAGTCAAATACACTGTAATCACCGTTTAAATAACTTTGTTTGGCAAGATGTTTCATCGGTGAGCTTAGATCATGCCGCACCAATGCGGTTTTATGTCGGTCGATATTGCTGCTGTCATCGTTTGCAGATGCAAAACTAGAGCTTCTAAAGAGTCGTCCATCAACGAGTTCGTATCCGTGCTGTTGGATTATTTTTTCCCATGACTGTTTAAAGCCTATCATGCGACTTTTGGCATACAAGCCTGCATTTTCACCTTCTTGTGTGATGGCGACAAATTCTTGGTAGCAAGCATGAGAGCTTGGCAACATAGTTTCTTTACGATGCAGAATGGGCGGATTATCGCTAGATAAGTATTGGGTGATGCGATGTTCAAGCTTGCTTAAGTCAACAGTGACGCTTTGGGTAAGTGCAGGGTAGGCTTCGGTAAAAAAAGTAGGGTATGACAAGAGTGATAATTTGAATTCAGCTTTACTGAGCTTGATGACTTGCCAATCGTCGAGTGGAATTTTTAACGCATTACTCACCGCAATGATGAAACCACTGAGTTGTTCATCTATTTCAGCGAATCCGTCTTGGTGTAAATAATGCGCATCGGGTAATTTTTTACCTAACGGCATTGTTGTCACAAGCTTTTTAAATAAAACTGCATCCATAATGTATTTCCGTTTCGTTTAGGTGATAAATCTCAACGACATTTACTTTTGTTCGATTAAGTACCAAAAACTGTTGCCTTGTTTTTTGTGGTTAATTTTTCCTGTTTGGCGCATATGCATTAAATGACAAGAGGATACTTTTAGCCGTCGCATGGTGTCTTTACTGTTTAGCCATTGCGACGTTTCATCTATTTCTGTTTGAGGTTTATCCATACGGCCTCGTTTTACTGTTAATAATCCACTTGCCTAATCACCGCAATCGCCGTTTCATTGCGGCCTTTTTTAGACGGGACACGATGGCCGGTGTCGGCATTGGTTTTCATGGTTTGTATGAATTGGTTCATTTGTGGGCCAATGCTGATGTGTATCGGTCGATGTTTACCGTAATAGTACAGGCGGTCAAATTTCAGATTTTCGCACATCCACTGCGCCACCAGTTGCATATCAATCGGTTTATCATCCTTGTTGCTCACTAGGGTAAAGTCGCAGGCGGCACCTAAGCGATCGCAGATGATTTTTTGATTTTGATTGAGTTCGTATGAGCAATGTTGATCAAGTTTTGGCGCAATATGCGGATTGCGATTTTTAGCAATCTTTCTGACCAGCTCAGGCGAACAAAAACCATATGTCAGCGCTATGGGTCCAAATTGATCGACGATTGGATCAAGTATTTGAGTGGCTAACAAACTGAGTGCGCGCCAAGTGTCGGGTTGCAGTGGCAAATTTTCTATTTGATGTTCGATAGCCGTAGCCCCGCAGTTTATTAAATCTGCGTAGGTAAAAAAGCGACTCGCTTTGCCATTGATATTATAGGTAAACAATCAACATCCGTTATCTGGGTTCATTTGGGGTAACAATACCGCTTATTGATTACGCTGACCAGATTGAACTGCAATCGTGATGATAAATGGATAAAATAGCCATCATCGACTTAATGTATCGATAAATGTGTTGCTGGCATTGCCATGATGTATTGATGGCAAAATGCTGGCGAAAAATACATTGGATTGCTGTTTATCACTCAATTGAAGGTTCAGACCCAAAAGCCTTGGTATGATGACTGGCGTAACAGATTTTTTATGTCTAATGTTTATAGTCTAAGGTTTATAGGTGCTAGCAAAGTGGCGTTTGACTAGACAGTGCTTCAATATCCCATCAAATCGACTTTTACCCTGCAAGAATTGATAAGTAATAAGGTGAGAAGTAAGCCTATGCGATTAAGAATTTTATTACTTTTACTTATTTATTTTCAAGCGTATTTTGCCTATGGGCAAAAAGCAACGTCATCATGTTATGAGCCGATTAACGTTGGTTTTAATAGTTGGGCGCCGTATTCTTGGTTGGATAGCGCCGGTAAACCCGTTGGGCTCGATGTTGATATGCTCACTATTGTGGCGGACAACTTAGGTTGTAAGTTAAATTTTATCGATATGCCCGTAAAGCGAGCCCACAGAATGTTACAAGAAGGCACCTTGGATATTATGATGGGCGCAAGTTATAGACCTGAGAGAGAAGCTTATGCTGATTTCTCAGTACCATACCGTGACGAAGAAATTAAGTTATTTGTAAAATCTGATTTAGCTTCACAGATCAAAATTGATAAATGGCAGGATATATTTAGTCAAAAGCTCGTCCTCCTTGCGCCTATTTTTGGTTGGTATGGGGCAGATTTTTTGGCATCAGAACAAGCGTTAATCAAGCAAAAACTATTAATTTTCAGTCGTAATGCCACCCAATCAATTCGCATGCTGGGTTACGGTAGAGGCGATGTTGTCATTGGCGATTCTATTGCCGTACCTTATATAGCAACTCAGATTGAAAGGATTTCTGTTACAGAATTACCGCTGGTATTAGACCATAACCAAATTCACTTTCTGATCAGTAAAAAAACCACTAACCCAGAGTTAATTACAGGCATTAACCAATCGATCAAACGTTTATCCGGTCGGGGAGAGCTAGCGCAAGTGATTGTTAAATGGCAGCAAATATCAATAGCTAAAACACAAGAAACGTCTGGTAAAGTGCCTTTGTGATGATACTAAGCAGCTGATTTATTCTTAGTGCTTTATCGTCCTAAAAACAAATAAGGTTATCTAAAGAAGTGATTTTTATTAATTGCTTATTCATTGCACGTATTCATTTCACTTATCTATAGCGCTTGAGTTAGTGGAAGTGTCGCATGCGAGTTGTACGCGAGTTTTATAAGCCCAAGATAAGTACAACCTTGAGCTTATAACTTTTGCGACAGTGAGGCTAATGCGTCAAGTGCTTGCTCAAAATCGAGCATCTCAACGGTATCATGCAGGCTAGCTAAGTCTTGTTGCAGTAACACCTTATCCGATAGCATATTTTGTAGGCGTAAAGTGACGTCGAGTGCGTTGAGATTACCGTCCATTAGATGCTGTTTAAGTTCTGCTAGGGTCGAGGTTAACTCTGCGCTTGAATAGTCGTCTACAGGTGCTGGTGTATCTGTTACAGATGAATTTAGTAATAGGCTATGAATACTTGAAAGCTCAGCTTGCGCCACAGCACGAACATGCGCTACCAGTTCTTCGCATACAAGATCAAGGTTAGCAGCATTTGCATCATGAGCTTGTTTAAGCTTTTTTTCGCCGTCTAACAGGGCTAAATGCAGAGATGACAAGCCGGTGGATCCTGAACTACCTTTTAGAGTATGAATAATGACCAGAATGTCCTTGGTATTGTTATCTAAGATCATCTGATCCAGATTTTGCAGCTGTTGTTGTAAATTTGTTTCAAAAATATGTATTAAGCGCCGATAAAATAGTTCGTTGCCTGCAAAGGGCGCAAGTAAATTTTCGAGCGTTTTATTTGCTGATGTTGAACCTAAGTGATTAGCGCTATTTGAGACAGTTTGTGCAACCGAGTGCGGATTACTAGGATTTTTGTTCGCTTTCATCTCTTTACTCTCGGTTTATGATGGCTTGGCTGATCCGCTACCAAAAAGATAATAGCAGTTTAATTACAACAGTGATATTGGATGAACTATACCTATAGACACGAGTGCTTTATTGTAATCAATAGGGTTATTCAACAACTTAGTTTGCTACAACATCATTTATAAGATTATATTAGCAAATCAAATTAGCCAAATTTGGGTTTTACTCACCAAAACGGAGCCGGCATGCTGCTAGACAAAATTTTACACGTAGAAGATGATGAGTCGATTCGAGTTATCGTTGAAATGGCTCTGGTTGATATCTCAGGTCTTACCTTGGTGTCTTGTGAGGGGGGGCATGAGGCCATTAGTCAACTGGCGCACTTTACACCCGATTTAATATTGTTAGATGCCATGATGCCAGGTATGGATGGTTTGCAAACCCTGCACGAAATTCGTAAAAATGCACATTGCGTTAACATTCCGGTGGTATTTATGACCGCCAGAATTCAGCATACTGAAAAACAGGAATATTTAGATGCCGGCGCTGTTGACGTTATTGAGAAACCCTTTGATGCCATGAGTCTTGGCGATTCACTCGAGCGTATTTATCAAGCCCATCTTGCTTCAGCAAAAATCAACCATCCGGAGTAACTGATGCAAGCTCCCGTAACACCGATTTTCGAACAACTAAGACTCTTAGCGTTACACAATACTGGCCTGTTAGATACGGCTCCAGAGCAACGTTTTGATCGCCTAACTCATTTAGCTAAACTTTGCCTTGGCACCGAAATAGTGCTGATTTCATTAGTGGACGCTAAGCGGCAATGGTTCAAATCCAAACAAGGTCTAGCGGCCTGTGAGACGAGTAGAGACATTTCATTTTGTGGTCATACGATTTTAGCCGAATCTATTTTTGAAATCCACGACGCCCAACTCGACAGCCGATTTGCAGATAATCCATTGGTTACCGGCGCGCCATTTATTCGCTTTTATGCTGGTGTTCCATTAGAAATTAACGGTGAGCGCATTGGCACACTTTGCTTTATTGACAGCCAACCTCGGCAGTTTACCGATAAAGAGCGCCAAATTGCTTTTGAGTTTGGCAAGAGCGTTGAGCAAGAAATTCAAGACCGATTACAAGAGCAGTCAAATGAGCTATTAGCGGCAAGTGAGCTAATGTATCGGTCGGTGCTTGAAGGGACCAGAATTGGTACTTGGCAATGGAATATACAAACCGGTGAAACGGTTTTTAACGAGCGTTGGGCAGAAATGATTGGTTATCAGCTTGCTGAGCTTGAGCCCATTTCTATCGACACCTGGTTAGCCGTAACCCATCCCGATGATTTAGACCACGCCAAGGCGGCATTAGAGGATCATTTTAATGGTTTAAGCCCATTTTATGATGTTAATTTCCGCATGCAACATAAACAGGGGCATTTTATATGGGTGCATGACAGAGGCCGAGTGATTTCATACTCAGACGATGGTAAGCCTCTGATGATGTACGGCACCCATGCCGATATCACCAAACAACATGATAACGAACTAGCATTACGACAAAGTCGAGATCAGTTTAAAACCTTAGTGACTAATATTCCTGGGGTAACTTACCGATGTCATCATGATGAGCATTGGTCCATGCTGTATATGAGCGATCATATTTATGCGCTTTCAGGCTACCTCGCCAGCGATTTTATTGATAACTCTCAACGTAGTTTCGTGAGCATCATTCATCCCGAAGACAGAGATTTATTAATTCAAACGGTTGAAAAAGCAGTGCTTAACCATGCCAGTTGGGTACTCAATTTCCGTATTTTACATCAAAATGGTTCGGTTCTATGGGCTGAAGGTCGCGGCGCTGCGGAATATGATAGTCGTGGGGCTATTAAATACCTAGATGGTTTTATTTTAGATATTAGCAAAGAGAAAAAACTTCAAGATCAATTACATAAACTCACACAGCAGTTGCCAGGGGTTTTGTATCAGTTTCAATTATGGCCCGACGGTCACAGTGCATTTCCGTATGCCAGTTCTGCCATCGAAGACATTTATGGTGTAAAACCCGAAGACGTGCAAACGGATGCGTCCACCGCGTTTGCCAAAATTTACCCTGAAGATTTACCTGCGGTAGCCAAGAGTATTGAAGATTCAGCGCAACAACTCACGCTGTGGGAACAGGAATATCGGGTTTACAGGGATGATAATACCTTAGTGTGGTTATCTGGCAGTGCTTCGCCAGAAAACATGCCCGATGGCAGTATTTTGTGGCATGGGTACATTCAAGATATTACCCAAACGAAAGAACATTACCTCAAACTTGAAGATCTCAATTTGCAATTGAATGTTGCTCAGCAAAGCCTTGATTTAGCTAGCGAGCAAGCTCAAATTGGTTATTGGCATGCGTCATTAAAACAGGGCACCTTATGGTGGTCGCCTATCATTTATCAAATATTTGGTTTTGACGCCCATGACATCGTTCCCAGTGTGACCTTGCTTAAAAGTGCCGTTCATCCAGATGATATTGATAAAGTGGATAAAAGTGAGCAGCAGGCTCGCTTAACAGGCATTCATAATGTGGTTCACCGAATTATTCGACCTAATGGTGAAGTTCGTTGGGTGCATCAGTTAGGGCAATTAGTTGCCGAGGATAAAAATCCTGATCAGATAATAATCGGCTCAGTACAAGACGTTACCGATAGGATGCAATTACAACAAGTTAAAGATGACTTTATCTCAACAGTAAGTCATGAGCTGCGTACGCCATTAACATCGATTTTTGGCGCCTTAAATTTATTGCAGTCTGGTAAGTTGGTTACCTTACCCGCAAAAGCGGACAAGCTGATTGAAATTGCCAGCAGCAACTGTAAGCAGCTTAGCCGTTTGATCAATGACTTATTGGATATTGAAAAACTCGCGGCTGGGAAGATGTTGTTTGAAATGAAACGCTTAAATGTCGTGCCTCTATTACAAAGAGCCATTGACGATCATCAACCTTATGCTGACTTACATCAAATCACCCTGGCATTGCAATTAAACCACGCAATGGATGAGATCCTTGTCTACGTCGATGAGCATCGTTTATTACAAATCTTGACTAACTTTCTGTCCAACGCAGTTAAATTTTCACCGACAGCGGGAAGTGTCACTCTGTCTACCACACTCATTGGTAATCAGGTTGAGATTGCTGTGCAAGATCAAGGTGATGGTATTCCTGAAGATTTTCAGAGCAAAATTTTTGAACGTTTTTCTCAAGCAGACGCCAGTAGCTCTAAGGCCAAAGGCGGTACAGGTTTAGGTTTAGCGCTGTGTAAGGAGCTGACTGAAGCAATGAATGGCAGTATTGGCTACAGTTCAACACCAGGTTATGGTGCCAGGTTTTATATTCGCTTACCCATATCTGTTTAAGGCTCAGGATCAAGGGTTCTTTGAGCTTTAACAGTCGATAAAAGTTCTGTTTCGCTGTGCCAGTTTCAGCTAAGCAAAAGGGTCAGAGTACTTTATAGCGTAATCTGACCCTTTGCTGTTGCTTCAAACTTGTTGCCAACTGGCTTCACACTGACATAATCAACTATAAGCCTTGCTGATACTGAGCATTGGTTGCAATGGTGACCAGCTGATTAAGCTCAATTTTGGCTTGTGTGACACCTTTAAGCACGTTTTCAAAGTGATTAACCAGTTGTACTTTATCAATTTCAGCTTTTGAACCAGAACCAATATTGGTTAAGTCGATAAAGAATTCATCAAACAAGTAGGATAAGTCTTCAACCGCTTCGATGTTTAAGAACTGCTCGTGGTTGTAAATACTTGGGTAGCCGCCTTTTTGCTTGTCTACCGCAAACGATATGCCTTTTACGTTAGTGATCGTCGTGGCTTTTTCGCATTTCAACATACAGCCATCTTCAATGCTGGGCTTATTACAACCCACTGTTTGTTGGAAAAAACATTGTCTGCTGGTCATCATCAAAATTGGGTGATAAATGCTATACAGCAGTTTAAAGTTTTCTGGTCTGGCAATATTTTTAATTTGATTGCGGTTAATCTCGTTAGAGATAAACGCGCCTGCGCAATTGAGCTGCTCTTGCAGGGTAAGTAAAGCATAAGAGTTGGTGGTGTTTAAAAATGGCCCAGCAATCCACTCAATGCCCATTTCATAAGCTTTAAACGCGACACCGGTATTGTTTGTGACAATACGCTTAGGCTTAACCACTTCTAACACTCTTACCGCTTCGATATAATCTTTGCCAATAAGCACAGCTGGAAACCAAGGGATGAGTCTTGGGTTACGCAAGAATATGTCGATGTACTTGTTGTCATTCTTCTTAAAGCTTTCTGGCAGCTTAAAGTAGATATCGGCCTGGGTAACATCACACAAGTTAACGTCTTTTTCATCGCTGATAAGCAAAGACAGGGTTGGCGTTTCAGTGACTTTTGGGTGTTTAGGTAACTTAGGCAAGGTTACAGCGCCTATGTATTCACGTTGAGTTAGCTGTAACAGTAATTCATTTTTAAGCTGGGTTAATTGGCTAAACGGCAGGCTTAAGTCAGCATCTAAGCCGTCAAAATTGAATGCTTGTAACTGGTAGCCACTGCTTTTTAAGCTTTTAAAGCGCTTTTCAATTGCCGCTTCATCAACGCGAGATTCAGTGGCTTTAGTTAAGGTCAGTGTCGAGTTAATGACAAAATGTTGCTCTGGAGTGCTAACCGCTATTGATAACGGCTGCGCCACTTTACCGGAAAATGCCAGTGACAGTGTTGGTTTAGCAATACTTAAGTGATTAATTTTTTCTGCAACTAGCTGCACAATCGCGTCTTTTTCAGACGACAATGTTTGTTGTGCTTCTTGAATTTGCACCACAGATATTGCATTACTTTTGTCGTTAGCATGCTTAAAACTGTTATCGCGCGGGTTATCGATAAACATGTCTTTAGTGAGATTACCCTTTAAAAATGAGTTGGTAAAATCACGATTAAATACCCGGTGTAAATTAGAGTCATCGGCTAGCAGCTTGCCGGTATCGATAAATTTATCAATTTGCTTGCGCCAGCTGTCCACTACTGTGTGGACATATTGAGCGCCTTTAATACGGCCTTCAATTTTAAGTGAATCAACACCCGCATCGACCAGTTCAGGTAAGTCAAAATAGGCTGAGTTGTCTTTTAAATTGAGCGGAAACTTATTGCCCGCGGCAGTAATTTCGTATTCGTCACGACAGGCCTGGCTACAACGGCCACGGTTACCCGAATTACCGACACTGACTGAGCTTGAATAGCACTGGCCAGAGAAAGCAATACACAATGCACCGTGAACAAACACTTCGGTCAGCACGTCGTGATCGTGGGCGAGGGTGGTGAGGCTTTTTATTTCGCCAAGGTTTAACTCGCGGGATAAATTAACGCGTGTGGCGCCAATTTTAGCTAAAAAGCCTATTTGACCTTCATTGTGGGTTGTCAGCTGGGTTGAGGCGTGAATGGCTAAGCTAGGGAAATACTTGCTGACTAAATTAAACAGACCTAGGTCTTGCACGATAATGCCGTCGATGCCGGTATTAACCAATTGATTGAGCAACTTAACCAATGTTGGAATTTCGTTTTCAAGAATAACGATATTCATGGTGAGAAACACTTCACATTGGTATTGATGAGCAAGTGCGATAACACCAATTAAGTCATCGAAGGATAAGTTGGCTGCTCGGTTACGGGCGTTGAAGGTATCTAAGCCACAATAAACGGCGTTAGCACCGGCTATAATCGCAGCTTTAATCGCATCGACATCTCCACCTGGCGCCAATAATTCGATTTTTCTATTCATGATATTTTCGCTTTGTTAAGTCGTTAGTTATAAATTTTATAAGCCGATTTTACGTGTATCTGAAACGGATTACTATTGATTAGCGAATGCGAATGTATTCATTTTTTGGGGATAAATGAAACAAAAAAGGTCTTCATGATTGCAATGTAATGCAATAGGAAGACCTTAATGCTAACCATCTATCTATTCATGCGCATTGACTAATACGTATTCCACAAGGGGATTAGCCTCTGGCTTCTGCTTCCGCTTGGCTTGCAAGGTATTCGTCAAATGTACCTTGAAAGTTAATCAATTTTTTGTCTTTCACATCAATAATACGTGTTGCCAAAGATGACACAAATTCGCGGTCATGGCTGACAAATATCAATGTGCCTTCAAATAATTTCAAGGCTTGATTTAACGCTTCAATGGCTTCCATATCCATGTGGTTGGTTGGCTCATCCATTACCAGTACGTTAATATCCATCATCATTAACTTACCGAATAATAGGCGGTTTTTCTCTCCACCTGAACAGTTGCGGACTTTTTTGTTGGCATCGTCATCTGAGAATAACAAACGACCTAACATACCGCGAACCATCAAATCATTGTGTTTTGGTGTGCGCCATAGCGACATCCAATCAAATAAAGTCATGTCATTATCAAAGTCAGCGGTACTGTCTTGTGGACAATAACCAATCGCGGCATTTTCAGACCATTTAATACGGCCATGATTATGCTGTAATTCATCAACTAAACAACGAAGTAGCGTGGTTTTACCCACACCGTTTTCACCAATAATCGCCAGTTTTGAACCCGCTTCAAGAATAAGATCACCGTGTTCGAATAACACTTCATCAAATCCGTGTGACAATTCTTCTAGCACCAATGCTTGGCGATGCAATTTCTTGCTTTCGGTAAAGCGAATTGATGGGGTAATGCGGCTAGATGATTTGACGTCATCAAGCTTAATTTTATCCATTTTTTTAGCACGCGAGCTAGCTTGTTTCGCTTTAGATGCGTTGGCACCAAAGCGGTTAACGAAGTCTTGTAGCTCGTCAATCTCGGCACTTTTCTTAGCATTACCGGCTAATAGTTGTTCACGTATTAAGCCTGATTGTGCCAAGAAGTATTCGTAGTTACCTGGATAAACTCGTAATTCGCCGTAATCGATGTCAGCCATGTGGGTGCAAACAGAGTTCAAGAAATGTCTGTCATGCGAAATGATGATCATGGTGCATTTACGTTTGTTTAGCTCGGTGGCTAACCAACTAATGGTATGAATATCCAAGTTGTTGGTTGGCTCATCGAGTAACAAGATGTCTGGGTTAGCAAATAAAGCCTGTGCCAGTAGCACGCGCAATTTCCAACCTGGAGCAACTTGTTGCATTAAGCCAAAGTGGAATGACTCTTCAATGCCTGCTTCTAACAGAATTTCGCCGGCGCGACTTTCTGCAGTGTAGCCGTCCATTTCTGCAAACTGGCTTTCTAAATCGCCTACTCGCATGCCGTCTTCGTCGGTCATTTCAGCTTTAGCATAAATGCTGTCACGTTCTTGTTTCACTTTCCACAGGCCAACATCGCCCATGATCACAGCATCAACTACGCTGTATTGCTCAAAGGCAAACTGATCTTGGCTCAGGGTGCCGACTTTAAAGCCAGGTGTAATTGACACGTTGCCTGAGGTTGGGGCTAGGGCGCCACTCAAGATTTTCATGAACGTAGACTTACCACAGCCATTTGCGCCGATTAAACCGTAACGGTTACCGTGACCAAATTGAGCCGAGATGTTTTCAAATAATGGCTCAGGGCCAAACTGCATGGTGATATTAGCGGTAGAAATCAAAGCAATGTTCCAACTGTGTACTAACTGAATATTTATCAACAAAGGGCGAGTAAACAGCCGTGTGAGAATAAGACAGACGCGAGTATATGTAAGTAAATAGGCCGCGGATTATACAGGTTAGGGTTAATTTGTCGATTTATAATCTGCTAATATTGTCTATCTGTGCCTTTATATGCAGATGCGCTTAACCCAGCGGGTTAAAAGTACGATTACGCTAAATGGGTTAATCTGTGTGCAATTGATTTGACCTGGGGATAAATGGCCACATTCGCTTAGGTATCAGGGTTATGGTATCTGCGGGTGGGAAGGCTTGCTGGCTTCAGAATAGGGCATCAATAGGTGATTCAAACTGTCACAGTTGCTCCGTTAACCCTTATATACTGTTAAGGATAAAGCGCGGTGATCTATGCTCCGCGCTTTATCCTTTATGTCGACATAACAGTATCGATAAGTTAACTACCGATTAGTTGGCTATCGATAAGTCCGATTCTGCCGCGGCTAACATGGCAAATTCTTCATCGGCACTTTTGGCGACCAAGCGTGATGAGCTGTAGCCAAAGTAATAAGCAGCGCCAATCACAAATAAGCCTATTGTGAATAAGAATGCCCGTGGATCGAAGGCATACACACCTGTTAATGCGATTAAAGACAAGACTAACGCAATACTTGAGGTGACAATGCCGCCAGGGGTTTTGTATGGACGGATCAACTCAGGCTGCTTGATACGTAATATAATATGACTGAGTGCCATTAACGCATAAGACACTGTTGCGCCAACAACTGCCATCGCTAGCAGTAAATCACCTTCGCCGCTTAATGAAGCCAAAAAGCCAAATATTGCAGGTACGATTAATGCGCGAGCGGGGACTTTACGTGAGGTGGTAATCGATAATGAACGGGGGATATAACCCGCACGTGATAACGCAAACACTAACCGGCTATAACCATAAATAATAGAGAAGAATGAGGCCACTAAACCTGCTAAACCTAAAATATTAACCATCGTTGCTAAGCCATTATTGCCGGTGAGATTGAGCGCATCAACTAATGGCACTGCGCTGGCTCCCATGGCCGTTGCACCGCCAGCACCTGGTACTAATACCACCACGAGTAAGGCCGTAAACAATAAAAATATCATCGCGCCAATAATGCCTTTTGGTACATCTTTGGCTGGATCTTTGGCTTCTTCAGCGGCTAACGGCACGCCTTCAACCGCTAAAAATAACCACATGGCAAACGGCAGTGCAGCCCAAACACCGTACCAACCTAAGGGTAAAAACTCACTGGCACCTGCAGCATCAGTAACCGCAATATCATAAAGCCGGGTTGCATCAAAGTTGCCAATAAGCACCACTGCAGTGGCAATAATAGCGATAACAGCTAATCCACTGATCACCATCATCACTTTAAGTGCTTCACCCACACCAGCGAGATGAATGCCCACAAACACCAAATAGAAGAGTGCATAAACCCAAGGACCATTAAAACCGAGTAATGCTTGCACCGCAGAACCAATAAAAATCACGATTGCAGCAGGCGCGAGGGCATATTCAATTAATACGGCTAGTCCGGTTAGGTAACCACCAGCAGGGCCCATGGCTTGGCGAGCAAACCTGCTAGCAACACCCAGCCGGCGGTGCCGCCTTTTAGTTGCCTTTTGGCAAGGTACTCTTTGTTGTTATCTGACATAATTAACTCTCCAGTAGTATTTAATTTTTATTTCGAATGAGTATTTAACATATTGAATTTATTCGCCGTTATTCAGCGATTAAGAAATTTTGCCTTGGCTGTTGGTGTTCAATCACATCGTCTTGAGTGCGATCTTTTAAATTGACTCCTGTTAGTTTGAGTTTTTTGGCCTCGGTTAATAAATACAGCGCACGTTTAGCGGCCTCTTTATAAGGCAACCCCGCAGGGCGAATGTTAGAAATACAATTTCGACAGGCATCATTAAGTCCTGTTTTAGGTGCCCAAGTCAGATATAACCCAAGGCTGTCTGGTGAGCTGAGTCCCGGGCGTTCGCCGATAAGCACCATCACCACTTGGGCATTTAACAGCTGGCCAATATCATCGCCTATGGCCACTCGGCCTTGTTCAACCAAGGTAATTGGCGCGATTTTCCACTGTGTGATTTGCGGCTGGAGTAGGGTGAGTAATTCGTTGATAAAAGCTTGAGCATTAAGCTGCACCGCCAGTGATGACAAACCATCAACCACCACAATGGCAAGATAGTATTGGCTGTGGGTCGTTGGTCCTTGGCTATTCATGTGGCTTAATAAGCTGTTACGACCACTTTGGGACAGTTTTCGGCCAAGATCAGGGCGTTGCAAATAGGTAATACGATCATCTGCCTGACTGTGAACCTTGATTGGGCTAACCTTATCCAGTAAAGGAATACTGGCCAGTTGCGCTGCGAGTGCATCAATGTCCAGAGGGAAATTTACCGCGTCGCGAGCTTGTGCATGCGATAATTGAAACGCTAACAATTCTGCTGTGGGTAAACTAATGCCTGCTCTACCTAGACCAATGCGGGCGTCAGTAAAGCGGCGCAGATCGCGCCAAGGATTGGCCACCACCTTGCCATTATCTTGATGTGATATGCCAGTATCGACAGCATTATTAGATTGCTTTACATCAGGCGTGCTCATTTTGCGCCTCCTTGCAAAGCATAAAGCGGTTTGGCAAATGCGCTGGGTAGCGTGCTCGATAAAACAAAGTCGGTGTTATTTTTCATGATGTTCATTTTGGTTAGCCAGTGTTCAAACTCGGGCGCGGGATGCGCGTCCAGTACTCGGCGTACATACAAGGCATCATGAAATGAGGTGGTTTGATAATTAAGCATAATGTCGTCTGATCCAGGAATACCCATCACAAACGAGCAACCGGCAACGCCTAATAAAGTGAGCAGATTGTCCATGTCGTTTTGGTCAGCTTCAGCGTGGTTGGTGTAGCAAACATCACAGCCCATTGGCACGCCTAATAATTTGCCGCAAAAATGATCCTCTAACCCTGCGCGGGTGATTTCTTTACCATCAAATAAATATTCAGGACCAATAAAGCCCACTACTGTGTTGACCAGTAATGGTGAAAACTTGCGCGCGACGGCATAGGCCCTAGCTTCACAGGTTTGTTGGTCTAACCCATGGTGAGCATTAGCAGACAACGAGCTGCCTTGACCTGTTTCAAAATACATCACGTTATTGCCAACCGTGCCCCTGTGTAGGCTTAATGCGGCATCTTGCGCTTCAGCTAAGGTATTGAGGTTAAATCCGAAACTGGAGTTGGTTGCTTCAGTTCCGCCAATCGATTGAAACACCAAATCGACCGGGGCACCTGCTTCAATACATTCAATGGTGTTGGTGACATGGGTGAGCACGCAGCTTTGGGTTGGAATGTCATATTTTTGGATCACATCATCCATTAACTTCATTAGCTTAATCGCTTGTGCAACGTTATCGGTTGCAGGATTAATGCCGATAACCGCATCACCATTGCCATATAGCAAACCATCAAGTATTGACGCCGCGATGCCATTAACATCGTCGGTTGGGTGGTTAGGTTGTAAGCGGGTCGATAAGTGTCCGGGTAAGCCTATGGTATTTCTAAAAGCGCTAGTGACATGGCATTTTTTGGCTACAAGAATAAGATCTTGATTACGCATGATTTTACTTACTGCAGCAGCCATTTCTGGGGTAATACCCATTCTGACTGCGGCTAATACTTGCGGTGTGGCGTAGTCACTTAACAGCCAATTACGAAAATCACCAACGGTTAAATGGCTAATATAAGCAAATGCCTGGGTGTCATGTTCATCAATGATTAAGCGGGTCACTTCATCTTTTTCATAGGGTATGAGAGCGTCATTAAGAAACTTTTTTAAGGGCACATCAGCGAGTGTCATTTGGGCAACGGCTCGTTCTTTGGCTGATAAGGCAATTACGCCCGCTAAGCGATCCCCCGAGCGTTGCGGCGTTGCTTTGGCCATTAGCTGGGCCAAGTCTTTAAATTGATATGTTTGGCTACCTAGAGTGTAGCGATACGAATGGCTCATTTATTACCTCACCGTCAACGATCAAACCTTGGTACAGGTTTTGCTGCTGTAATCGTTAATCAACTCATTTAATTAATTCAATACCAGCTTAATTCGTACCAAGTGGCTATCAAGTTTCGGCAAAGTCATTTTTTATGTTTTATATCAGAAAGATAAAATGGATTTAATCAAGATAATAAGGTGGGGTTAATCAATCTTTAACGCTAGGAGATGACAGATGGAGCACCATTTTAATCAGCGCGCACCAAAAAAGAGCGTGGTGCAAACCAATGACATCGATGAGCAAGCGCATAATTTAACCCAATGGCAGCAAGTTTATGATCAGGTCAGTAACGGCAGTTTTTATGGTTGTATTGAGGGCCTGGATTATCCAGACATGCATTTATTCAAAGAATTTACTCAACGAGCATTAAGGCAGCAGTGCAACATTGCGCCTAATTCTATTTGGTTGGGCATTCCATGTCGTTCTGAGCAAAGTAAAATAAATGGTTTACAGCTTGATACTCATCAGTTGATGTGTCGAAGCAGTGACTATGATTTTGAGTTAATCACCCCTGAGCAATTTACTATTTATGGTGTGGTGCTTAATCAACACAGCTTATATTCCATGGCTGAAATACAAGGGCTGTCGTTGAAGAACTTATCAACACGAGGGGCGGAACGGATTGATTGCAATCCAATTTTACTAAATCAAACTCGTTTGATGATTGAAAAGCTGATTAACCACAGTGAATTAGGCTTGCGCACCGATCTACAGCAAGACATGTTAAGCACCTTAGCACTGAATTTATTAAGCCAACCAGCATCAACACAAACGGTGGCCCCCAGTTATCAACATCGTTTAGCCGTCGTTGAAAAAGTTAAAGCTTTTATCGATGACCATCCGCAACAGGCCGTAACCATCACCCAGCTTTGTGAGCTTACTTTTGTTAGCCGCCGCACCCTGCAGTATAGTTTTGAGAGTATTTTAGGCATTAATCCATTGCGTTTTTTACGATTAACCCGTTTGAATAATGTTAGGCGAGAGCTTAAACAGCCTGATCTACACCATCCTATTTCAGTGATTGCGGCAAACTGGGGTTTTTGGCATCCAGGGCAATTTACTAAAGATTACACCCAATTATTTGGTGAGAATCCATCTCTTACCCGTCAGCGATATCAGCCAGCTCAACCTTGACTCATTGCAATAATTAGGCGTACCAAATCAATTGAACTTAAGCCGATGGCTAAGCGTATCAATTGCGCTGCCGGTGATTAATTAATCATCTTCAGCTAACATTAACTGTTATCTATTAATATCAATAACCATCAATTACCGTAATGACACTTGATCAGAAGAGGGAACTTATGCAGCACAAATCCGTCGATAATATTCCGCAAGAAGCCTTTGATTGGTATGACGCCTATGCTCATGGTGGCATGGACCGACGTACCTTTATGACTAAATTAGGCTCGTTAGTGGCGTTAGGTTATTCAATGAGTGTTCTGACCTCAGCGTTACTGCCTAATTATGCCTTAGCTGAGCAAGTGTCATTTAATGATGCCGACATTAAAGCCACTTATACCCAATTTGATTCGCCTTTAGGTTATGGCAAAGGTCAGGGCTATTTAGTTGAGCCCACCAATAAAACCGCTTTATTGCCGGTGTTATTAGTGGTTCATGAAAATCGTGGTTTAAATCCATATATTGAAGATGTTGCTCGCCGTTTAGCGAAAGCGGGTTTTATTGCTTTTGCGCCTGATGCGCTTTTTTCACTCGGCGGTTATCCTGGCAATGACGATGAAGGTCGGGCAATGCAGCAATCATTAGACCGAAGCAAAATTGAGCAAGACTTTGTTGCCGCGGCAAAGTTTTTGAAAGGCCATCAGCAAAGTAATGGCAAGCTGGGCGCGGTCGGCTTTTGTTTTGGTGGTTATATTGTGAATTATCTTGCCGCCGTGGAGGCTAATTTAATTCAAGCTGGGGTGCCTTTTTATGGCACACCAGCGGCTAAAGCACTTAGAAAAAACATCAAAGCCCCTTTACTGATTCAGTTAGCTGAATTAGATGAAAGAGTGAACGCAACATGGCCAGAATATGAGGAGGATTTAAAAGCCGTTAATGTGCCATATCAAATGCACATGTATAACAAAGCCAACCACGGATTTCATAACGACTCTACCGGCCGTTATGATGAAGCCAATGCAGAGCTTGCGTGGCAGCGAACATTAGATTTTTTCAATAAACAAATTAGTTAACCATTTTATTTTAATGATAAATATCTACATGGATGTGGATATAGGAAAGTAAATTTGAATACTTGTGCCTTTATTTAATTCAGACTTTACGACAATCTTGGCGTCATGTTGCTCGAGTATTTGTAGCACTATTGACATACCGATACCCGTTCCAGTCCCGACGGGTTTTGTGGTGTAAAATGCATCAAATATTCTTTGCTGAACCTCTTCTGACATTCCACAACCATTATCGGTAACATTTAATAATATCTCATCATTAACTTGAGTCAGATCGACACCTATCTTTGAGGTATGATTTGTCATGTACTCGCATGCCTGTATGGCGTTAACCAGAATATTAATGAGCACTTGATTGAGTTCACCAGAGTTAAAGATGATCTTTGGCACTGGTTGTAGATTTTGTGTAACAAGGACATTTTTAAGTTTCGGTCCTAATAACTTTAACGCTATCTCAACAGCTAGCAGTAGATCGACTTCAGATAACTGATCAGCATCTGTTCTCGCAAAAAATAATAGGTTTTTAACAATATCTTTTATGCGTACCAACCCATGTTCGGTATCAGAAATCAGCTCAGGTAAGTCGCTCATTATAAAGTTGATATTTCGAGTGTCAGCGTCATTTAAGCTGTCTTTCGGTATCACGTTAAGCAAGTCAGAAACATAGGCATTTAAGGTTGTTACGTTACTGCTGACAAACGCGAGCGGGTTATTAATTTCGTGAGCTACGCCCGCCGCTATTGTGCCTAATAATGCCAATTTCTCTTGCTGTATAAGTGATTTTTGTTGATTTTTAATTTGCACTATTTGGCTTTCAAGTAATACGTTTCTTTCGTATAACTGACGTATGGAATCTTCGAGCAACTGCTCGACCTCAATACGTGCTTTTTTCTCTCGCTGATAGGCTGCTAAATATGGATCAGGTTTATCAGTCATTAATTAACTCAATATTTAAAATACATTTTTCATCACCATGGTGCATACAGACATCATGCTTAATGGCGATGGCTTGTTGATAATACTCTGCAGCGCCAAAGATAAGGCCTTCTGCACAAAAACATAATTTACGTGGTGAATGATAAGTTAGTTCAATATTGTGGTTATTTACTAATACACAACTAATGGTGGGTAAAGCGGGTTCATGGTAAAGCTTATTCACTTCAACATGAATAACATTATGAATACCCATCACCAAGGAAGTGAAACCTGAAAAACGTGTCATTACACCAGTATGTCTAGTGGCTAATCCTGAAAACAAATACTGTCCAAAGGCTTTTACTACTTGTTGCAGAGGAACATTGAGCAGCACAGCAACATCGGTTGCAATGGCAAATAGCTCCGTTTCAGGGTAGTTTTTAGCAGACACATAAACCCGATTTTGTGGCGTATGTTTTTCAAGTAATGTGTTCCAAACCTCCATGCCAGCTTGTTCAACTATCATTTCTTCAAGCACATTAAAGATAATGCCTTTCATAGCGCCTCTCAATTTTAGTCTATGTGAAATAAAGTACAGAGTGTAACTTGTCTTATTTGTCCCCTGAGTATGGCAATGATTGCAGCGTAAAACCAGTGTTTAAAATAAATACTAATAGTTTTTGACATTCAAGGTTGTCGTCACCATAATGTTTAGAGGACAAATGAGACAATGTGGAGATTGTAATGCCGATACCTATAACCATTGCCGACGATTCGATGATGTCAAGAAAAGTCGTTAGACGCGCTTTACCCGCGGATTGGGATATTGAAATAACCGAGGTCACTAACGGTAAAGAAGCTCTTGAGGCCGTTGAAGCTGGAAAAGCTGACGTTCTTTTCCTAGACTTAACTATGCCTGAACTCGATGGCTTTGGTGTACTCAGCTACTTAAATGAGCATAAAACGAAAACTATCGTCATTGTGATTAGTGCCGATATACAGCCAGAAGCGAAAAAGTTAGTCGACAAGCTTGGAGCGTTTCGGTTTTTACACAAACCATTGAACTCTGAGCAATTATCACAAGCATTAATCGATGTGGGGTTGATATGATTTATCAATTAAGTGAACTGCAGCGTGATGCATTACAGGAGTTGATGAATATTTCAATGGGCCAAGCAGCCAATTCGTTAGCGAGGTTAATTGGCGCTAAAATTACCCTTTCTATTCCACTCATTTCATCTGTTACCCCCACTGAATTTGTCGATATGATCAGTTCCGATGTCATGTGGCATACTCGGCAATCTTTTTTGGGCACAGTAAAGGGTGAGGTCGTTTCGCTACAATCGCACGCGGGGTGTGAAGCCATTGCTGAGCTGATGGATTATGAGCTGCCTTTGTCAGATATTACCCGCGAAGAGCTTTTGCTTGAACTGTCAAATATTCTAGCTGGAGCCTGTTTAAATGGTTTTGCCGAGCAGTTAGAACTGACCACCAAGCTGAGCATGCCGACAGTATTTGAACCGGAAAAACTGTCGCCAGAACACTATCGTTGGGCTCACACTTTACTCATGGAAGTTGAATTTAAAGTAGAGTCCAGTCATTTTGATTCAAAAATTGTTATTTGTTTAGAAGCAGAGTCAATTTCGACGTTATTAAGTCGATTAAATAGCTTGTTGGAGTAACGATGACGACCCTCGCAGTATTAGAGAATCTGACTGCAAAATTGCCTTTAGGGGTATGTGTTCTTAATGAGCAATTAGAAATAGAGTACTGGAATGACTTTTTTGCTGATCGGCTGAACATCAGTTGTGACCAAGTAAAAGGGCAAAATTTGCTGACTCTTTTCCCAAATGAAGCAAAATATTTAAAGAAAAAGATCAACAGTGTATTTGTATTGAACAATGCTAGTTTTTCATATTGGGAACACAGACCACACGTATTTTTATTCAGTAGTAGCCGCCCAATCACAGGCGAAGAAACATTAATGTACCAAAACATTGAGTTTATACCGTTACACGTTAGCAATAATGTGGTTAAAACCGTATGCATGATAGTACAAGACGTCACTGAGTTGGCGAGTTATTACCAGGGAAAGAAACAACTTTCTGAAGAGTTAGCACAAGAACACTCAGCATTACTGGCGCTAAACACTAAACTAGAAGCCGCGCAGAATCAGTTATTACAAGCAGACAAAATGGCCGCCATTGGGCAGTTGGCTGCGGGCGTCGCTCATGAGATAAACAATCCTATTGGTTTTATTCATTCTAATTTACAAAGCCTACAAGATTATTCAACTAAGCTATTAAATTTGATCAGCTTTTATGAAAAAGTGGTGAATAAAACCCAAAACAAAACCTTTATGGCTTTGCAGCAAGAAATGCAAGATCGCAGTCAATATTCGTTTTTACGTGAAGACATGCCTGAATTAATTAATGAGTCGATTACCGGAATAGATCGCGTCACTGATATTATAAAAAATCTTAAAGTGTTTTCACATGTCGACAGTAGTGAATGGCAGCATGCTAATATTATTGAAGGTATTGAAAATACGTTAAAAATTGCCAACAGTCAGCTTAAATATAATGTTGAAGTCCATCGCGAATTTCAGCAGCCATTACCGGCATTATTTTGCCAACCAATGCAGTTAAACCAGGTGTTTTTGAATTTAATTGTCAATTCAGCACAGGCTATTGATGGTAAAGGGCACATTTACATTAAGGTATCGGCGAGCAGCACAGCATTGGTTATTGAAATAAAAGATACCGGTTGTGGCATAAGTGAATCGGCACAGCGTAAAATTTTTGAACCATTTTACACCACAAAACCTGTAGGTCAGGGAACCGGCTTGGGATTGTCATTGTCTTATAGTATCGTGCAAAAACACAAAGGTAGTATTGTGGTAAGCTCCGAGCTTGATGTGGGCACCACCTTTATAATAACCCTGCCATTATTAACGCCTAGTGACCTTGAAACACCATCATAGTAAGCGATCTGAACAAGAGAACAATTGCGTTAAGCGCGCATTAAACTCATTACACACTTGATTAAGATTGCCCCCATCCCTTAGCGCGGCTTCTGCCTGTTGTGCTGTTGCACTCACATCATGTAACCCTAAGCACGCACTGGTTCCCTTAATTTTATGAAATAGCATGACAACTTGTTTATGCTCTGAGGTTGCAGCAAGCAGGTTTAACTCGTCAGGTATGGCGCGTAAACTTTCCAAGTAGTCCTGTCGTAACTCGTCGAATCCGTCCATCTCTTGTTGTGCACTCATACTAGTAATATCTTCATTAGGCAGTGTTATATCATGTTTTGATAAACAAAATTGTATGGTATTTAACAGTTGTGTTTTATCAATAGGCTTGCAAAGCGTTGCGTTAAAAGGTGATACGGTGTCGGTTACAGGGTGCTGTTCAAACACATCTGCACTCAGTGAAATAATCACCGATTCAAACCCATGACGTCTCATTGCTTGACCCGCGCTCAAGCCATCCATTATTGGCATTTGCTGATCCATAATAATGATATCTGGGCGATGTTTGAGGGCAATATCCAAGGCTTGTTGACCATTCTCCGCAAACAATAAATCCATATTAAGTGACTTAACGTAAGCAGCCACTAAGATGCGAATGTCTTCGACATCATCAACAATGAGCAATTTTCTACCATGACTTGCACTGGTAGGCAATTCAGTTGCTATTACAGTCGAGTCTTTTATTGGTTTTTGCAAAGCGCTGTGGGTGTTAAAACTCAGCATGAAAGTCGACCCTTGACCAATCTCGCTGGTTACCGTGAGTGATATGTCCATTGCATCAGCAAGTTGTTTGCTAATATACAAGCCAAGTCCTGTACCGCCATAATCTCGACTCGTGCTGGAATTGGCTTGGGTAAATGCCTCAAACAGGGTGGACTGTTGCTGTTTGCTAATGCCAATACCTTGATCTATTACTTTGATGCTACAGCTTTGCGCTGTTGTTTTTTCAGCTTTAAGGGTAATCGATCCTGTGGCGGTAAACTTTACCGCGTTACTGAGTAAATTAAGTAATATTTGTTGTAATCGGAAAGGGTCGGCCATGATATGAACGTCAGCAATGTCACTGACATCATAGTCAATAGACAAGCCCTTTTTGTGCGCCATTTGTGCCGTGCTATCGATAAAGTCAGTCATAAAATGGGCAAGATTAATCGATTCTAATGCGATGCGCATTTTGCCTTGCTCAATTTTAGCTGTATCGAGAATATCATCAATTACATTTTGTAAGTGCAGAGTATTTTGATTTATACGATTAAGCGTGCGGTAGGTATCGCCCGTCGCTTCACTAAGCAGTTCTTCAGTAAAACCCTTAATAATAGTAATCGGTGTGCGGATCTCGTGACTCATGTTTGCTAGAAACCGGGTTTTAATTTCTGCGAGCAGTTTTGCTTTATCACGTTCTTGTTCCAGTTGCTGAGTTCTGTCTTTTACTCTTGCTTCTAATTCATTATTGAGAGTGCTCACTTCTGCCATTGATTTGTGCATAGCTTTGCGAGAATCGATTACTCGCTTTTGCAAACCATTAATACTTTCAGACAATACTTCAAACTCAAGTGCTGTGGTGGTAAATGTCAGAGGCTGTGTATTAGGATTATCAGATCGCCAGCGATGAGTGTGGCGGGTAATTTGTTCTAATGTATTGGTGTACTGATGAATTAATCGCCCAGACAACACTGTGATGTATTGCAGCAATAACAACACTGATATCATCGCAATCGATAGATAAATAAAATAGCGAATCACAAATGAGCGGGTGTCTAAATAGTACAGCGCTGTCCAATTCAATTCGTCTAGGTGTTTTCGTATAACGATATAACGACCGTCTGATGTGAAGGCAATTGGTTCAACTTTATTGAATATATGCTGTCCAAATACAGAGCTTGTGAAAGATGTCATTAATGGCCGTTCTGTCCAGACACGACCTAACTGTCCTAAGGTATCGCTACCCCAAATTTTCTTCGAGTCTCTGTCGAGTAAAATACGGTTAGAATCCATATCATCTGAAGACTTAAAGGTATTGGTTAACGTTTTAAGATTGACAGAGATCTCGACTACCCCATCAAATGTGCCATTTTGGAAAAGCGGTGCGCTGACCGCAAATAATCGATCTTCACCCAGTCCTCTTCCCTGAAAGGTCTCACTGACATAGCTTTTGCTCAGTTCCTTAGGTTTACTGAAATAACTCCGGTCGGCAACCGATGTCTTTTGCATTTTACTGTTAGGTAAGTCGGCTTTATAAAATAGTGAAATAAGGCCATTCTTATCGGTGACCAGTGCAGATATCAGTTCTGCTTGTTGTTCAGTTAACTTACGTAATGTGTTTTGGTCAATATTGTCATGTCCTAAACTGGCGATAAGTTCTGTATTGCCGATATACCGTTCGATATGACGTTGAATTTCATTAATAAATTTACTTTGTTCATTATCGTAATACTGCAGAACGGATGATATGTGGAGACTGATAGCACCTTGTAAAATAAATGCGATTAAAATCGTGCAGGGTACGGCGCTATACAAACCAATTCGATGGCTTAACTGCAGCTTTAAGCTTTGATTTTTTTGATTTTTTGGGGTGATTGTAATGGCATTTAGCATTAACGCCGTTTTGGTGCATAAAATAAAAATACAACCGTTTAACAGTGTCGCACTGACTAATAACGCTGGCGATTCAGTAAAAATGGGATACGCAAATTGATGGTAGATAAAGCCTATGGCGACAGTATAAACCCCCATTACTCGCCAAAGAGGTTGTTTCAAATTTAATGTTAATAACATCAAGCAAAACAGCTGCAAGATACTGTTAAATAATTCAATGTTACTTGCTATTGGAACGCTGACGATAGCAAGAGCCAACAGAGACCAGATAAAACCTAAGCGAATGAGGATAATTGAAAAGGCAATGTTACCGATCAGAAAAGGTACGACAATAGGCAGTTCGATCGCCATAGCATTGGCGATAAATCCCAACAGCGTTGTGGTGCAAAAAAACCACAATCGTCTTAATGAAAACGACTTTGAGTAAAATAGTCTGGTAATAATATCCATCATATCGGCACGATTACCTGTAAAAAGTGCGGGTAAATATTATTGTCAATTTGGTTGTTGAGTTGATCATATATTTTATTCTGCCTGGGTATCTGTTTGTTCAACTCGCTCTGCTTTGATGAGCAATTTTTCGTTATTTTTTGTCTGATAGCGGTATAAGTTCTGCAGTGTTTTCTCGCAAAACACATGGCCTTTAGGCAATAACAACATGTGTTTACGATTGTATAAATTTTGAGTTAAGCGCATACCTTCGGTGATTTGTTCAATAAGCAGACCATCATGTAATTGCGCATCTGAATGGTTAATCGTTTCTTGGTCCTGGTAAGCGGTAATGATTTGCCCTAGCACATTGACGACTTTGGGGTCATACACGTTACCTTGCTGTAGTTTTATGTGTTTATATATTTCTTCTTTGGTGAGGTCTTTAGTATGGTCTTTTGCATTTTGTTGTTCAAATAACGCTAACCAAAAGTCTCTTGCAACGGCTAATATTCGAGCCCCAATATGAATGTTTTGTGCCACTTTTTGTAACGGTTCACCCGTACCATTATAGTGCTCATATTGACTGCCAATGATCTCACTAATCGTCGATAGGTGAACCGCTGGTGCCAGCATTTCTTCTGCCAATTGCGGGTGTTGGAAAAAGCGTTTTTGGGCTGCACTACTGAGTTGGTCGTAGGGGCCAGTAAGACAATGTGCAGGCAAGCCTAGTTTACCCAGTTCACAGTATAGACCTGCTTTACTAATTAACTCGACATGAGCTTTATTCATCTTTAATGCAGTGGCTATGTGACCACATGTTTCACTCACTTGCAGTGCAAACTTGCCATTTAATGCAGGGTTAATACTGATCAAATTATAAAGAACTTCAAGTGTGGCTTTTTGCTCATTACCACGTGTACTGGCCAACAGTTTGTATTGATATAATGTCTTTTTCAATTGGGTAGTTCGTTGCTGAACCATCTCTTCTAAGTTATTGTTTAATTGTTTTAGTTGCTTGTTCTGCAGAGTAATTTTTTTTGTCAGCAACTTGTTAGCTTCTACGAGCCGATAGATTTCTAAGCCTTCATGAACTTGAGCAAGTAGCTCTGCGTTATCCCAAGGTTTTTGAATATAACGATGAATTTTACCCACATTAATCGCACTAACGGTTGATTGAATATCAGAATATCCAGTCATTAAAATACGATAAGCATCCGGTTGAAGTACTGCCGCTTGTGCAAGGAATTCAGCACCTGTCATATTAGGCATGCGCATATCTGAAATAATGATATTAACTTTTTCTGTTTGCATAATTTCAAGCGCTTGTTGGCCACTTGATGACAGTAATAGCTTCACTTTTGAAGACATAAATAAACGTTGCAGCGACTTCAAGATGCTGGTCTCGTCGTCGACACACAAAATAATAGGCATTGATGTTTCTAATGAGCTCATAATGTCCTTAATTTCTCGCTTGTCTTATTTGTCTCTTAGATTAAGTTATGCTATAACGGTTAATTAATCAAGATATATGATGGATAACATTCTATGAAGACATTACGACCCAGTGACATTGCGCAATATTGCGATGTACACCAGCGCACCGTAAGTCGATGGATTGCTCAAGGGCGATTAAAAGGACATAAGCTACCAGGTCGAGGTAATTATCGTGTATTACTAGACGATTTTATTATGTTTTTGCAAACCCAAAAAATGCCTATGCCTGAGGAGTTATTAAGTCACTCTAACCAAATTGATTCAGTGAAAGAACAGCCCAAGCGCATTTTAATTATTGACGATGAAATTGAAATTAGAAATGCGATCCGCCGCGTATTGATACCCAGCGGCTATGAATTTTCATTTGCATCTGATGGATTTCAGGCTGGGGTTAAAGTGCTTAGCGATAAACCTGACCGTGTTACACTCGATTTATCTATGCCTGGATTAGACGGTTTTGAAGTTCTGCAGTTTATCCGCCAACAACCAGAGCTAAACCATTTAAAAATTTTAGTGGTGTCAGGGTTATCTGAAATTGAATTGCAAAAAGCATTAGATCTAGGCGCAGATGCCGTATTACCAAAACCATTCGATAATGAGCAATTGCGTTCAGCGGTAGATAAATTTTTTAATTAACTGGTAGAAATATGACGAATAAGCTTTTGATTGTTGATGATGAAGAGGCTATTTTACGGGCATTAAAACGATTGTTTGCTCGTGCAGGCTATCGGGTATTTACTGCAACCACTGGTTATGACGCGCTCAACATCATGGCTCAAGAACATTGTCAGGTGATTATTTCTGATTTTAGAATGCCAGTAATGAACGGCTCGCAATTATTGGCGGCCATAAAAGCGCAATATCCTACAAGTCTGTGCATGATCCTCAGTGGTTTTACTGATTTTAGTTCAGTATTAGCGTTACTTAATTCTGGTACTGTGTTTCGTTTTTTACAAAAACCCTGGGATGAAACGCTTCTTTATTCCGAGGTTGAAGCCGCTTTTATTGCTTACAACAAACACTTTGACGAAAATGAAGTCAATCAATTAATGGCCAATAGCGCAGAAGCCCTGATTGAACTTTATCCTAACGGCCAGATCGGCAGAGTTAATGGTGTTGCCAAGCAAATATTTAATCTAGATTCCAGCAGTATTTTAATCGCCGATGTGTTTCCATTTTGCTCCTATGAATGTCTGTTAACGCTATTTAGTAGCAATATTGATAACGTGGTGCTAAAGGCAACCACTGGCAAAAATGTCGAACTCGTGTTGAAGAAAACGACAGATAAATCGCGCTTTTTTGAACTGCAATTTATGAATAAAAATGATGGTGCATTGCCATATAGAAACAATTAGCCTCATTTTTAGATCAAAACGAAATCGTTAATTTAGCTGATTCACTGCTCGAGACCGTCAAGCCATTTGCGATGGTGGCCATCCACCTTAAAAATTACAGTTATTGGACTGAGATAATTGGCCCGGTGGCGACTGAAAAGTTATTTGATGATATTGCGTTAACCTTATTTACTCAGTCTAAAATATCTTCCTCAGCGTTAGCTTTTTTGACTAATGAACATTTTGTGTTGCTCATGGATAATTTTACCAACGAGCATGATTTGCACAAACAACTCACTGATTTTATCGCCCCCTTTAGTCATACTAGCTATTCAGATAAATCAGTCAGAGTTGAACTGGTCGTCACGTATTGTATCGCCAGAGAAGATGGTGATAATGCAGCCCAATTACTCAGCAATGCGTTAATCTCTAATCGTTTACACAGAACGGGTCATTCGCATTTCTTTATGCGCTATGATGCGGCAATTATTGAGCAAAAACGCAAGCAACTGTTTATCAGCAAAGCCTTATTCCACGCGGTCGACAATCAACAACTCTATTTGCATTTTCAGCCTAAGTTTGATTTAAATCAGCGCAAAATTACCAGCTGTGAAGTGTTACTTCGCTGGGAACATCCACAATTAGGCAATATTTCCCCTGTGGTGTTTATTCCGATAGCAGAGCGAGAAGGGCAAATTATAGAGCTAGGTTATTGGGTCATTCATGCTGCGTGCATGGCAATATCAAATTGGACCCAAAAAGGTATCAAACTCGATAAAGTCGCAATAAATATATCGGGGAAACAGCTATCCCATGCCGATTTTATTCCCAGAGTGGAAGCATTATTAGCAGGATTTGATATTGATATGTCGACTCTGGAATTTGAACTTACCGAGTCATGGTTAGTTGATAATATTGAAGAAAGTGCAGAAAAATTAACTCGATTAAAAAATGCCGGTATCAGTATTGCCATTGATGATTTTGGTACTGGTTACTCATCCTTATCTTATCTTTCAAAACTGCCTATTGATGTGTTGAAAATTGATCGGTCGCTAATTATTGATATCTCAGACAATTTAAATACTCAAAGCATGGTCGGTAATATCACTCGAATGGCCCACGACTTAGGCATGAAAGTTGTTGTGGAGGGGGTAGAGCACATTGAGCAAATGTTGATCCTTGAAAAACTTAACTGTGATGTCATTCAAGGCTACTTTATTGCTCGTCCTCAAGATGAAGACAGTTTTACTCGGTTGATTGCCAATGCCGACGCATCAATTGCTGCGGTAATGGGGGGAATATGAAAAAATTATCTGTGCTGTTCATCGATGATGATATGTTTATGCTTAAAGCACTGCAACGCACCGCTCGACGAGCTAAGCCAAACTGGGACTTTTATATTTGTGAAGATGCCCTAAGTTGGCAAGATGCATTACCTCATGGCGTGTTGCCCGATGCAATATTTTGCGATTACCTTATGCCTGAAAAAAATGGCGATGAGCTTCTTGAAGAAATAGCTGCGATTATTCCCTCATCAGTAAGGGTATTACTCACTGGCGATACCGCCGAAGATGTGGTCTCAAAAGTTAGTGAAGTGTCGCATTTTGTACTAAAAAAACCCTTTGCAGCAGCTGATTTAGAAGATGTGTTCTTTTGTTTGGAACGCCTCGATTCGCTTAATTTTAGTTTAGAAATGCGTAACAAATTAGGTCGAATTGGCTATTTTTTTCCGTTACCCGAAATCGCTGCGCAGTTAAGAACATTATTTGCCATTGATGATGTTGATATTGGACAAACTGCAGATCTTATTAAGCAAGAAGCGTTTATTGCGGCAAAAATTATTCAAATCGCAAATTCGGCTTTTTTAGGCTACCACAGTAAAACAGTTTCGTTAGAAGAGGCCATCAAAAGATTAGGTCTTAAAATGACAGAAACCATTGTAATATCTATGCTTGTCAATAATTGTATTGCGCCAAAATTACCCATAGAAATTCACAAAAAGGTTAATGAGTGGGCTTTTAATTATTCAAAACTTAGCCGCCAGTTAAGCCAGTCATTGGGCTTTAAAGCCGTTCAACTTGATAATGTGTTTATTGCTTCGTTACTCAGTGGCATTGGTCGTTTAGTGTTTATTGCTGAAGCAAATGAATTTATTAATATCGATGCCGATGATAATAAAATGATACTCGATGAAGCAACCTCGTTAACTGTGTATATATTGACGCTATGGGGCTACCCGCTGGAATTATGTCAAATCATTTTAATGCAAGACAAGCCTGACTTTGCCGCAAAAGGCTTAACAGACCAAAAGTTGGGGCTCATTATGTATGTAGTGAAAGTATTTTTGTCTGGTCAACTTGATGAATTTGCAAAAAGCAATCTAAAAACCCTGATAGAAGATGTCGATATTATTGAATGGATTGATAATTGTTAATAGTAAAATGTAATCAAGGATGATTACATTAATCTCACTCTTCGCTGGCTAATTTGTATCATAATTATTGTGCTGTTATTTATTAATACTTAACGATCCCACGTCTAGATAACATAGCCTAATTGTCTTTAGCTAAAGCCACTGATACTTCGCATTTACATAACCAGCTTTCGGATGCTCAGAAGCACCTTACACCGATAAAAGTGATGGCCTAAGCGCGTAAAATTCGACTCATTATTCTCATAATGTTTGATGTTAGTGGCCCAAGGGGCATGCCTGTGTAGCGATTAAGCTGCTCGACATAGTGGATAATATTATCGGTTTACTATGTTGAGCAGGATATGTCAGTCGGCTTATAGTTGCAGCTGTTTTTTTACCCATTATGGATTTCGATTAAGGTGTGATTCTTGTATTTGTTGCCGCAATAATCATTTTGTTTCTGAGCCATTTATTCGCTGGCTCTTTGTCGACATTAATATGCCAGTATAAATGCACCCCAATATCGGGTAATTCAACTGGCATGGGGTAAATGGCGATATCAAGCATTTGACCGTACATGGCTGCGGCCGTTTTCGGTAATGTCAGTAACATGTCGTTATTTAAGATCACTCTACACGCCGATAACGCATGCTGACACCGTAGGGATATTTTACGATGTAAACCGATACGTGACAGTTCAAAATCTTCCAAACTAGGCCCGGTTGAGCGAGATGACACCAATACATGCTCTAGGCGCAAATAAGTCTCTAAATCGAGTGCGTCTGTAATAGCAGGGTGATTTTTACGTGCAATAACAACCAGTTGATCTAACTCTAATTGCGTATGCATAATATTGTTGCTGACAGGGATTAAGGTATCAATGGCCAAATCGATGTCGCCACTGGCCAGTTTGTTTTCAAGTTCTGTGCGTCTTACTCGTTTATTACTGCTTAAATTGATTGCTGGCGACTCTAGCGATAAGTTTTGTTGCAATATTGGCAAATAGTAAGGTTCTAAAGAACCGTGTAAGGATAATGAAAAGCTTTTGCGTGAGGTTAATGGCTCAAACTGTCTAGATTGCACTAAACATACTTGTAATTGGTGCAAGGCTTCGCGCACATCATCTATTACATTCTTTGCCACCGGAGTCGGGCGCATTTCATTACCTTGCCTGATAAATAAAGCATCATCAAAATGAGTGCGTAATTTACCCAGCGAGTGACTCACCGCTGGCTGGGATAGATTCAATACCGATGCCGCTTTAGTGATATTACCTTCGCAATAGATTGCATCAAACACCACAAACAAATTCAAATCAATTTTCATATTTACTCCAGTGATCCCTTACTGTGCATTAACACCACCTAAGATGGGCTTACTATTTAAATTATAAATAGTAGGGTATTAGAACTATTCATTTGTTCAATTTAGATGTTGGCATTAGCATAGTCAAGTAGATTCGATATAGCGTTAAACGCATGCAAAATGAGCGTTATGACAATCAAATAAACGATGTGATACAGCAGATTAAACGGCTGCAATTACATTTAAGTTAGCAACGATTCATTGTTTACCTATTGAGTCATCATTCTTTTACTCAGTCAGAGACACGACATGGCAGCAATTTATTTGATTCGACACGGGCAAGCCTCATTTGGCAGCACTGATTACGATCAATTATCAAACAAAGGTAGCCAGCAGGCGAGGTTGTTGGGCGAGTATTGGCGTTCAAGAGGGGCCCCGAGTCAGTTTTATTGCGGCGACTTGCTGCGTCACGGCCAAACATTAACTCACTTTGTCAATGGATACCAAGGTGAGACCACGCCTATGGTTATCCACTCGGGTTTTAATGAGTTTGATCATGTCGAGATTTTGCAGCAATACAATCCCCAGTGGAATAACTTTGCCAAAATGAATGACGCGCTAAACCAACTGGATGAGCCCAATAAGGCACTGCAGCAAGAATTTTATCAAGCACTTAAACGCTGGATTTCAGGCGATAACCATCATGAGTATAAAGAGAGTTGGCCGCAGTTTCAGGCGCGCTGTATTCGTGCATTGCAAGATATTATTCAACAGCAATTGAGTCATAAACGCCAGTTACGTGCGGTGAACCATGAACCCAAACCGTCTAAAGATATTTTAGTGTTCACCTCAGGCGGTACCATTTCAGTGATCATCCAGCACATATTAAAATTAAACGATCAACAAACATTAGCAATTAATCAACAAACCAGAAATACCAGCGTGACCAAATTATTGTTTTCGGAAAATATGCTGAGCGTGGATTATTTTAATAACTATAGCCATCTAGAGCAGGCTGGTGATGAGTGGATCACCTATAAGTAAACTTAAGTGCCGTTACACGTTTAAAAATAAGCTTCAAATGGAGTAACGTAAACATTGACTGACGCTATCAACAACCGTTGTTTACTCGCTGAGTTCAGCGAGCAAAACCAATATAACAATTTAACCCGAATACAATTCATTCGAAGCTATTAACTCGAAAACGATTAACCCAAAATAATAAGGAAATAACATGAACAAGGGCGATTTATTTGATTTAACAGGGAAAGTTGCTTTAGTCACCGGAGCCAGTCGTGGTATTGGCGAAAGTGTTGCTAAAGTATTAGCCCAGTATGGTGCTCATGTGATTGTATCAAGCCGAAAACTGGAAGCCTGCCAAACCGTGGTAGATGAAATTGTTGCCGCAGGCGGCAGTGCACAAGCCATTGCTTGTCATATTGGCGAATTAGATCAAATTGACTCAATCTTTGCTGCAATCAAACAGCAACATGGCAAGCTGGATATTTTAGTCAATAATGCGGCGGCAAATCCTTATTTTGGTCACATTATCGATACCGATTTAATTGCCTTTCAAAAGACGGTTGATGTGAATATTCGGGGGTATTTCTTTATGTCGACTAAGGGCGCGCAATTAATGAAAGACAGTGGCGGTGGCGCTATTGTCAATGTCGCGTCAGTTAATGGCGTGATCCCGGGCGATTACCAAGGTATCTACTCTATTACCAAAGCGGCAGTGATCTCAATGACGCAAGCTTTTGCTAAAGAGTGCGCCCAATTTAATATTCGCGTAAACGCATTATTACCCGGTGGTACCGACACTAAATTCGCTTCTGCTTTAGTTGATAACCCAGCCATTCTTAAACAAATGATGCATCACGTACCGATGAAGCGCGTGGCACAACCTGATGAAATGGCCGGCACTGTATTATATTTAGTCTCAAATGCATCAAGCTACACCACAGGTACAGCGATTAATGTTGATGGCGGTTATTTGATTGGTTAACGGCTTAACACTCAAGCTGACTCCAATGCCAAACGCTTAAGCCAACTGAACAAGACAAACAACATAAAAATAAAGCATCAATTAACGCTAGGAAGCAAATATGAATAGCGACAAAAACACCAGTGTAAATAGATTATTTGAACCCTTTGTCACAGCATCATTATCACTCAAAAATAAGACCGTGATGGCGCCAATGACTCGAGCATTTTCGCCTAATTATATCCCTAATGATGAAGTAGCAGCCTATTACCGTAGACGCGCCGAAGGCGATGTAGGCCTGATTATCACTGAAGGGACATTTATCTCCCATGAAGGGGCGAATGGATACGAGAATGTGCCAGCTATTTATGGTGACCAAGCCTTAGCAGGTTGGAAGCATGTTGTTGATGAAGTGCATGCTGTTGGCGGCAAAATTGCGCCCCAACTTTGGCATGTGGGTTCGGTAAGAAAGTCAGGTATAGGTCCATACAAAGAGGCACCAGCCTATAGTCCTTCTGGTTTGTATAAGCCTGGTGCTGCAAATGGCGTTGCCATGACCCAAGACGATATCGACGCCGTGGTTGCATCATTTGCTCAAGCCGCGCTTGATGCTAAAAACATCGGTTTTGATGCCATAGAGGTGCATGGCGCTCATGGCTACTTAGTCGATCAGTTTTTCTGGGAAGGGACCAATCAACGCACCGACAAATATGGTGGCTCATTAGAAAATCGCACCCGTTTTGGTGTTGAAATCGTGAATGCCATCCGCGCCGCTGTGGGTAATGACTTTACCATTATCTTCCGTTTTTCGCAGTGGAAACAACAAGATTACAACGCCAAGTTGTGCCAAACACCTGAAGAACTTGATACATTTTTAGGTTTATTAAGTGATGCTGGCGTTGATATTTTCCATGCCAGTACTCGTCGTTTTTGGGTTGCAGAATTTGCGGGTTCAGATCTTGGGCTTGCTGGTTGGACTAAAAAATTAACTAACAAGCCGGTGATCACAGTGGGTAATGTCGGCCTAGATGCTGATTTTATCGGTGAGGGCAATGCTGATTTGTCGGGTACTTCAAATCCAACCGGTATTGATGAGTTATTAGTGCGCTTAAACAATGATGAATTTGATTTAGTTGCCATTGGGCGGGCGCTATTAGTTGATCCTCAGTGGGTTAAAAAAATCAAGCACAACGCCATTGATGAAATTAAACCGTTTAATAAGAAGTCATTAATGTCGTTGAGTTAATCGCTTAAGTCAGTGGGCGAGGCTCATTAACACAGCGATTAACGCCGTTATTACCGGGTAAAAGGATACAGTAATGAATTTTGAATACAGCGAAAAAGTTCAAGGATTAATCAAGCGAGTCAACGACTTTATGGATTTACATGTATTTCCTGTCGAAGAAGAAATGCATAAGCAAGTTGAGCTCGAACCATGGTCAACGCCGCCGTTAATGGAACAACTTAAAGCCAAAGCCAAAGCTGAAGGTTTATGGAATTTGTTTCTACCGGTTGCCTACGGTAAATACAGTGCTGGATTAACTAATTTAGAATATGCCCCGTTAGCTGAAATTATGGGCAAGGTTATGTGGGCGCCAGAAGTGTTTAACTGCGCGGCACCAGACACCGGCAACATGGAAGTACTGGCCAAATACGGTAATGAAGCACAAAAGAAACAATGGTTAGAGCCTTTACTGGACGGAAAAATACGCTCTGCTTTTGCAATGACAGAACCTGAAGTCGCCTCAAGCGATGCCACCAATATTGAACTGAGCATAGTGCGTGATGGCAATGAATACGTGATTAATGGCCGCAAATTTTACATTAGCGGCGCATGTCGCAAACAGTGTGAAATCATGATTGTGATGGGTAAAACCGATGCTGAAAATAGCAACCGTTATATTCAGCAATCTCAAGTGCTTGTACCGATGAATACCCCTGGTGTCACCATGGTAAGACCGATGAAAGTGTTCGGCTATGATGATTCACCTGAAGGCCATGCTGAGGTAACGTTTACTAATGTGCGTGTGCCGCTGGATAACATTATTGCTGGCGAAGGCAAAGGTTTTGAAATTGCCCAAGGACGTCTTGGCCCTGGGCGTATTCATCACTGCATGCGTTCAATCGGTATTGCTCAGCGCGCGCTCGATTTAATGTGTAAACGCGTTGGCGAGCGTATTGTATTTGGTCAACCTATGATCAAACAGCAGTCGGTTCGCGAAGATATAGCCAAATCAGCCTGCCAAATTGAACAAGCACGTTTGATGACCTTAAAAGCAGCCCAGAAAATGGACACAGAAGGCAATAAAGCGGCTAAAGAATTGATCGCTATGATTAAAATTGTTGCCCCAAGTATGTCTCTTGATGTGATCGACCGCGCGATTCAATGCCATGGCGCTGTGGGTGTCAGTCAAGATACTTTCTTAGCGCATGCCTGGGCTGGCCAGAGAACTTTGCGTTTAGCTGATGGCCCAGATCAAGTGCATATGATGCAGTTGGGTCGTGATTTAGTAAAAAAGATAGTTGGGTAAGTAAATGCTTAGGGTGAAACGCAACAAGCATTTCACCCCGTAATCGTACTTTTTCTCAGCCAAGCTAAATCCATCAAACAACGAGAGTATTGCTAAATGTCACAAGTATTCCCCATTGATAATGAACAACTTAGCGCTTATTTAGAGCAGCATGTCGCCGACTTTACAGGGCCGATCACCTTAGAAAAGTTCTCAGGTGGTCAATCCAATCCCACTTACAAAGTGACCTCGCCAACGGGTGTGTATGTGTTGCGTCGTCAACCGCCGGGCAAATTATTGAAATCAGCCCATGCAGTCGATCGTGAATATCGGGTATTAGATGCACTAAAAGACAGTGATGTACCAGTGGCAAAAGTATTTCACCTGTGTGAAGACTGCAGCGTTATTGGTTCAATGTTTTATCTGATGGAGTTTTGCGATGGCACTGTGTATTGGAGTGCATCATTAGCCGAAATAGACAGTAATGATCGACGCTCAGCTATGTATGACGCGATGAATAAAGTCTTGGTCGCGCTGCACAGTGTCGATGTTGATACCGTCGGTTTAGCTGATTATGGTAAAGCGGGCAATTACTTTGCACGTCAACTCGGTCGCTGGACATCACAATATCGCGCCACAGAATTACACAAAATTGCTGCCATGGATGCCTTAATTAACTGGCTTGAAGATAATCTACCCAGTGATGATGGTCGTGTTTGCTTAGTACATGGTGACTTTCGCTTAGACAACATGATGTTTGCCAAAGATTCACCAGAGGTTATTGCTTTACTGGATTGGGAATTATCGACCTTAGGCCATCCCTTTGCTGATTTAGCATACCAATGTATGCAACTGCGGATGCCAGCAGGCATGGGCAGCATTGATGGTTTAAAAGATATCGACCGCGCCAGCTTAGGGATTCCGTCTGAAGAAGAATATGTCGCTCGATATTGCCAACGCATGGGTATTGAGCAGATTGAGCACTGGGGCTTTTATTTGGCATTCAGTTTCTTCCGCTTAGCAGCGATTGCACAAGGTGTCGCCAAACGAGCAACAGAAGGTAATGCCTCCAATGAACACGCTAATAAAGTGGGATCATTTGTTGAGCCTCTGGCCAAAATGGCCTTAGACGTCATTGCTTGCGAAACTAAAAAATAACATCAGATCAGCCGTATGATAAAACAACATCAAAAAGACCATCAATTACAGGAGTAACTCGCATGGATCCATTATTAGACTTTACCGGTAAGGTTGCTGTTATCACTGGCGCGGCTCAAGGCTTTGGTCAGTTACTGGCACAAGAATTAGCCAAACGCGGTGCTAAGTTAGTAATTAGTGACATTAATGAAGCTGGTGTTCGTAAGGTGGCGGATGATATTGCCTCTCGTGGCGCTGAGGTTATCGCGATGAAATGTGATGTGTCAAAAGATGCCTCGTGTAAAGCTATGGTTGATACTGCGATTGAGCATTTTGGTCGAGTGGATATTGGGGTAAACAATGCCGGTGTCGCCCATGAATTTATGCCGCTTCATCTTATAGATGAAGCGATTATGGACAGTCAATTTGCGATCAATGTTAAAGGCGTGCAGTTTGGTATGCGTTATCAAATACAGCAAATGCTCAAACAAGGTGAGGGCGCGATCCTCAACGTGAGTTCTATGGCTGGGTTAGTCGGCGCCGCCAGAGGCAGTGCTTATTCTATGGCGAAACATGCAGTAATTGGCTTAACCAAAACCGGCGCGGTTGAGTACGGCCGTAATAATATTCGCATCAATGCGATATGCCCATTTTTTACCCTGACACCTATGGTGACCAATTTTGCTGATGCAGAAAAGCAACAGAAAATGGCCGTTGGCGCGCCAATGAATCGTTTAGGTGAGCCTAAAGAAATTGTCGCGGTGATGCTGATGATGTTATCTCCTGCCAATACCTATATGACAGGCCAATGTATTGCGGTCGACGGTGGCGTATCAGCCTATTAAGTTGCGCTTTGCAGTCAGTGTTATTGACACGCCAGCTCGTGCCGTTAGCGTAAACACTTGCTGAGTCGTTCGCTACGTCATTTCCACGTTATAGAAGAAAACACAATAAGAAGAGAATATTATGCCTGCGACGTTAATGAATCAACGTGACCTAGAATTTATGCTGTATGAACTGTTTGATAGTGAAGCATTAACCAGCAGAGATCGCTATCAAGATCACGATCGCCAAACGTTTAATGAGGTGGTCAATACTGCCAAAATAATTGCAGAAAAATATTTTCTTCCTATTCGTCAAAAGCTCGATACCCATCAGCCAACTTTTGACGGCAAAAAAGTACACATTATCCCAGAACTTAAAACCGCTATCGACGCAGTAAACGAGTCGGGTATTGGCGCTGCAACAGCAGATTATGAGTTAGGTGGCATGCAACTGCCACCAATCATTGCTAGTGCAGCAGGGGCGTATCTCAGTGTTGCCGGTGGTGTTGGCATGGGGTACAACATGTTGACCACGGCAAATGCCAATTTACTGCAAGCCCATGGCAATACTGAGTTGATTGAAACCTGGGTTAAACCTATGCGTGAAGGGCGATTTATGGGCACTATGGCCATGACAGAGCCCGGTAGCGGATCTGCTTTAGGTGATTTAATTACCAAAGCGGTAAAAGCCGATGATGGTACATATCGGATTACGGGCAATAAAATCTATATTTCCGGTGGCGATCACGATTTAAGCGACAACATCGTTCATTTAGTATTGGCTCGAATTCAAGGTGCACCTAAAGGTGTTAAAGGCATTTCGTTATTTGTGGTACCTAAGTTTTTACTTAATGATGATGGCAGCATTGGCGCAGACAATGACGTCGCTCTGGCTGGTTTGTTTCATAAAATGGGTGGTCGCGCGCAAACGTCAACGGCATTGAGTTTCGGTGAAAAACAGGGCTCCATTGGCTATTTAGTCGGTGAAGAACATTGTGGCTTGAAGTATATGTTTCACATGATGAACGAAGCCCGCATTATGGTCGGCACCAGTGGCGCAGTTTTGGCGGTAGCGGGATATCAATATTCAGTCGATTATGCCAAAAATCGCCCCCAAGGTCGATTACCCTCGTGTAAAGATCCACAATCACCTATGGTGAATATCATTGAGCATGCTGATGTAAAACGCATGTTGTTAGCCCAAAAAGCCTATGCGGAAGGGGCAATGGCGTTAGTGCTATATGGTACTCAATTAAGTGATGATGAACGTACTGCCGTCACAGTCGAGCTACGCCAACATGCCCATATACTGTTGGATTTCTTAACCCCCATTATTAAAACGTGGCCGTCAGAATATGGCCCCAAAGCCAATTCACTGGCGATTCAAGTGATGGGCGGTCACGGTTATATTAACGAGCATCCGGTAGAAATGTTCTATCGTGATAATCGCTTAAACCCGATCCATGAAGGTACTACTGGGATTCAATCATTAGATTTGCTCACCCGCAAAGTACCGATGAATAACTTACAAGGCTATAAAGCGACCTTAGCTGAAATGGTCATCACCATTGATGAGGCAAAACACTATCCGAGTTTACATGAGTTTTCTAGTCAATTAACCCAAGCAGTTGCGACCTTAAGTACCACAACCGAGGCCGTGTTAGCGGCAATGTCGACTAAGAATATTGATCTCGCTTTGGCCAATTCGGTTAAATATTTAGAGTTGTTTGGTCATGTGATTATTGCCTGGTTGTGGCTCAAGCAAAGTATTGTCGCCACTAAAGCGATAGCTGAACAACCGCATCAAGCTGATATGGATTTTTATCAAGGTAAATTGCTGGCGTGTCAGTATTTTTATCGCTTTGAATTACCTGAAATTAACGTCTGGTCAAACCTACTCGTTACCACTGACAGCACCAGCTTTGATATGCAGCCTGATTGGTTCTAATGTGAATTAACCCGACTTAAGGCGCTGTTAGGCTGATTGGTTTTGCCTAGCTTTAGGTGAGCGTTATAAAATCCAATCTAATGAAAACATTACCGCCCAGTGCAGTAATGTTTTTTGTTGTTAAAGCTCTCAAGATATTTGTTTCTGTTAGCTGCCTTCCAAACGCCAAGCTATTCATATTGTGAATAACTTAGTATCAAAACTATTCATTTGTTTAATTTACCTAGCGCAACTAGCATGAGATATCGCTTAAATTTCATTCATGGATAGTACCGCGAAAGTATCAGAGGAAAGGGAATAATGCCGACAAAAATTAATCGCAATGATATTGCTAACTATATTGGCTACCAAGCAGCCGCTACAGACTGGTTCCAAATCACCCAAGATCAAATTAATCAATTTGCCGATTGCACTCTCGACCATCAATTTATTCACGTCGATGAAGAAAAAGCGAAAGCCACTCCTTTTGGTTCCACCATTGCCCACGGTTTTTTATCGTTATCTATGTTGTCTCATTTTGCTGAAGAATTTAGCCTGCTTATTGATGGCTTCTATATGGGGCTCAATGCCGGTTTCGATAAAATCAGATTTTTGCAACCCGTTAGCGTCAATAGCCGCATTAGGGCACATGCGAAAATCCTTTCTATTGAAGAAAAAAAGCCGGGGCAATTTCGCTTATCGACCGAAGTGACCATTGAAATTGAAAGCGTTGATACACCGGCATTAGTTGCTGAGTGGATATCAGTACAAATGGTTAACTAATATTGGTTAAGTGATGATCGTTAATTCATCATGCTGGCACAGAAAAAGATAATAACAAATAAAAATAAACAGTTAAGGTAATAACATGACTATCAGTTTTGCAGGAAAAGTGGCTATTGTTACTGGGGCAGGTAACGGATTAGGCCGTTCACACGCGTTGGAATTAGCCAGACGTGGCGCCAAAGTCGTTGTTAATGATTTAGGCGGCGCACGTGATGGCAGCGGTGCATCTTCTGCAGCGTCACAAGAGGTGGTGCAGTTGATTGAAGCAATGGGCGGTGAAGCGATTAGCCATGGCGCTAACGTTGCCCATTTTGATCAAGTACAAGACATGGTGCAACAAACCATGGATAAATGGGGACGTGTAGATATTTTAATCAATAACGCCGGTATTTTACGTGATAAGTCGTTTTCAAAGATGACCTTAGATGACTTTAAACTGGTCATGGACGTGCATGTGATGGGCTCGGTTAACTGCACTAAAGCTGTATGGGACATCATGAAGCAGCAAAATTACGGTCGAATCGTGATGACGACGTCATCGAGTGGTATGTACGGTAACTTTGGTCAAGCCAATTATGGCGCGGCTAAAATGGCGCTGATTGGCCTAATGAATACCTTAGTGCTGGAAGGTGCGAAAAATAATATCCATATTAATGCGCTAGCACCAACGGCTGGCACACGTATGACCGAAGATTTAATGCCTGAAGAAATCGTTAAAGCCTTTGCACCAGAAGCGGTCACCGCAGGCATGCTGACTTTGTGTGACGATGACGCGCCCAATCGATTCATTTTATGTGCTGGCGCAGGCGGTTATTCAAGCGCGAGTATCTTTGAAACCGATGGCTGCTTTATTCCTAGCGCGAAACAAAGCCCAGAAACTGTGCGTGAACACTGGGATCAACTCACCGATCAACACAATCAAAAAGCCTTAGTGTCGGGTTCGCAACAAGGCGAGAAGTTTGTGATGAAAGCCATGGCGTTTATGAAATCTCAGGCTCTAGGGTGAATTGATTAGCAGCACACATTATTAAAAAAAGGATTTGTCATGAGAGAAGCCGTCATTGTTTCAGCCGCAAGAACACCAATTGGTAAAGCCTATCGCGGCGCCTTTAACGATTTATCTGCCCCCACGTTAGCCGCTATTGCGGTTAATGCCGCAGTAGAAAGAGCCGGAATCGATCCAAATGAAATTGAAGACTGTATTTTTGGCGCCGCGTTAACTCAAGGTAACCAAGGCATGAATTTTGGTCGCCAAGTGGCCATGGCGGCGCAATTACCTGTGTCGGTGCCGGGCATGACGGTTGATCGCCAATGTTCATCAGGACTTATGTCTATTGCTATAGCTGCCAATCATATTGTTTGTGATGGTGCCCAAGTTGTGGTTGCCGGAGGTTGTGACTCTATCAGCTTGGTTCAAAACGATAAGATGAACATGCATCGCGCGGTAGATCCTAGCGTAAAAGCCTATCGTCCAGCGATTTATATGCCGATGCTCGATACGGCTGAAGTGGTGGCTAAGCGATATAATATTTCACGCGAGGCACAAGATGCCTATGCATTATCCTCTCAGCAACGCACCGCAATCGCACAGTCACAAGGCCGATTTGATGCTGAAATAGTCCCGGTCAGTTGCACTATGCTGATAATGGATAAAGTTAGCGGCGAAATCAGTAAACAGCAAGTGACCTTAACTCAAGATGAAGGCAATCGCCCATCGACAAATTTAGAAGGTCTAGCTGGCTTAAAAGCGGTTAAAGAAAATGGATCGATTACCGGTGGCAATGCATCACAACTATCAGACGGTGCAGCAGCGGTTGTGGTAATGGAACGTGAACTCGCCGAGCAACGAGGTTTAACACCATTAGGCGCGTATCGAGGCATGGTGGTGAGTGGATGTGAGCCAGATGAAATGGGCATAGGACCTATTTATGCAATTCCGAAACTGCTTGAGCGAAATGGCCTTAGCATTGACGACATAGGTTTATGGGAAATCAATGAAGCGTTTGCGGTTCAGGTAATTTATTGTGCTGAATATCTCGGCATTCCCGCCGATCGTTTAAATGTCGACGGCGGCGCAATCTCAATCGGTCACCCTTATGGTATGAGCGGCACACGTATGGTGATGCACGCCTTAATTGAAGGTAAACGCCGCAGCATTAAATATGTGGTTGTCAGTATGTGTATTGGCGGTGGTCAAGGCGCGGCTGGATTATTTGAAGTGTTATAAAATGACGCTTAAAAGATCAACAGTCATTGTTAATGGTTCGTTAAGTTTAAATTTAAGATTGGTGTGTAGATTTAAGGTTAGTGCTCAGTTTAATGACGCTGATGACATGATGCAAAATAATAATAAACAAAGATAGCGGCTCGGGTATTAGGTTCTGTTGCGTATTTGAGATGGACTTTGCAGCTGCTAATAACATTACATTTTGGGGACAATATTATGGAAAAAATTTGGCTTGAAAAGAGTTATCCGCCCGGGGTTGAGTTTGAAATCGATCCTGATAAATATAATTCTTTGGCAGATTTATTTTTAAAATATACCAAGTTATACGCCGATAATACTGCATTTATTAATATGGATGTCAGTATTACTTATCAGCAACTGGCTCAGCAAGCGACTGATTTTGCTGCCTACTTACAGCAAGATTTGCGGTTAGTCAAAGGCGACAAATTTGCCATCATGATCCCCAATACACTGCAATATCCTATCGCGCTATTTGGTGCGCTGATTGCCGGACTGACCATTGTAAACGTTAATCCATTGTATACCGCCCGCGAATTAGAACATCAATTAAAAGACTCTGGTGCCAAAGGGATCCTTATCCTCGAAAATTTTGCTCATGTATTGCAAGCCGTGATCAATAAAACTGATATTAAGCACGTGATCACCACAGGTGTCGGTGACCGATTAGGGCTCATAAAAGGTGCATTAGTTAACGGCGCCATTAAGCATGTTAAAAAACTGATCCCTGCGTTTGATTTGCCCAATGCGGTTAAATTTAATGATGCTATGTCTAAAGGCAGCAAACTGAATTTTGTCGCCGTTTCCGTTGTCGGTTCAGATTTGGCCTTTTTACAATATACAGGTGGTACTACAGGTCCATCAAAAGGGGCAATGCTGACTCATCGCAACATGGTTGCTAATCTTGAACAGTCTAATGCTGTGACTAAAAATATCTTTGAAGTGGGTAAAGAGATCATTGTCACCGCATTACCGCTTTATCATATTTATGCGCTGACCTCTAATTGCTTAGCCTTTTTGCCATTTGGTGGCATCAATCTATTAATTACCAATCCACGTGACATGGCAGGATTTGTTAAAGAGTTGGCTAAATATCGCTTTACCATTATTACTGGCGTCAACACGCTATTTAACGGATTGTTACATACTCCTGGCTTTGACAAGCTTGATTTCAGCGCTTTAAAAATGGGCTTTGGCGGCGGCATGTCAGTGCAACGTCCTGTGGCTGAACATTGGGAAAAAGTCACTAAAAGTCGTCTTTTAGAAGGCTACGGCTTAACTGAATGTGCGCCTTTAGTGACTATGAGTCCTTATAATCAAAAAAGTTACAATGGATCGATTGGTTTGCCTGCTTCATCAACTGATATTCGCCTGGTTGGGGCAGATGGTGAAGAAGTGGCATTAGGTGAGCCAGGGGAAATGTGGGTTAAAGGCCCTCAAGTGATGAAAGGTTACTACAATCGCCAAAAAGCAACGGATGAAGTGCTCATTGATGGCTGGTTAGCCACCGGTGATATTGCCACCATGGATGAAAATGGTTTCTTTAAAATTGTTGATCGTAAAAAAGACATGATCAATGTGTCTGGCTTCAATGTGTTTCCAAATGAGATTGAAGAAGTACTCGTGATGCATGAAGGAATACTTGAAGCCGCTGCGGTAGGGACCTCATGTGATATTACCGGCGAGCGAGTCAAAGTGTACATAGTGCGTAAAGATCCTAACCTTACCGAGCAAGATGTGTTTGATCATTGTAATAAAATGCTGACCAACTATAAGCGCCCTAAGGTGATTGAATTTATGAATGAATTACCGAAAAGTAACGTCGGTAAAGTGTTACGTAAAGACCTTCGTAACATGGCATAAGCTTGGTCGAAACGGATCACTCGTGGCTATAGCGTTATGCTTATAGCCTTGATCAAGCGTTAAATCTTTTTAATCCAGCATTAGTGCGAAGTGATATGCAGCAATAATTGGTCACAGTGTATTAGTCACTAAAATCACTGTCGGTATTGATTGCCGACAGGTTAACCATAAGAATGTTATGTTAGAAATTTATGCCGGTGAAACGGCTTTAACAACAATCCATCAAGATGGATTTTCTCCAGCGTTATTTAGCTCTTTTCTTGGTGCAAGTGGTGGGCCGAAATGGTTTACTTTACTGGGATTAGACAAGTATATCTTTGGTGAATTTTTTAATGGCAGACAACAGCCGTTAAATGTCATTGGCTCAAGTGCAGGAGCATTTCGCGCCGCATGTTTTGCGCAAAGAGATCCCGTCGCAGCAATAGAGCGATTAGCTAAACATTACAGTGAAACTGTGTATTCAGATGACACTAAGCCACAAGCTGACGAAATAACCGCTAAAGCGATAACGTTACTTGATGAGTTATTTGGCGATACGGGGGCAACTGAAATCATTAATAATAGTGTTTTTAAAGCCCATTTTATTGTGGCTAAATGTCATGGATTGGTGGCGTCTGAAAACAAACTAAAACAAGGTGCCGGGTTACTCAATAGCTTTCTGAGAAACGCGTTAAGTCGGCCATTACTCAAAAGCCAGTATGAGCGGTACATTTTTCAGCATCATCAAAGTGATTTAACCATTTTTGACCCTGACCATATCCCCACCACGTCAGTGCCACTAAGCCTACACAATATCAAAACGGCATTGTTGGCATCTGGCTCAATTCCGCTGGTGATGCAAGGGATAAACAACATTGCAGATTGTCCTCCTGGCATGTATCGTGATGGCGGCATCATTGATTATCATTTTGATTTTCAAATTAAAAATGAGGGGCTAATTCTTTATCCTCATTTCAGTTCCAGCTTAAAGGCGGGCTGGTTTGACAAAAACTTATCTCGAAAAGTCAGGCTAGAACATTACGACAACACAGTATTATTGTGTCCATCAGCTGAATTTATTGATTCATTGCCTTATCATAAAATCCCTGATCGCAAAGACTTTGTTGAAATGAAACCTGCTCAACGGATCCAATACTGGCGACAGGTTTTTGTTGAAAGTGAAAAACTTGCCCAGCACTTTAAACACTTCTATCAAACGCAAAATATCAACAGTATAAAAAGCATCAAGCAACTCATCAGGTGACAAGGTTAATCCATCATTTGCCATCATTTTTAGAGATCGATTATTGATATTCACTCACATATAAAGGGAATCAAATATGAGTACCTATACCGCCATTAACTTAGTCGCCCGTCCTCAAGGTGGCCCAATTGGCCCAGAATTATTTGAAATTGTCGAAAAGCCAATGCCGGCAGTGGCACAAGGGCAGTTTTTAGTTAAGCAACATCATATGTCACTTGATCCGGCCATGTTTGGTTGGATGAGCCCAGATAACGAAAGTTATATTCCTCCTGTCACCTTGGGCGAGGTTATGCGCAGCTCTGGCATAGGTGAAGTTGTCGAAAGTCACCACCCTGACTTTACGGTTGGCGACCGAGTGATGGGGATGATGGGTTGGCAAGAATATTTTCTAAGTAATGGTGCGGGTTTGCATAAAGTGACGGCGCCATTACCCGATGAAGCTATTTTATCGGTATTTGCTTTGCCTGGGTTAACGGCGACACAAGGACTGTTCAACGTAGGAAAGCCACAAAAAGGTGAAACCATTGTAGTCTCTGGTGCCGCGGGTTCTGTAGGATCGATTGTGGGTCAACTGGCTAAAGCTGATGGCTTAAGAGTCATTGGCGTAGTCGGCAGTGATGAAAAAGCGGATTGGATAATTAACGAGCTAGGTTTCGATGGTGCGATTAATTACAAGACCGATGATTTAGCAGCAAAACTGGCTGAATTAACCCCTGATGGTGTTGATGTGTATTTTGAAAACACTGGTGGGCCTATCCAGCATCATGTGTTTGCCAAAATGAATCCACATGGGCGTATTGTGGTGTGTGGCATGATTGCTGATTATCCCAAAGCGGTACCTGATTTAGGCCCAAGCTGGGTGCAGGTAATTAAAAAAAGGCTCATTATCCAAGGCTTTACTATGCCAGATCATTTTGGTGATGTACCGGCATTACTCGAAAAATTAACCCCTTATGTCATGAAAGGGCAGATTAAACATCGCGCCCATGTATTAATTGGACTTGAGTCGGCCATCACTGGCTTAAACTTGTTTTTCACTGGTCAAAACAAAGGCAAGCTCATCGTTAAATTATAAAATCATCCTTCAATTAATTCACCTTCACTCAACATGCATGGTGGCGGGTGCCATTACCACCATGCTGTCAAAGGGATTGACTATGAACAAGCGCAATAAACGTATTGTTATTAGCATTAGTTCGGTGCTGTTAACGGCTGCAGCGTTTTCGATTAACGCGGCAAACCAAGTCAGCAATATTGATGATAATAGCTTTAATTGCATCAGAGATATGACACCTGTTCGCCATTTTTATGTTGATAACCTGCTTGGTAATACTCAAGGTACTTTAGCTGTTGCTAATAATCCTGAAGGTGCAGTTTATCCTGAAGGTTCTGTGGTGCAGTTAGTGCCTACTGAAGTAATGGTTAAACGCGAAGCGGGCACTTTTCCTGCCACCGGTGACTGGGAGTTTTTTGAATTAGAAGTCGATGAACAAGGCTCAACTATCACTAAACGTGGATTCACTGATGTGAATAACCGTTTTGGCGGTAACTGTTTTACTTGCCATTTACCTGCAGCTGAAAAGTGGGATTTTGTTTGTGAATCAGGTCATGGTTGCGAGCCTATCCCGATAGATCGCAGTATGACAGGTGCATTGCAGCGTTCGGACCCGCGTTGCGGTGAACCAGAACTGCAAGATGGCGATACATTTGCCTTGTTTAAACTTAACGCTATGGTTGTGCTTGGCAGTGCCAAGAAATGGCTTGAAGATTTATTTTAATCTTTAAATAACCTTGTGTTCACCCATCCAAGTCAGGCGATATATATGAGCGAAATGAATACCCATTATAGAAATTGCAATATTTGTGAAGCCATGTGTGGCTTGGAAATTGTCCATCAAGATAAACAAATCATCTCGATTAAAGGTGACCAACTTGATCCCTTTAGCCAAGGTTATAATTGCCCTAAAGCACTTGCTTTAGAAGATTTCTATACTGATAAAGATCGCTTAAAAACGCCGATAAAACGAACCGCTTCTGGTTGGCAAGCTATTAGTTGGGATGACGCTTTTAGCGAGATAGTCGCTAGGTTTAAAAGCATTCAACAGCAACACGGGAAAAATTCGTTAGCCGTTTATCTCGGTAATCCCAATGCCCATAGTCTGGGGAATGCGCTATTCCTCAAGCCTTTTTTGAAGTCACTTGGCACAATAAATCGTTTTAGTTCAGCCTCTGCTGACCAATTGCCGCATCATGTCGCGGCTAACTTTATGTTCGGCGCTGGTATGTTAATCCCGGTCCCCGACATTGATAGAACTGACTTTATGTTGATCATAGGGGCTAATCCTGTGGTGTCCAATGGCAGTATGATGACAGCGCCCAATGTTATTGGCCGTATGAAGGCTATTCAACAGCGTGGCGGCAAAATTGTCGTGGTTGACCCTCGTAGAACCCGTACCGCTAAAATTGCCGACCAACATTTGTTTATTCGCCCAGAAAAAGATGCCTTATTACTGCTCGCTTTGATCCATTGTGTGTTTGAGCGTAACAAGGTTAATTTAGGCCATTTAGAACACTTAGTAGAGGGGCTTGATGATGTTGCTAAACTTGCCAAAACCTACTCACCCGATGTGGTTGCAAGCATAGTCGGCATTGATGCCAGTACCATTTGCACCTTAGCCGATGATATGTTGTTGGCAGATTCCGCTGTGTGTTACAGCCGCATGGGAGCATCTACGCAAACATTTGGTGGCTTATGTTTATGGCTTACCAATGTACTCAATATAATCACAGGCAATTTTGATCGCGCCGGTGGTGCCATGTTTCCACAACCGGCCTTTGATTTACTGCGTAACCATAAAGTCGGCCATCAAAGTTCGTTTGGTCAGCATCAAACCCGAGTGCGTAAGTTACCATTTTTTAATGGTGAGTTTCCGGTTGCTTCTTTGGCTGAAGAAATACAAACACCGGGAGAAGGGCAGATTAAAAGCTTGATAACCGTTGCTGGAAATCCGGTATTGTCTGCCCCCAGTGGTCATCAATTAGCCCAAGCCTTCGCAGGTTTAGATTATATGGTTTCGGTCGATATTTACCTCAATGAAACCACTAAATATGCCGACATTATTCTGCCGGGCACCACGGGCGTTGAGAATTCGCACTTTGATATTTTCTTTAACTCATTCTCGGTTAGAAACACAGTTAAATACTCAGCGCCATTGTTTGAAAAACAAGTCGATCAACGTAGCGACTGGCAAATACTCAAAGAAATTTCTGCGCGAATGCTTAATATTACAGCAGATGATCCAATGCAAAAAATCACTCCCGAAATCATTTTGGATATGGAACTCAAACAAGGCCCCTATGGCGAGCAAGGCATGAGTTTACAAAGGTTAATCGATAACCCTCACGGTATCGATATCGGCCCATTAATGCCGTGTTTAGCAGAACGAATTAAAACCGCTAACGGCAAAATCGATCTGTTTCCGCAAGTATTTAGTGATGATTTGCCCCGATTGCAAGCTGTGATGACAGCAGTTTCGCGCGATCTGGCTTATCCATTTGAATTAATTGGGCGTCGACTGGTTAAAAGCCATAACACCTGGACCCAAAATTCAGCACGGCTCATTAAAGGTAAAAATCCTTGTACTTTAGAAATGAATTCACAAGATGCGCACCAGATGGGTATTGAACAAGGCCAGCTAGTGACGGTCAGTTCTGCAGTGGGCCAAATTGATATTGAAGTGGTCCTCACCGATGATATTCAAGCGGGTGTGGTGACCATACCCCAAGGTTGGGGCCATAATCAGCAGGGCACAAACATGTCGGTTGCCGCCACTCAGCCAGGCGTGAGCATTAATGATTTAACAGATGCCAGTCGAGTTGATATGCTCACGGGGAATGCAGCATTTAATGGTACGCCAGTTGCTATCACTTTAGTGTTAAAAGAAGGGCGCTAAGTACAAAGTGTCCTAACTAAGCCAGCGGGCTTTTGTTACAATCGATAAAACTGATATCAATTAATATTTTGCTGCTGGTAAATGCTATTAGCGCCAAACGAAATCAATGAAAAGGTAGAGCATGTTTAAAAGTACACAGAATTATATTGCATCCAGCGACCTCACCATGGCGGTAAATGCGGCCATTTCATTAGAGAAACCATTATTAATCAAAGGCGAGCCTGGAACCGGTAAAACCCAGTTAGCCGAAGAGTTAGCTAAATCACTCAATTGCAAACTGTACCAATGGCACATTAAATCGACCACTAAAGCGCAACAAGGGCTTTACGAATACGATGCTGTATCGCGCTTACGCGACAGTCAGTTAGGTGATGTTCGCGTGCATGATATTGGCAACTATATCGTAAAAGGTAAGTTGTGGCAGGCGTTTGAGGAAGAGCAAAGACCGATATTGTTGATTGATGAAATCGATAAAGCCGATATTGAGTTTCCAAATGATTTACTGCAAGAACTCGATAAAATGGAGTTTTATGTCTATGAAACTCAACAAGTGATTAAGGCCAAACAAAGGCCCATCATTATCATCACCTCAAATAACGAAAAAGAGTTACCTGATGCTTTTTTAAGGCGCTGTTTTTTCCATTACATTAAGTTTCCTACTAAAGCTGAAATGGAAAAAATTATCGATGTGCATCATCCTGATGTTAAACAAGCTTTATTAACACAAGCACTAGAGGTGTTTTTTGATTTACGCGAAGTCAATGGCATTAAGAAAAAACCCTCAACATCAGAATTAATTGATTGGCTTAAGCTACTGATTTCCGACGACATCTCACAAGACATCTTACTGGATAATAAATCAGATATTATTCCCTTGTTTGGCGCGCTGTTAAAAAATGAGCAAGACGTTTCACTGATTGAAAAATTGGCCTTTATGAGTCGTAGAAACAGGTGATTTAACAGTGTTTATTGATTTTTTTCTTACCCTAAAAAAACACAAGGTGCCTTGTAGCTTACGCGAGCTATTAGATCTTATTGCCTTGCTCAAAAAAGGGCTGATTTTTGCCAACGTAAACGATTTTTATAACCTTGCCAAAATCGTCATGGTTAAAGATGAGATACACTACGACAGATATGACAAGGCTTTTGCTGAGTACTTTAACGGCATAGAGAGTATTGATATTTTCGATAAGATCTTGCCGGAAGACTGGCTCAGAAAAGAATTCGAAAAACACCTTAGCCAAGAAGAAAAGGATCAACTCAAATCACTTGGTGGCCTTGAAGCGTTAATGAAGGCGTTAAAAGAGCGTTTGGAAGAACAAAAAAAGCGTCATGCTGGCGGTAATAAATGGGTCGGAACAGGTGGTACATCACCCTTTGGGGCTTATGGTTATCATCCCGAAGGGATCAGAGTCGGCCAAGATAAAAATCGTAATAACAGTGCCGTGAAAGTATGGGACAAGCGCGAATTTAAAAATTTCGACCAAGATCGCGAATTAGGCACCCGTAATATCAAGTTAGCCCTTAAAAAGCTAAGAAAGTTTGCTCGTACCGGCGCCAGTGAAAAGCTCGACATCAATACTACGATTAGCTCAACCGCTAAAAATGGTGGCATGTTAGATGTGCATATGGAGCCAGAACGCCATAATGCCGTTAAAGTGCTGATGTTTTTCGATATTGGCGGCTCGATGGATGATTATATCCATACTTGCGAAGAGCTGTTCTCCGCGGCCCACAGCGAATTTAAACATTTAAAGTTTTTCTATTTTCATAACTGTGTTTACGATCAACTGTGGCAAGACAACAACCGCCGCTTTGATAAAACCATCGATCTTGAAGAAATTATCAGAACATTTTCATCTGACTATAAAGTGATTTTCGTCGGCGATGCCACCATGGGACCTTATGAGATTATTGCTAAAGGTGGCAGTGTTGAACACTGGAATGAAAAACCAGGTATTGAATACATGAATCGATTGCTAGGCCATTTCAATAAGGTCGCATGGTTAAACCCGCAACCTGAAAATCACTGGCAGATCCATCATTCTATTGCCATTATCCAGCAGCTTGTTGGCAATAAAATGTACCCACTCACTGTGGATGGTATTGGGCGGGCAATTAAAGACATTAGCTAACAATAAAAACAGCAGCCAATTAGGCTGCTGTTTTTATTAACGGATATGAATCACATGATGCTATGAGTCGATAGGCTCTATATACAGTTAAAGCACAGACTCGCTTAACTGTTCTTCATTGCTTTTATCATGTCTAAAGCGACGGCTTCGGCAATACTAATGCCATCGATACCCGCCGATAAAATCCCACCAGCGTAACCCGCACCTTCACCCGCTGGGTATAAGCCTTTGGTATTGATACTTTGGAAATCTGCGCCGCGTTTAATTTGCACTGGTGAAGAGGTGCGAGTTTCAACGCCCGTTAACATGGCATCTTTACTGTCAAAACCACGGATCTTTTTACCAAAGGCAGGAATGGCTTCACGGATAGCATCGATGGCAAATTTCGGTAATGCATCACTTAAATCAGTCATTTTGACATTAGGTTTGTAAGACGGCTCGACATTTTCGAACGGTAATCCTGATCCTGCTGCCAAAAAGTCGCCAACCATTTGTGCCGGAGCATCATAATTACTGCCGCCCATAACATATGCATGACGCTCTAGTTTACGTTGTAGTGCAATACCTTGTAGTGGATCGTTATCAAAATCACTAGGATCTATGCCCACTACAATGGCACTGTTGGCATTACGCTCACTGCGCGAGTATTGACTCATACCGTTGGTTACCACTGCGTGTTCTTCAGACGTTGCCGCCACAACAACACCACCTGGACACATACAGAAACTGTAAACACTGCGGCCGCTTTTACAATGATGGACTAATTTATAATCAGCCGCGCCCAAAATAGGGTTGCCGGCATTGATGCCAAAGCGATCTTTATCGATCATCTCTTGCTTGTGTTCAATACGAAACCCAATTGAAAATGACTGCGCCTGCATAAACACGCCTTGGTCATGTAACATTTGGAAGGTATCACGGGCGCTGTGGCCTACTGCCGCAATCACATGCTTAGAATGCAGTACTTCGCCATTATTAAGGGTGACACCAGTAACTTGGCGATCGCTAATATTGATTTTATCGACGCGGGTTTCAAAGCGAATTTCACCGCCTAAGCGAATGATCTCACGGCGCATTTTTTCTACCATGGTGACCAATTTAAAGGTACCAATGTGGGGTTTACTCACATAAATGATTTCAGCAGGTGCACCGGCGGCAACAAATTCTTGTTTTACTTTTAAGCCTTTAAAACCTGGGTCTTTCACTTGGCTGTACAACTTACCATCCGAAAACGTGCCAGCACCACCTTCACCAAATTGCACATTTGATTCGGTATTGAGCTCGCTGGTACGCCAAAAGCGGAAGGTATCTTTAGCGCGTTCATGCACTGATTTACCGCGTTCTAAAATAATAGGATTAAAGCCCATTTGCGCTAACATCAGCCCAACAAATAAACCACAAGGTCCCATGCCAATCACGATTGGACGTTCGGTTAACCCTTCAGGTGCACAAGCGACATATTTATAATCGGTATCAGGCGATACACGAATGTTATGATCATCAGCAACTGATGCTAATAACTGTGCTTCGTCTACATTGGTTAAGGTCACATCCAAGGTATAAATTAAGAAAATTAAGTTCTTTTTGCGTGCATCGTAGCCACGCTTAAATATATGGATGTCAACCAGCTGATCCGCTGAAATAGAGAGCCTTTGCAACACCACTTCTTGGAGTGCATCTTCATTATGGTCGAGAGGCAATTTTACTTGGTTTAAACGGATCATGATTTACCTAAAAAAGAGACTTAAAAAACAGCGCGTAGTTTACGTGATCTAACCTTAAAATGAAATTATCTATTGATGTCATATGCCATACAGGCAGGTTCTATTAATGATATAGAGTAAATCATGGCCTTAGCTGAGTTTGTTTGCCTTTGTAATGTTCCGTCTAGACCCTTTATTTAGTGTTAATCTATAAACCATTTGATGATTTTTACCATTTTGTCATTAAATCTTTAGGTGTTGGTCAGCTATCGAAAATTTAATCAAACTAGTTACGGTATTCCATTAGCAAAATGAATGGTTTAGTTTACTGCGGTATCTGTCGTTGGTTGAGTAAAAGGGAGACGTAATGTTACATCAAGGAATTTCTATCATGCTGGCCCCAGTATTAGTGTTTCAGGGACTTAAGGTTCGCCGTACTACGCCAAGGTTGCCTGAACCCGAGGGTGAACGAGTTGGGCAAACTGGATCGAATCCTGCGTTAAGCTTGCTTATTTTAGGTGACTCAGCTGCTGCAGGCGTTGGAGTGACTAATCAACAACACGCTTTATTGGGACAGATTATTGAGCAATTAAGCCCTCAACTCGAATTTAGTTATGCATTGTTTGCTAAGACAGGGTCGACGACAGCCACCACGTTACAAGCCTTACATGAACGCATTGATACAGCCCATCCAATCCTCGGCCAAAAGCACTATGATGTTATTGTTACATCACTGGGTGTCAATGACATTACTTCATCAATCAGTTGCGATAAGTGGCTGCAGCAACAAAAACAGTTGTTAGAGCTCATTACTCAGCGGTACAAACCCAAATTGATACTAGTGACGGCGTTACCGCCACTGGGGTTATTTCCTGTTTTGCCTAATCCACTTCGGTGGAGCTTAGGCCAGCGCGCCAATCAATTTAATCGTAAATTACAGCAATTATTAATTAAACTTGATCTGCAAGGCGCTATGCCTATAAATCAACATATCGATCCCACTACAGCCTTTAGATTAATTAAACTGCCGTTAGACAACCCACAACCCGATATCACCATGCTTGAATTTATGCGCCAAGTCATGGCCACAGATGGGTTTCATCCAGGAGCACCGATTTATAATGCATGGGCAAATTTAGTGGTGGAGCAGATAGTTGGTGGCATTAAATCTGCTGCTATTTAATGAAATAGATGTATGACATGCGTTTCTGCCTACTATGAGTCGGATATATGGCCGTAGGCCATAAGTATAAAATACAAAATATAAGACAAACACCTGGATCCCGGCTAAAAAACATTACCGGGACGACGTGAGAGTTGGGACGACGAGAAGGCTGTTAGCAATCATCTGTCCATAAATGAGTAGATTCCTTCGCTTATAAATATCCAAGAGGGAGTTTGATAGCGATCAAACTGTATTCCAGTCGTACAGCTAAAGCATAACGCATAGCTTTTACTACTTGGTATAACTAATTCGATACACGGCATTGGCAAAGTCATCTGATACCAAGATCGAGCCATCTGCCAGAGTCATCACATCTACTGGGCGTCCCCAGCTTTGTTCACCATTGAGCCAGCCTGTAGCAAAAGGTGAATAGTCGCTCACCGTATTACCATTTAGCACCACTTTCATGATGCGATAGCCGACTTTATTGCTGCGATTCCACGACCCGTGCTGCGCGATTAAGATGGTATTTTTATATTCAGCAGGAAATTGCTGGCCCTGATAAAACTCCATGCCTAATGCCGCGACATGAGCGCCAAGGGTTAATGCTGGCGGTGTATTCAGTTTGGCAATCTCTGGATTGGTAAATTCGGGATCCGCGATATTGTTATTGTGAACATAAGGGAAACCAAAGTGTTGGCCGGTTTGGCTGACGCGGTTTAGCTCATCATCGGGTAGGTCATCGCCCATCATGTCACGGCCATTATCGGTAAACCATAATTCGCCAGTGACAGGGTGAAAATCAAAGCCAACACTGTTACGTACACCTTGCGCGACTATGGTGGTTTGCATAGAGTCTTGTTGTGTAGAGCCTGCTTTCTGGGTCTGTGTTTGTTGACTACCTGTTAGTTGGTTATCTGTAAGTTGAGAGTCTGGGTCCAATTTTAGAATACTGGCAAAAGGCAATTCACTTTCGCACACATTACATGGCGCACCTACAGGAACGTACAATTTACCGTCGGGGCCAAAGGCGATAAATTTCCAACCATGGTGTGATTTATTCGGCAGTTTATCAAACACTAATTCTGCTTTAGGGATGGTGGGTAATGACTTTTCAATATCAGGGTAACGCCAGATTTTATCTACTTCTGCGACATATAAACTGCCTTGATGAAACGCTATCCCTGAGGGCATAAATAAATCGGTCGCAACTATGATTTTTTTGTCCGCTTTAAAATCATGATTAGTGTCAATAAGTGCGTAGACATTACCCGCTTTACGGCTGCCAACAAATACAGTGCCGTTATCGCCTAGTGCCATTTGACGAGCATTTTCAATATTTTCAGCGTAGATATCGATGCTAAAGCCTTGGGGTAATTGAATTCTATCTAAAGGTAATGCTTGTGATGGGCAAGAGAGACTCATCCCCAACGTTAAAGCAGTTAATAAGGTAATTGGCTTAATCATATTGAGGGTCCCTTTATGCAATAGCATTGTTAATCAACAAGGTAATCTTAGTACTTTTATCAATGTTTTTACGACAATCACTATGAAGTTCATTCACAAGTTTATCGACATTGATTTTTATCAACCATGTTATCGATAATCGACTATTATCAACATCTTAAAATTATCAATAGACTAACATTATCAATGGCCTACGCTTACCAATCCTTAATAATATTTTTGATCATCGCAGCAGTATTTTCTGGCTGCTCTAGCGGGAACATGTGGCCGCCGTTAGGTAGCGTCATTAATTCGATGTCGTTAAGTTTGGCAAATCGAACAAAATGTTTAATCGGGAAGATGGTCGTCTTTTCACCATAAATCAGTTTTGCGGGCACCTTTAGTTTGTTTTTATATGTCACTAAGTTAGTCGGTAAGTGCCTAAAGATATCTGCTTCGACAGCCGGTGAGAAGGTTAATTCTAAACGCTTGTTACGTGAAACTGCGCCAGAATGCACATAGTCTTGCAAGCAACGAGAGTCGAAGTTTTTGAATAATGACTTATGTGAAAAATAATCAACCAAGTTTGTTTTTTCTGGCCAGTGATTTTGGCGAGTTTTGGCTTTACCAGCAGGAGATAGCCTATCAATATACGGTGTACGTTTGATAAAACTCAGTAAATGTGACAATGCGCCAGTCACCACAGGTGGATCTAACATCACTAAACCGCGAAACAATTCCGGATGCTGGCAAGCTGCGATAAAAGAAATGACTCCGCCAAAAGAATGGCCGACACAAATGACTTTTTCATCCTGCTTTCTTATAAATTCAACGAGTTCTGTAACTAGATGTTGCCAGTTGCTGTGTATCGGATAGAGGATGTTATGCCCAAACTGATCATGGGCTACGGTGCGATAATCGCGAGTAAATTCTGCTAATAATGTTTTATAGCTTCCCGCTGGAAAGCCATTAGCATGAACTAGGTTTATCAGTGGTTTTGTCATAATGTCTCTGATAGATGTTTGGGCTATTTGCGGTGTGATTTGATTCAAATAAATTCACTCTACATTTTATTTAAGCGCAAATAGCACAGTATTCCCCAATATTTAGAATATTTTAATCGGATCAATGGGCGTTAGCTCGGCAAACTCTGGCGCACGATTTTGGGCTTTAGCTGTGAATATTTCCATCATATCGTTTTGTGGTTGGAACATGCCGCTTTGCCAGACCGACATATATTGTAAGCTGTCTTGAACACTATGATCGCGGGCATAATTAATCATCTCTTTACAGCCTGTTACCGCTAAAGGCGAGCGGGCGGCGATCTCGGCTGCTATGGCTAATACTGCGGTGATCATCGTTTGTTGGTCGTCATACACTTGATTGACCAAACCGGCTTGTTTAGCTTCTTCTGCTGGCATTCTGCGACCCGTATAAGCTAGCTCTTTCACTAGACCGATTGAAATCAACTTAGGCAAACGCTGTAACGTACCAACATCAGCAGTCATGCCGAGTTTGGTTTCTTCAATACTGAAAAACGCATCTTGTGTGCAGTAGCGGCAATCGGCGGCGGTAACCATATCAACCGCGCCGCCAATACAGCCGCCTTGAATCGCCACTAATACAGGCATGCGAGCCTTTTCTAACACACTAAAACAGTCTTGTAGCTTTAGCACTAATCGACGTAGTTGGTCGTGTTTTCGGCCTAACTCGATATTGTCGTTTGGGCCATTGGCACTGAATACGGCCAAATCCATACCAGCACTAAAGTGTTTACCTGTTGATGAAATAACAATCGCCCGAGCTGCTGATTTATTATTAATATCATCAATAACCCTTGGGAACTCATGCCAAAAATCGACGTTCATTGAATTCAACGAGTCAGGTCTGTTTAGGACGATATGGGCCACTTTATGGCTAATATTGACGGTTAGCGTGTTGTACTCTTGCTCTGAAGTCATGACTATATCCTTATAGATTCAATGTGATTTGCTTATCCAGCTCGATTGCATCACTGAGTGACGCGAGTATTGTTTGGCGCTCTTTTAGTTTAGTACCATGATGAGCTTTCATATTGAGCGTCTGCATGTGTTTAGCAACGCTCATTGCTGTGCTCATGAGAACGTCTGCTTGCACCACTTGGTCAAGAAATCCTGCAAGCACAGCAGATTCAGGAGCAAAAAGCTCAGCATTGATCACTGCACGGCTGAGGTAGTTTTGTGGAATGCGATTTCGGGCAATTTCAATTCCAGCTTGGTGCATTGTCATGCCAATAGCGACTTCGTTTAAGCCAATTTTAAAGTCACCGGTACAACCAATACGATAATCACAACTGAGTAATAAAAATGCCCCTTTGGCGATTGCATGACCAGTACACACGCCGATGATCGGAGTAGGGAACGCCAACATTCTGTATGCCAAGCCGGAGCCCGCAGTCACAAGGGCAATGGCAGAATCTGAACTTTGCTTCATTGTTTTTAAGTCATAGCCGCCTGAGAATATTCCTGCTTGGCCAGTTATCACCACCACAGCAGCTTGCTGTTCAGCATCGTCTAGGGCGGCATGAATCTGTGCTATCACCTCTGGTGAGATTGCATTTACCTTGCCATTGTTCAAACTGATGATATGGACATTGTCTTCAATTGTGACGTTAATTAATTGCATTTTTCACCTGGAATATGGTTGCTAATTGTTTATTAAACAATAATTTAGTTTAATGGGCTAGGCAAGGGTAATCGGTATATTTGCCCCTAAGGCCTTTAATTGTTGTTTGTTTATACCTAGCCTTGCTATCAATATGTTATGCCCAACATAGCAACTAAAAACCTGCCAGTAAATAGCATGGTCATTGCCTAAGGCGTTGGCATAAATGATATTTTCTACTTTGCCCGCAGCATTAGTGTCTAGATTACGGCATGTGACTCATTCGTTATCCATATTGAATAATAACGATGGCTTGATACTCGCTATTTTGAGTCTTCAGTCATGTAAGTGCTCATGCAAGTGACTCATAGGTAAACTTGGTTGATTGACGAATGCATGAATGGCGCGATTCACTTCAGCGGGTCTTTCATGTTGCAGCCAGTGACTGGTATTTGCAAAACGTTTAATTGTGCAATCTGCAACATAGCGCTCAATGTCATTGAGGGTTTCGTTAACGAACGCTAAATCTTGTTCACCCCAAAGCACTAACGTTGGCTGATTAATTCGAATATTGGGGATCCTTATGTCAGCCGTCTTTTTGATTTGCCTTGTGATGATTGACGTCTCATCAGCTAATGCTTTTTCAATGCCATCATCTGTGTCGTTGGGTGCTAATTGTGGCATAGCTCGATAGTATTGCAGCATGCCATTAATGGCTCCGTATTGGCCCCACACTTTTTTGTAACGTGCGAGAACCTGTTCAGTAAAAATTGCCTCTTGTGAGCTAACCATTATTTTTTCAGTTAAATAGCGATAATCATCCTCGATTAATAATGTTTCAGCTGATGGACTAATCAACTGATGAATATAAGCACTCTTTTGTCGTTGAATAGGGTTATTGATCATCTCTCGGGTAAAGGTACTCGGATGAGCGGCATTAAGAATAATCAGTTTGCTTATTAAGTGAGGATAAAAAGCGGCTAATGGCCAGGCTATAGCGCCGCCCCAATCATGAGCAACCAAAATGACAGGCTCTGTAGGGCTTATGGCTGCAATAAACTGAGCGATAAACGCGATTAAATTGGGGACAGTATAAAAGTCTAAATCACTGGGTTTATCACTTAGGTTATATCCGGGTAAGTCAGGCGCAATAACATGATAGTGAGCTGAAAAATAGTCTAACTGTTTTTGCCATGAGCCCCAATATTCAGGAAAACCATGTAAAAATACCATGGTCGATAAGGGTTTTGTTTCGGACATATGGCCAGTTTCAACATAATGTATATTGACCTTATCCACTGCAATATACTGATGCATTAGCTTCATATTCAATCTCAGCACAAATTAAGGCCTATTGAGGCCTAGTTAAACGGTACAGATGATGCTTTATTGGAAGAATGTAACTGAATTCTCAAGCAACTCACGGTCTGTTCTGGTGTTATTTACCGCAGCGCTGTCATCGGCATAACCAAAAGACATGCCAAACAAAATTCCGCGTTCATCTGGCAGGTTAAGTATTTCTCTAACAGGATCAGGAAATTGTCCTAGCGCGCCTTGCATGCAATTTGATATGCCATGTTCTGCCATGACAAGCGATAACGTTTGTGCATAAATACCTAAGTCGACAGCCCCCATAATGTCTAAGTATTTATCCATGGTAAAAAACACCGCATGTGGCGCATCAAAAAATTGCCAATTACGTAACATGGCCATTTGACGGGCTTTTTTGTCTTCGCGTGCGACCCCAATTGCACTGTATAACGCATTAGCTGAACCAAATTGACGCTCACGATGAATGCCTTGATATTGCGGTAACCAATTAAAATCAGGGTTTGGTGATGCGCCGCTCATCAAAGTTTCTATCAATCGTTGTTTCAGTTTATCTTTAGTTGCCCCAGATACCACACAAGCTTGCCATGGTTGCACATTACAATTGGACGGGGAAAGTTGCGCACTGGCGAAAATTTTCTGTAATGTGTCATCTGCCACAGGTTGGTCAACAAAGGCTCTTACTGAAGTTCGCTGTTGTAATATCGATTCTATAGACATGTTTGATACTCTCATTGGTTGGATTTTGAATTGTTTTAAAATGTATATTTTAATCCAGGCACAAGCTTGTTGATTCATTGAGGGAAAATGGTATTGCTCCACGATTAAGCATTGTTATTGATAATCTCAACGATCATTTTCGTAGAACAGTATGAGTCAATAACCACAGGGAAGAACATTAAGATTGATCCCAGTCTTGCCCACTCTTTACTCAAATAAAACCCTACGACTATGCTAATTTAGCTCCAAACGATGCTAGATGCTGTATTAAAATTAAACCAATCGATTATTTTAATAATGAACTATTCGCATAATGAATAGTGCACTGTTATAGGCTAATAAAGCTGCTATATATGTGCAAGTCGCGCCACAAAGGCACAGTAGACAAGTAAACTATCGGGCAAGTGATCAAGATTAATGCGCAATATTGTGCCATTGGCTTGTTAAGCTAGAGGTACTATTAGCAAGGTGAATGTGTAGCTATAATTAATATGCATTTGGATAATACATCTTGTTACTTTAGCATCAGTAATATGACGGGTTATTTATATGGAAAATCATTTAAATAATCACTTAATCGCAGAGGTTGTTGTTTTTTTTGAGATAAATTTTGCAGACGTTACCGGCAATGATAGTTAAGGCGGAGCTTGTTAGATGTCTTCATCTATCTACATAAGCGACTCTTCACACCGGTATCTGGGAGTGGCTAATCGAGAGGGTTTATTTTTATATAAATCAGGTTTTCATAAGGTATTACTTATTTAGAGACTTTCTGTCTAACATTTGTTCTATATGCTTAAATAAACCATTAGCCGTCTGTGTTAAATAAAATTTAGCCACAAAAGATTAACAGCCCCTAACACTTATAGATAATAGTTGGAGAGCAACAATGCCTGAATACAAAGCCCCCATTCGTGATGTTAAGTTTGTGATGCAAGAATTGCTCGGCTGTGAAGGCCACTATGAGCATTTAGGCTATCAAGATGCGACTATTGATATGGTTGATGCCATTATCAATGAAGCTGCAAAACTAACAGAAGAGGTTGTTGCGCCATTAAATCAAATTGGCGATCAGCAGGGTTGTACATGGAAAGACGGCGCGGTCACCACACCTGATGGCTTTAAAGAGGCGTATGCCCAGTATGTAGAAGGCGGTTGGCCAACATTATCTCAGTCTGAAGAATTTGGTGGTCAAGGTTTACCACATTCGCTAAATATTAGTATCGCTGAGCTATTTTCCAGTGCGAATCATAGTTTTGCCATGTACCCAGGACTCAGTCATGGTGCATTAGCCACCATTGAAGCCCACGGCACTGAATCACAAAAGCAACAGTTTATGCCCAAACTTGTTGAAGGTAAGTGGACTGGCACCATGTGCTTAACTGAGCCGCACTGTGGCACAGATTTAGGTATGTTGCGCACCAAGGCTGAACGTCAAGATGACGGCAGCTATTCGTTAACGGGCACTAAAATCTTTATTTCGGCGGGTGAACACGATCTGTCAGACAACATAGTGCATATTGTTATTGCTCGTATTCCTGGCGCCCCAGAAGGCAATAAAGGCATATCTTTATTCATTGTGCCTAAATTTAATGTCAATATTGACGGCACCATTTCAGATAGAAATGGCGTCAATTGTGGCTCAATAGAGCACAAAATGGGTATTAATGGTAACGCGACTTGTGTGATTAACTTTGATGGCGCTACAGGCCATTTAATTGGCGAACCTAATCGCGGCCTTAAATGCATGTTTACCTTCATGAATGCAGCCCGTATCGGTGTGGCGAGTGAAGGTGTTGCCGCAGCAGAAGCTTCTTTCCAAGGTGCGCTAGCTTACGCCAAAGATCGATTACAGATGCGTTCTATTAGCGGGGTTAAAAACCCTAATGGCCCTGCAGATCCGATTATTGTTCATCCAGATGTACGTAGAATGTTGCTAACTCAAAAGTCTATTGCCGAAGGTGGCCGTGCATTAATTTCATATTTGGCTCAGTTAGTGGATATCGGCCATGCTGAGAAAGATGAGGCAATTAAAGCGGATGCTGAGACCAAATTGGCATTATTAACCCCAATTGCAAAAGCCTTTCTCACTGAACTTGGTTTTGAATGTACCAGCCTTGGCGTTCAGGTGTTCGGTGGCCATGGCTTTATCAAAGAGTGGGGCATGGAACAGTTAATGCGTGATACCAAAATCAGTTGTATATATGAAGGCACAACCGGTATTCAAGCCTTAGATTTACTGGCACGTAAAATTATTGGCAGCCAAGGCGAAGTGTTAAAACCTTTTTCTCAAGATGTGACCGCATTCTGCCAACAGAACATGGACAACCCTGCGATGGCAGAGTTTATTAAACCCATTATGATTTATGCAAAAGAGTGGCATGAACTTACTGTATTGATCGGTGCTAAAGCGATGAAAAATCCTGATGAAATTGGTGGTGCTTCAGTTGATTACCTCATGTATGCCGGCTATGTAACTTTAGCGTTTTTCTGGGCAAAAATGGCAAAAGTCGCTCAAGATAAACTGGCTACTGATACAAGTGAAACAGCGTTCTATGAAGCAAAAATAAAAACCGCTCAGTTTTATATGCAACGTATGTTACCAAGAGCAAAAGGCCATGCAGCATGTATTCAAAATGGCGTTGACTCAATGATGGCACTGAGCAGCGATGATTTTGCTTTTTAAGTAAACGGTAAACGCTGATAACGTTCTGCTTAAACACCGCAACCTTATAGGTTGCGGTGTTTTTATTTGTAACCAGACAATAATACCGAAGATATTGATACCATAAATACAAAGTAATATATTGATAATTAACGCTTATAATCTAATACTGCTTAAGGTGATAACTTAACTGATGGCATGTCGCGTCGTGGTTTAATTCGGCTATAATGGTTAACTTCAGAATAAAAATAACAAGGGATTAAACAGATGTCAGGTAAAATATTTACTTCAGTGATTCCACTGCTCGCTTTATTTCCATTGACGTCATCAGCCAACTCTTGGGTTGATGTCAGTAATCAATACACAAACAAACAAATACAGATAACCAGTCAATTTCAGCCAGAAATGGCCAGTTCAATAGGGATTACTGAAGCCGATAGTCTGTGTAGTAATATCACTAAGGCACAGCAAGATAAATATATAGAGACGCTTGAAACCAGTAAGAAAACCTTGCTACAAGCGGTGAAAACTGAAAAATCATTGCCAGTTCGTCAAGACCTTAACATTATTATCGACAATATTGATCAGACCATTGCCGCGGGTAATTTAGACGATAAATACATGCTGCCTTGGGTTGATGTCCCCCTGATTATATTCAGAGGTGTGTCGGCATTATTAGATGATCAAATGTCAGATACTCGCAAACAAGCGGCTAATACCCGTCTTGCGTGTTATGTCGGCAAAACAGGGCAAGCAGCCTTAACGGATCAAGCCAAAACCTTATTTGAAGCGGCGTTAGCCAACAAAAAGTTAATTGGGCCGACAAAAGAAGAAGTTAACCAAGCCCTAGCGAGAACAGACACTTTATTACAAGGTTTACAGCAGTTATTTGAACAAAATGAATTCATAAAAGCCGATGAGAATATGTTGCTATTAAAGCAGCAAATTGAAGACTATCGCCAATGGGCTGAAAAAACGGTTATTCCGAACACACGAGATGACTTTAGATTACCCGAAGAAATTTATGCCTTAAAACTCAAAACCGTTGGCATCGATATCGACCCTGAGTTGTTAATTGAACGCGCTAAAGCAAGTTACATGATAACCAAAGCGAATATGCAGGCGTTAGCGCCATTGGTTGCACAAAAATTTAATATGCCATCAAGTGATTATCGTGACGTGATTAAAGCACTTAAAAAAGAATCATTAACCAAGGATAAAATTGAAAATTATTATCGTGAAACCAATAAAAAACTTGAGGCCTTGATCAGTAAACATCATGTGGTTGATTTACCTAAACGCGATATGATCATGCGACTTGCAAGTGATGCCGAAGCGGCAGGTAGTCCTGCGCCGCATATGTTGCCGCCACCGTTTATTGGCAATACTGGTGAGCAAGGCCAATTTGTTCTGACAACCGGTAACCCTGCATTAACGGGTGATGCTGCATACGATGACTTTAATTTTAATGCGGTTGCTTATACATTAAGTGCCCATGAAGGCAGACCTGGGCATGAATTACAATTTGCGGTCATGTTGGAGCAGGGCGTTTCACTGGCACGAGTATATTATGCTTTTAACAGCGTTAACGTAGAAGGTTGGGCATTGTATGCCGAAGCGGAAATGTTGCCGTACCTGCCTATTGAAGCACAGCTTATTGCCCTGCAACATAGGTTATTGCGTAATGCTCGCGCGATGTTAGACCCGATGTTGAACTTAGGTCTGACAACAAAAGAAAACGCATATTCATTGTTACGCAACGATGTGGTGTTTTCAGAAGCGGCTGTAAAACAAGAAGTTGATCGATACACTATGAGAATGCCTGGCCAGGCTGGCAGTTATTTTTATGGCTTATCACGATTATTGGAGATCCGCGCCGGAGTTGAAATAGCCCTAGGCGACAAGTTCGATCGTTTAGCGTTTAATAATTTTGTGTTGAGCCAAGGCTTGATCCCACCAAAATTAATGGCGGAAGCGGTTAACCAACAATTTTTAGCTCAGTAAAAATGTACCGGTTTATTTAATGGATCCCATTTAAATCGTTACCGATTTGAATGGGATTTTTTATGCCATGCAATGATTGAATAATGTAAGCAGCATGTTAGCCAATATGCTGCTTACATTGCTTTTAATCTACGATTTACGGTTTGATTAGCATATTGTTTATTGCTGACTAAAGGCTATTTTACCTTGGCGGAATGCATAGCTGAATCACTTTTTAGCATAGGGTAAACGCATAAGTTTATTGCTAGTGTGGTAACTATCTAATCCTGTAATCGCCACTGTGTCTATTGCTTGCAAGTCTAAAAAGCCATCACTTTGAAGTGCTGCTTCATCAACATACACATCGATAATTTCACCAATCACCAGCTCAGTACCATTAACGGCTAAATGTTGATGCTCAATAAATTTTACCGAATATTTTAAACGACTTTCTTTTACAAATGGCGCGGTAAAATTATTTAAGTATTCAGGTGTTAGTCCCGTTACCGCAAACTCCGACTCGTCTTTATCATAACGGGCTGATGTTTGATGAGCCTGCTTATAAATTGATTGATTAACTTGGTTAATTGTATAGCAACCCGTTTGTAAAATATTTTCAAATGTATGACGAGGTACTGTATGTGGGCGCACTATCATCCCCACCAGCGGCGGATTTGCGCCTAGGTGTATCACCGAGCTGACAATAGATAAGTTAGTCAAGCCTTGTGAGTCTTGAGTGCCAATTAAATTAGCGCTTTTAAAACCAGAGAGTGAATTAATTAAATGGGTACGGGTGTGTTTATCAAGCGCGTCTATGCGCTCTTGGGTAAAATGCATTTGAAGTCCTTAACAGTAAAATAGTGTCACCCTATCAATCTTAATGGGCTGATTAACTTTTTAGATATCAATTTTTCTGAGTGTGCATTTTTGGCTACATGCAACACGTTTGTGTTTATCGTTTGTCAGATTTTAGTTTCCTATGACACTGGCCGTTAGAACAGCTTGAATTGGGCATTAAAAATTTACTAATAGAATGCCTATACTTTGCAAAAAAGCGATATCCAAGGTCGGCAAATAAGCGAATGATGGGTAAGCGGATAAGTTTTAACCAGCGATGTTTTCCAACAATCTCCCACGCCTGACAAGTCACATCAAGGCCGTAAATCATCTCACCCGATAGTGTTTGTGCTTGTAAATACGTCATTGCCTGATTGACATCAATACTTGGGTATCGAAGACTAAAATCGAGCGCATTAAGATCTTCAAGGATGATTTTTTGATGAATATCAGCATGTTTTAGTTGCTGCATTTCGATGCTGCATAGTGGGCAATTGCCATCGTAGAAAATGATCATATTACTGCTTTGAGATAATTCGAAAGAGCTAGTTTTTACGTTCAAGGATGACAAATAGATCCATTAAATAATGTTTGATCGCCCTGTGGCATCATACAAGGGCAAATGAGGCATAAATGAGCATTATGTTGCCATGCATGTTAACGTATATTTTCAGGATAAAAATCCAATATTCTGAAGCCAAGTATTTAAATCAAGCAGAAACTTCAGTCGTTAAAGCTGTTTTAACCACGTCATTAAAAAGGACAATCATTATGAGTAAGAAACAAGCATACGAAAAAAAATTGCAGGCGCAACTCGATGAGTGGAGTGCCCAAATTGATAGACTGAAAGCAAAAGCCGATGGTAAAGCTGCTGATGAGCAACTGGAATACTATCAAAGAATAGAGGAACTTGAGTCGATGAAACAATCTGCCAATAAAAAACTTAATGAGCTTAAAAAAGCCAGTGATGATGCTTGGGAAGACGTAAAAGTCGGCATTGATAGCGCCTGGGATTCGCTCAGTGCAGCATTTAAGTCAGCGAGTTCAAGGTTTAAGTAATCATGTTGCACTAAAGATATTTATATTATATCTATCCTCTATTAAGGTGACCAATGATTAATACGTTACAGATTGTTAAATGGGCTATTAATCTTGGTCGCCATAACAGCTATAAATCACGCCAGTCATTAATGACAGCTTCTCCATTGGACGACCTAAATAGCTTAGTTACAATTAATAGTGGAAGCTTACTATTACCAGCCAATAAAATAGTGCAAGTGGCTTCCGTGGTAAGGTCGAATTAGGCTAACTTGCGATAAACAACAATTGCCCTAACGATCATTTTTATTTTTGGAAAATAGAGTCTTAAACAACATAATGGAGATCCTAATCCTTGATAAGTGACTGCATTTTATTACTGTAACCCCTTCACAAACTCGAGTGTGTTACCCTTGAACGATTAACAGGGTAGGCAAGCAATACTAAGTGACCTCTTCAAGCTCCATTGGGTCTATCCATGTTTTCTGGTTATTTACAGTCAACTTAGTGTTCACTTGAGTTCATATGATGTTTTGCCATCTGTTCTCAATCTATAGTGACCTTATCTAGATCAAGCTTGTGCCGATAAGTGAGTGCAATTCCATCATAGGTAAATGTCATCAGCACTGTATTAGATGAATAACATAACCTCATTTATGCGTGCACATTAATAACGCAATGAGCCACCTTGGTCGATAAATTATTACAGGTCAAAAATATGAAAAAACTGTTCAATAAGATTTTTGCTGGAGTTCATCTGTTCGCAGCTGTCACTCTTATCATCTTATCTTTGATAATTATGCTGTGGTCTATTTACGAGGTCATTTCTGGCATAGAGTATGACTCTGGATTTATTCCATTAATGCTTCAATCTGTCGCCGCTATTATCATAGCTGCAGCGATTATCGATGTTGCACAGTACATGATGGAAGAAGAAGTGTTTAAGGATAAAGAGCTGCGAGATCCCAAAGAGGCAAGAAGAACAATTACAAAAATTATTGTCATTATTACCATCGCCGTCAGTATTGAAGGACTGGTGTTTATATTCAAAGCAGGAACGAAAGACCTTAGCCTTTTACTCTATCCGGCGTTACTTATTATGGTATCAGCGATTTTGATTGTTTCGCTTGGTGTATATCAAAAATTAAGCGCGACTATCGAAAAAAGAGAAGAGGAAAGTGAATAGTAAGCCTGTGAAAAATGATATTTAGCTATGGCTTAGATAAGTGTTGCGCCGCCATATGCGGCGATTCTCTTTAGTGAAAATGGTTATCTAAATAGAGCGAGTACTAACAGGCTATATTTCACCTTGTAGCTATATTTCAGGGATATCTTTCAGTAATGTTAAGATAGTTTGATTATTGTTTATATTTGCTAAATCAATTAGATAGCTTTTCTCAAGCTCTTGCATCGGTTCATTTGCTAATAAATCTTTTACCAACTGCTCTTCATCATTTGCGATAGCGGTTTTTAAGGCTGCAAAAGTAGCGATACTGTGCTTATGTTGATCAGTATTATGCGATCCCATTAGTTGCACTCCATTAATTGGTTGATATTGATGTCTAGCTGTTCACTCACACTAACAATATTAACGTGCATGTTGCAATCAAAGTGATGGTAAATATACCGAATCGTTGTCGAGGCCATCTAAGCCTGTTAAACAGGTTACGACTTGTCCTTAACTGTGGCTTGAGCGCTGATTTGCAAAGCATAGTGTTAATTCGGATCGAGTTTCAACGCTAATAGCGGCATACAAAGCCGTGTTGATAAAAAGATGGTATCGTATTATTACCAGTTTACTCTTTTGATTTTAAAGGGATCTGGCCACATTATGTGGTTGAAAAGCACACAGTAACGTTGCGGAGACAAGTTATGAGTTACGAAATAAAGGAAGAAAATCGTGATCATGCTCCATTAGAGCGTGGTTTTCTTAAGTTCTCATTGCCTGTTGAGTCATTTATCAATAGTCAGATCGTAGCTGGAATCGTATTACTTGTTTCAGCAATAGCAGCCATTCTTATGGTTAATTTAGGATGGCAACACAGTTATGAAGCCCTAAGTACACTTGAGCTCACTATTTCTCTTGGCGATTGGGCTATAAGTCATTCATTACATTACTGGATCAATGACGGTTTGATGGTGTTGTTCTTTTTCATTTTAGGGCTAGAAATTAAATATGAATGCTTGGTCGGAGCGCTAAGCGATTTAAAAGATGCTGGATTAGTTATTGTTATGGCACTGGGGGGCATGGTGCTTCCGGCACTGATATATTCAAGCATTATTTGGATTAGTGAGTCGTCCAACGCTTATCAAGGCTGGGGTGTGCCTATGGCCACAGACACGGCTTTTGCGATAGGTATTCTCACACTGTTAGGCGCTAAAGCCCCTCGAGCGGCTTACATTATTCTTACTGGATTAGCCATTGTAGATGACATGGGAGCAGTAGCTGTTATTGGTTTATTTTATACCGACCAAATTATTATTCAGTCACTTCTATGGGCGGGACTCACGCTATTAGTTCTGTTTTTTATAAACCTTCTTGGTATCAGGAAACCTGTCTTTTATTTAGTGGGCGGTTTTTTTCTTTGGTGGTTTATTCTTCAATCAGGCGTACATGCAACCACCGCAGGTCTGTTAGCCGCAATGATGGTGCCGACACGTCCTTATACCAACAAAATCTGGTTTCGCCGTAAAATGCAAAATGTCATCCATGATTTTAAGGACGTAGACAGTGAAGATACTCCTATCCTTGAAAATGAACAGCAACACGCACTGGCTGTAAAGGCAGAAGATATTGCCAAGCAAACGACAGCGCCAATATTACGCTGGGGATATACACTAGATAAACCTGTCAGTTTGATTATTCTACCTTTGTTCGCTTTTTTAAATGCAGGCGTAATGTTACCTACGGTCATTCCTGAATTTAAAGATACTGTGGTCACACTGGCGATAATACTCGCATTGGTTTTAGGAAAGGGGATTGGTATTAGCTTTTTTGCCTGGTTGGGATTAAAAGTAGGTGCGGTAAGATTGCCTGATGGTGTGACATTTTCTCATATCATTGGTATCGGTTTTTTGGCGGGTGTAGGCTTTACAATGTCATTATTTATATCAGTATTAGCATTTGAGGGACAACCCGCTTTAATTGAACAAGCAAAACTAGGTATCCTTTTCGGTTCATTAATTGCCGGTATAATAGGAGCTGCTATATTGTTTTCGGTTTCTATAGATGAGGTTAAATAGTTGGCCCAATTAGCGTATCGAGACGAATAGATAATAGTCAATTTCAATAATGTCAACGTATTGATAGGTACTGGAAATGGGCCGCAAAAGTGATGGCAAAGAACGCTTGCTACAAGCAATATTAGATTTAATGTGGCAGAACAGCTATGGCACTCTCACTATTGATGCTATATGTGAGCGAGCCGGCGTGAAGAAGGGCTGTTGCTAGTATTTTTCAAATCTAAATCACAATATGCTACTGAGGCCATCCGCGACGGATCGGAGGAAAAAAAGCCGAAAATCAACACCTTTGTTCGGTAACTAGACCACCTTTAGAATGACTTAAAGCCTACTTTTACGATATACAATAAACACAGGTCGAGGCTATCGAGAAACATGGCCGCGTGTTGGGCTGCCCACATTTCTGTATGGATGATGAAATAAGCAGTATTGAAACTGTTGATTTTCACGCTCGTTAGAATTTATTTAAAAACATAGATGCTTATTTATCTATATATCTATTTAAGAGTTATTATTAAGTTAATCTTATGTGGCTAATAACATACGCTGATTATTGTTAGGCCTTATCATCATTTCCATACTTAAACAAAACTTAATCTCAATCGTTAGTATTGTTAACTGAATGTACTCAATTACATCCTTTTAGTCTGAACTGTTTACAATTATTAAGATTTATTGGCCTAATTGGAAAGGCTAACATTGGTATGTTAGTGTAACTAAACAGTAAAATATAATTTGGTTTATTTAAAGCACAGCACTAACAGTGATTTTGATCAGCTTGTTTTAATATGGTTAGCTTCATGCTGAAAATATATTTAAATATTATCTCTAAATATAAATGTCTTAAATCATAGGTAATGAAGAGTTTTATATTTAAATATCGTATTGACATATCCAAGTGGTTACTTTAAGTAATTTACTCATTTAATTATAGTTGGCCATTTAGTAAAGAATAACAATGTAAACATCAAGTAAGTGAATATGATCAACGCATTTTATTCCATCTAGGCTATTACCATTATTGGCAAAATAGCGCTATTTACGATGTTGTTGCTAAGTCTTTTTGTAATGGCTGGGAGCGCAACCCCTTCCAGTATATTTGTCATCAGGTTTACCGGTATTCGAATACTAGACACAGAAAAATCGACGTATGTCAGCATAAGCGTACGCCTTCACATTTAATCAGAAGGAATCCTAATATGAAAAACTTTGACTTTCATAACCCCACAAAAATCCTCTTTGGCAAAGGCCGCATCGCAGACCTGAACGATCATGTTCCAGCAGATGCTAAAGTATTGATTATCTATGGCGGCGGCAGCGCAGAACGGACCGGCGTGTTAACACAAGTACGAACAGCACTAGCTGATCGCACATTAGTCGAGTTCGGCGGTATAGAGCCAAATCCTCGTTATGCCACTACCCTTAATGCCGTTAAAGCAATCGCTGATAACGACATCACCTTTTTGCTTGCCGTGGGTGGTGGATCTGTTATTGATGCGACTAAATTCATTGCCATGGCGGCGCTTTATGCCGGTGACCCCTGGGAAATTCTTACTGCTGGCAGTACAAAAGTGACCGAGGCTATGCCGTTTGGTACTGTGCTAACACTGCCAGCAACAGGATCAGAGATGAATAATGGTGGAGTGATCACTAACCCTGAGAAGGTCGCCAAGCTTCCTTTTAGAAGTCCACATTGCTACCCAATTTTTTCTGTTCTCGATCCTGAGCTTACCTATACGCTGCCTGCTCGTCAGATTGCCAATGGTGCAGTAGATGCCTTTGTTCATATCGTCGAGCAGTATCTGACTTACCCCAGCGGCGCACACGTACAGGATGGTTTTGCCGAGTCTCTACTGCGCACCATTATTGAGCTTGGCCCTAAAGCGCTAGAGACACCAGAAGATTATGACATCCGCGCAAGTTTGATGTTGACCGCCACGCTGGCCTTGAATGGATTAATCGGTGCCGGAGTGCCACAAGATTGGGCTTCTCACATGATCGGACATGAGATTACCGCGCTCAATGATACCGACCACGCCCGTACACTTGCAGTGATATTGCCGTCATTATTGAATGATCAGCGCGGCCACAAGCACGAAAAACTACTGCAATATGCTCGTAATGTTTGGGGGATCAACGAAGGTTCTGATGCCGTACGAATTGACGCTGCGATAGATGCTACGCGTGCATTCTTTGAGCAACTAGGCATTAAGACTCACTTAAGCGACTACGATATTGCCGCCCCAGAAATTGAACTTATCGTTAGTGCCTTGCAGGAACATGGGATGACGGCTCTTGGCGAACATAAAGACATCACCCCAACTGATGTGCGCCGGATTCTCGAAGCGTCACTTTAAAGGAGATAGAACATGACACAGACAAACACAACGAATCGACAATGGGTTCTTAGCCAACGTCCCTCAGGCGAGCCTACGGAAGACACGTTAACTTTGATTGAGACTGCCATCCCTGTTGCTGGCGACCAACAAATGCTACTGCGGACTGAGTTCCTTTCGCTTGATCCCTATATGCGGGGGCGGATGAGCGATGCACCATCTTATGCCGACCCAGTCGAGTTAGGCGAGGTGATGATAGGCGGCACAGTGTCTCAAGTTGTTGATTCCAATATCGATGGCTTTGCTCCAGGCGACTTTGTGCTTAGTTACAATGGTTGGCAGGACTATGCTGTGTCTGATGGCGTTGGGCTTACTAACCTCGGTAAGTCTTCGTCGCATCTTTCATGGGCGCTCGGTATTTTAGGCATGCCTGGGTTTACTGCTTGGGCTGGCCTGAAGCAGATTGGTGCACCTAAAGCAGGCGAGACCATTGTTGTGGCAGCTGCGACCGGTCCTGTCGGTGCCACTGTTGGTCAAATTGGCAAGCTACTTGGCTGCCATGTGGTTGGAATTGCGGGCGGTGCGGAAAAATGTGCCTATGCAGTAGACGAGTTGGGCTTTGACGCCTGCATCGACCACAAGGCTGCTGACTTTGCCGTCCAACTTGCTAAGGTGAGCTCAAAGGGCATTGATGTCTATTTTGAAAGTGTCGGTGGTAAGGTCCTTGATGCTGTTATTCCGCTATTGAATCCGAACGCCCGAATCCCACTTTGCGGGCTGGTATCGCAATACAATGCTACCAATTTGCCAGAGGGGCCAGACAGGATGAACTGGCTGATGGGGCAGATCCTGCGCAAGAAAATAAAACTGCAGGGTTTCATTATTTTTGATGATTTTGGCCATCTGTATCCTGATTTCGCGACAGAGATGACTGCTTGGGTTAAAAGCGGCAAGATTAAATATCGAGAAGAGATTATCACAGGGTTAGAAAATGCCCCAAATGCATTCATAGGTCTACTTAATGGTGAAAGCTTTGGTAAGCGTACGATCCACGTTGGTCAAAAGTAAATGGTCAGTACATTACCATCTTAAGCATACTGACTTTGCTCTCGGGTGATAGCTTTTCACAATAGCAGCTGCACATAAAGTAAAGAACATACTCATCTCTAGTTAAGTGGCACATAATTAGTGTGCCACTGCATACAGGGCCTAACTTATATCATTATTGGCAAAGTCTGCACTGCCATAAAATGAGCCTATGGCAGTTGATATTATTTATTCCGTGTATCCGAAGGGTACTCGCCGAAATACATAAAATAGTCATTGGAAAATCTTCCTGCATTAACTACCCCAAAATCGATAGCGATTCTACTAATACTTTTCTCTGGACTGCATTTTATTTCATGCTTAATAAGGTTTAGTCTTCTTTTTATAAGATAAGCCTTGGGTGAACATCCAAGGATAGACTTAAAGGAATATTCTAAAGTTCTTATACTACAAAAGCAGATATTAGATAATTCTACGATAGTTAAATTGGATTTAGGTTCTTTATGGATAGCAGCTAACGCCCGTTTAACAACAACGACTCTATGTTTTGAACTACAAATTACCTTTTTGCCACCAGATTCACCCAAAATTTCTAATATGTTTACTAAAATCGTATCCTGAGCGTCTACTGCGGCCAGATAATTCCATTGGCTTACTTGGTCAATAACACTTAACGTATAATTAATAAGCTGTTTTATTTTTAAATTCTCAATATTTGAAAATGTAGTTTTATTTCTCAGGTTTTTTAATGATGGTAAAGTATCAGTAAGGTTTTGGTATTTATAGTAATCTTGCAATACTGCCAAAGGGATTAAAAAATCCATTGTTTCAACAAGTTTAGGATGAAGAACCAATAGATCTTCGTCGGGTAAAACGGCTAAAATAGAGTCGCTACCGAAAACCTTGCCATCTATTATTTGTGATTCCCTTTCTATGGGGAAAGAGAGATAAATTTTATCCTGTGCTAAAGCTCCATGATATAAGATGCTGGTATTAATACGCCAATGGTTGATTTCAATCAGCGGGAGCTTAACATTTCTATTTGTGCTAAAAAAACGTCCACTACCAACCTGCGTTGCTTCTACGTCCAGTCCATTTAAATTATCAATATAGACATCAATACTATTACACTCAACGTACTTCATTTTGGATACAACGCACTAGAAACTAATATTTTCTAATTGAATGAATATAATATGCCAATAATCTACAGCAAATAAAGTTACTGTGGCATACAAATTACGCAATTATAACAGTTTGAGCTACACAAACCCTACAAACCATAATGTTAGTAATCATACAAAAATCGCAATATGAATTTTATCCCTTAAAAATAATAGTTTGGATGTTTTTTTGAGTGTATTGTTATAGTTAAGTTACTAACATAACTACTCTAAAAAAATGCAATGCCAATGATAAGGGGTTGTGTGTTTCCTTTATAAGTTTAGTCACTAAATTAGTTCATCAAGCCACTGAAAATTGGGTCTTTCCGCGTTTTCAAAAAGGAGCAGAATGGATATGAATTAGTTGTTACAACGTTATGGTGATCTACGGTATGAACCGGCAGGCAATGATGAGATGATCAGCTATATGGTTGTTTACATATGCAAATATCATGTGCGAAGTGACGACGCATCTTTAAGTTAAGAGTAACACTTTTCGCCAGGCCTAGCCGCTTAAAATAAGTTCTACAGCAATAATGGCAGCTAGTAATAAAGAATATTATCTTATAGCTAAATAATTGCGCGGCAAAGTTATACTGGTGAATGAATATTTTTTAACAGTTATAGGTGGCTGTAAATAATATAAAACAGCAGCAAAGATTGAGCTTATTTTTAAAGTCTTCGATCAGTTTTTCAATGTGCTGATTGTAAACATTAAATTTAATGAGGTTATTTCAATGGCTTATAAAATTAAAAGTGAAAAAAGCTCTGAATGTGTCTTAGCAAAAAAAAGAAATATGAAATATATAGTCGTTTTTTTGATCTTAGCACTTGCTTGTACGTTTTCTATATTTTTATTGTACACAAAGAGTGTAATCACCTTAAATAAGTCATTCAATAATTATAGTCGCGTCGCACAAGCAGTTAGTGACATAAGGAAACATACGCTTTTAAGTCAACTGTCACTAGTTGATTTAATATACATTCCTAACAAGCACGGACTGGAAAATATAGCTAGTCAAAATGACCATTATGATAATCAAGTTAATCGAGCATTTGACCTACTGGGTAAAGAATTTGTTGGAGATAAAAGTAGGGTAGATACGGTTAAACGTGTTTACTTAGATTGGCTCTCTGTCAGAGAACAAATTATTGCTAGAATTAGACTTAATGAAGAAAAGAGTTTATTACTTAACCAGCTACAACAAAATACGCAAAACATAAAAAAAATTAATAAGCAGTTAGAATTTTTGACAAATACGGCTGAAAGTAAAGCTAACAATATTACACAAACGTCTTATAACGGTTCATTAGAATATTTACGTATTGAATTACTCATTTTAGTCTTACTGGCATCATGTTTGTTAATAGTTTTTTATACATTTCAGAGGTATATAACAAATGAAAAACAAGCAGTATCGAGCCAACTTGCATGGTCAAACAAGCTTTTAGAATCATCTCCTGATGCAATGATAATTTCCGATAGAGACGGAGTTATCTCTCAAGTGAATAAGAGTGCAGAAGACCTTTTTGGTTACTCAAAAAGTGAATTTGTAAAATTAAACATTGCGACACTCATGCCGAAAAGGTTTGTTAATCATCACGAGAAAATAGCACTTTTTTTCAACCATTCGAGCGCGAGAATGATGGGGCTCGGAAAGACATTATATGCACTAAATAAGCAGGAAAAAGAATTTCCAGTTGAGATAAGTTTGAATCTAGCAGAGCTGAATAATCGCAAAGTGGCTATTACCGTTATTCGGGATATATCAGAGAAGAAACAAAATGAAGCGAAGTTAATACATCAAGCTAATTATGATTTACTGACCAACTTACCAAATAGGAAACTAATAAACGATAGACTGGACCAAGCTATTAGTCGGGCAAATCTAAGTAATAATAAATTTGGTGTGTTGTTTATCGACTTAGATCATTTCAAAAAGGCCAATGACCTCCACGGTCATGAATTCGGCGATAAGTTACTTATTTGTATTGCAAATGTACTTAGAGACTTATTACGAGTCGAAGATACAATTGGTCGACTTGGTGGCGATGAGTACCTGGTTATCATACCTGACATTATTCATAGTGAGTCACTGACCAATATAGTTGAAAAAATATTACTCGCAATTGAATGCATTGAGCCTATCGACGGAAAGAGTGTACAAATTGGCGCGAGTATTGGCATAAGCATTTATCCGGACTGTGGGCGTAATTGTGATCAATTAATTCGCAATGCTGATCTCGCTATGTATGATGCGAAAAAAAGTTTGGGTAAAAGCTCTTATTCGTATTTTGAGGATGCGATGTTTATTCAGACAGCTGAATACTACGCATTAGAAATAGCTTTGCAGCAAGCTTATGAAAATAATGAATTTTACCTTGTTTATCAACCAAAATTCGAAATCAAATCTCAAAATATAATTGGTTTTGAAGCATTGCTGCGATGGAACAATTTTCGCTTCAGTCATTTAGTTCCAGAAGATTACATTCCTATTCTCGAGAAAAAAAACCTTATAAATAAGGTCGGCGATTTTGTGTTAAAAACTTCCCTTGAAGCAATCAAGCACTGGCAGGATTTAACAGGAAAAGAGCTTCATGTTGCGGTAAACATATCTCCTTACCAGATGAAAGATCCGACATTCTCACGTTCCATTGAAAAACTTTTAGAAACGTATCAATTAGATGGACGTTGTTTAGAGATAGAGCTTACTGAGCAAACACTGATTGAGCCCTCACTAATGTTAGATCAAGCATTAGCGAATTTAAGGAAAATAGGCGTTGGTATAGCGTTAGATGACTTTGGCACGTGTTATTCATCACTACAGTATTTAGCTAATTATCCTATTACATCTATAAAAGTCGACAAGTCTTTCGTTAGCGGGATCAATAATAACAACTTCAATGAAATCAAAGTGGTTTTGGTTAATACCATTGTATCGCTGGGGAGTTCTTTAAATCTAATGGTAACGGCTGAAGGAATTGAACTCGAGGAACAAATCAAACATCTCCTCAATATTAACTGTGATTATGGTCAAGGCTACTACTTTAGTAAGCCACTCACATCTGAAAATATTATTTCACTGCTTGTAAAAGACGCCTGAAAGCATTGCCACAGTAAACATTTCACACAAACTAACTAATGAGTAACTTACATGAGTAAAGAACAAACTTTTTCGCCTAGCGAAATTCTCCTTTCTACAACAGATTTGAACAGTTACATAAAGTACGCCAACAAAAGTTTTTGTGATATCTCTGGGTTTTCTTTAGATGAAATGATGGGTAAGCCACATAACATGGTCAGGCACCCCGATATGCCTAAGGCGGCATTCAAAGACATGTGGAGCTATATTCAAGCTGGAAATTCCTGGATGGGACCCGTTAAAAATAAATGTGAAAATGGTGATTACTACTGGGTAAATGCTTTTGTAACACCAATAAAAGACAAAACGGGTAAAACGTTTGAATATCAATCTGTGCGTACTTATTTAGACAGTGATGTAAAACGTAGAGCAGATTCTGTATACGGAAAAATTGCAGCGGGTAAACCCTTTAAGCAAATTAGCTTCAGTAAAGACTCAACATTATGGGTGCAAATTATATTCATCATTCTTATGGCGCTATCCTTAAGTTCCTTATTTTTTGCAAACAGTTCATTGTGGTTTACTTTACCAAATTTAGCTGTATCACTCTGTGGAATAATTATTTTTTCCTCATGGAGGACTAAATATTCTCGCGTGGTTAAAACGGCAAAAGCTGTGTTTGATAATCCTCTAATGAGCTTCATATATTCAGGTAATAACGATGCAACCGGCATCATAGAATTAGCTTTAAAAATGCGTAAAGCAGAATTGAGTGCGGTAGTTGGTCGAGTATCTGACGATTCAGAAAAAGTGACAGCCTTGGCGCAGGACTCCTCTTATTGCGGCGAAGACGTTAAAAACATCTTAAATAGACAAACGAGTGAAACCAATCAAGTTGCGACAGCGGTTAATCAAATGTCTTCAACAATACAAGAAGTCGCTCGTATTGTAAGTAGAGCTGCGCAATCTTCCCAGCAAGGTTTAAATAGCAGTAATAAAGGGCAAGAAATTGTTACTCAAACGGTTGCCGCTATTGAGGAGTTATCAAAGCAACTTAGTAATGTAGACCATTCAATAGATCGTTTAGTTAAAGGTACTAAATCAATTGAAGCTGTTCTTAGTGAAATTAGCAGTATTGCTGATCAGACTAATTTACTAGCACTAAATGCGGCTATTGAAGCGGCAAGAGCGGGAGAACAAGGAAGAGGATTTGCGGTTGTAGCCGATGAAGTTAGGGCGCTAGCAATGCGTTCTCAACAATCAACCAATGAGATTGGTCAACTTTTAGGTGAGTTAAGGGGGGAGTCCATTCTAGCCATTAAAGCAATGAATTCAAGTAATGAACAATCGGAAAAATGTGTTGCTTTAGCTAATGCAACTGGTGATTCCTTCGAAAATATTACCAATGTAGTTTCGGCAATAGCTGGTTTAAATGCACAAATTTCAACAGCAATAGAAGAGCAATCGGTCGTTTCTGAACAAATAAGTCGAAGCGTTGTCGCCATTAGTGATATGGCAAAGCATAGTGAGCAACAAAGCATTAAATCTGTATCCATGAGTAAAGAGCTGCTTATCAGGTTAAGCGACCAATATAATCTTATTATCCAGTTTAAAGATTGAACGCTGGAGAATTTCATAGATGAGTTTACTTGTAGTCGCTCATGCTTGCTTAGACCGATTTTTGACTGTAGATAAATCATCTTAGTCAACAATCGGGGTTCTAAGTGTATAGACTCATGAGTATCAACGTTATTGAATGTCCATTAGCATACAAGACAAATAATTTGACTGTTTTTTGGCTGAACAGGATTAACTAACGGCCTAAGAATCAAAGCTGGGGGAGATGAGGATAGTATTAAAGGTTGTTTTCAAAACACCTTGTACAAACATATTTAGCTCGTTAGTGATTTGTGCCTTTTTTATATCTACATACTGCTAATTACCAATTTATAATGCAAGGAAACCCTATAAATCTGCAGATCAAAAAATACAAATTGTCACAAGGTTAATCAGATTTGGTAAAGGGTTGGTTAATTCTAGTAATATGACTGACTTGAAAAAGTCTTTTAAAACGAGGAGATAAAGCAAGAAATGGTACACCCGAGTGGACTCGAACCACCGACCCCTACCATGTCAAGGTAGTGCTCTAACCAGCTGAGCTACGGGTGTATTATATGATTTTCAATGTTTAGACTCTTTGAGAAGAGTGGTACACCCGAGTGGACTCGAACCACCGACCCCTACCATGTCAAGGTAGTGCTCTAACCAACTGAGCTACGGGTGTATTGTTTACTACAGTATCACTTCAAAACATTTCGCTTCAAAGCGGCCGCTATAGTAAGTTGGATAGCCTACTGCTTGCAAGCAAAAAAAACATATTTATGCCTAAATGGTGATTTGCTGTGCAACTTGCTTCAACGTTAAGCAAAATTACATGCTTAACGTTGATAATTTACAGTTATTACCCTATTTGGCTAAATACCAAGCCTTTCTTTTGAATGTACTTTAACCTAATTGCAAACAGAATTGCTGCTGATGTTAATCCTGCAATTAATCCAATCCAAAATCCATGAGCCCCCATTGATGGTCGAATCATATCGGTATAGCCCAATACATATCCGGTAGTCATACCAACACACCAATAGGAAAACAAGGTAATGTAAAATGCACTTCGAGTATCTTTATAACCTCTGAGTGCACCAGCTGCGACAACTTGGATTGAGTCTGAGATTTGATAAAATGCAGCTAACATCATTAGGCTACCCGCTAAAGCAACCACTTCAGGATTGTCATTGTATAACAAGGCTATTTCATGCCTAAACATCACTGTCAGTAGGGCGGTTAACACGGCTAATGATAAAGACAAACCTAATCCTACTTTGGCCACAAGAGCCGATATTTCAGGTTGTCCACGGCCAAGGTAGTAACCAATACGAATGGAGACCGCAATACCAATAGATAGTGGCAGCATAAATATGATTGAAGAGAAATTAAGCGCGATTTGGTGGCTTGCAACAACATTAGCGCCTAATGGGGCAAGAAATAACGCGATCACGGCAAATAGACTCACTTCAAAAAATAATGCCAAGGCAATTGGCATTCCCAGTTTAATCATCGACCACATGCTCGCCAAGTGCGGACGATAAAACTGTTGAAACGGTTTAAGTTCTTTAAAGGTTTTATCAACCAACATATAAATAATCATCGCCGCTAGCATTGCCCAAAACACCAGTGCGGTAGCGACGCCACAACCGGCACCACCCATTGCAGGAATACCAAAACCGCCATAGATAAACACATAATTGGCCGGTATATTGACGGCTAAACCAATAAATCCGATAACCATGGTTGGCATTGTATAAGAGATCCCCTCACTGCAACCACGAAGCACTTGATACAAGACAAACGGCATAGCTCCCCATAAAATAGCATCTATATATCCAACCGTTAATTCATGCAGTTTAGGTTCTAAATGCATTAAATCGAGTAAATAAGTAGAAGATGCAAGAAAGAACATCACACCAATACCGCCAATTATGGCAATATATCCTGCCTGAAACAGTATTTTGGGAATGGCTTGCTGATTATTCGCCCCATGATGTTGAGAAAAGACAGGCGTAAAAGACATTAATAAACCTTGAACGAATAAGATTGCCGGTAACCAAAGACTGGTTCCTACCGCAACAGCAGCCATATCGACGGCACTGACGCGACCAGCCATGACAGTATCAATAAAGCCCATCATGGTTTGTGTAACTTGTGCTATCAGCACTGGCAGCGCCAATTTGATTAAGCGTGATATTTGAAACCCTGTATTATTCATTAAAAAACCTATAACGGAACGAGAGAATTATGTTTACTGGTATAGTTCAAGCCACTTGTGAAGTGGTATCAATTAACAATGCGACCGGCCTTAAAACCTTTGAAGTCGCTATGACACCAGCGTTAACACAAGGATTAGTGACAGGTGCTAGCGTAGCCAATAATGGTGTTTGCCTTACGGTAACCAAGATACTAAATGATAAGGTTTTTTTTGATGTAATGGAAGAAACATTAGCCGTGACTAACTTAGGCAATACCCAGGTTGGTGACTCAGTGAATATAGAACGTTCGTTGACGTTTGGAACCGAAATAGGTGGACATATACTATCTGGTCATGTGCATACTTTGGCGACAGTTAAAGCGGTTAGCAATACCGCTGAACATTATAATATAGAACTCCAAGTTGATCCGCAGTGGATGAACTACATTTTCTATAAAGGTTTTGTGGGAATTAATGGTTGTAGTTTAACCGTAGGAAAGGTCAATGACAGTGGGTTTGTTTTGCACTTAATTCCTGAAACGTTAAAACTAACCAATCTAAATCAATACGGTGTTGGTGACACAATCAATATCGAAATTGACAGCCAAACTCAAGTGATCGTTGATACGGTCGAAAGAGTGCTCGCAAAAAAGCAACTTGCATAAGCTGTTAAAACGATATGGCTTGCTTCATTTTATGCAAGCCATCATCGATCAGTAAATTTGTTCATCGTCAGCGTCGATATGAAGTTCTATCATTTTACGATTATCATCAAGATGCATCCGAATATATATCGGATTGCAGCACATACGGCAATTATCGTAATATTCTTGATCACCAGAACTGGTATCTAAAGCAACATGTTGATGATGCCCGCAGTGGGGGCAACTGATGACACGCGAAAGTAATCTCATAGCGAGTACTCCTCACTGACTAACTCGTTTTAATAAGTATAGTGAGCATTTCAACATTTGGATCATCCATAAGATTGATTCTCATGGTTAAAAATTAATTCATTTAAAATAAAGTTAAGCTTACAATTTTATTTATAAAGTATTTTATTTCAAATATTTGTGTGGTGAATTTATATCATTCATTATAGCGGCTATAGACTATTATTTTTCTTATGCTTGGTGATATCCGTCAATAATCTTAAAAATGGTTTTTTTGATTAACCCTGCAATAGCTTGTATTAACCTTATTTTCCTGCATAAAACCTGAATTTTATCACTAAATCACTATTGTGTGGTTGCGTGCTAAAGCGCTTATCGCATAAAATAAACGATTACGTTTTTGGGTAACTAAGACTCCTGTACTGTCTTGATTTCATTAACGTGTTTCTCGTTCAAATAGAACATACTTAATTACCATGTGGCCCTACGTGTGGGTCACCACTGGAAAAGGAAATTTAATGCCTATTATTACACTGCCTGATGGTAGCCAACGTGAGTTTGCTACGCCTGTCTCGACTCTTGATGTTGCATTAGACATCGGCCCTGGTTTAGCAAAAGCGTGTATTGCTGGCCGCGTTAACGGTGAACTGAAAGATGCAACTGACTTAATTACTGCAGATTCTGAATTAGCTATTATTACGGCTAAAGACGAAGAAGGTGTTGAAATCCTTCGCCATTCTTGTGCGCATTTACTTGGTCACGCGATCAAACAAATGTGGCCTGAAACTAAAATGGCGATTGGTCCCACAATCGACAACGGGTTTTATTACGATATCGATTTAGACCATAAACTGACCCATGAAGACATTGAAGCCTTAGAAAAACGCATGCTTAGTCTTGCAAAAACTAACTACGATGTGGTCAAAAACGTTGTCTCTTGGCAAGAAGCTCGTGATGCATTTACCGCTCGCGGTGAAGAGTATAAAATTGCGATTCTTGATGACAACATCAGTAAAGATGCAACACCAGCGCTTTATCACCATGAAGAATACATCGACATGTGTCGTGGCCCTCATGTACCAAACATGCGTTTTTGCCAAAACTTTAAGTTAATGAGCGTGGCAGGTGCATATTGGCGTGGTAATTCTGACAATAAAATGTTGCAACGTATATACGGTACAGCATGGGCAGACAAAAAAGCGCTCAAAACACATTTAGTCCGTCTAGAAGAAGCGGCTAAGCGCGATCACCGTAAAATTGGTAAACAATTAGATTTGTACCATATGCAAGAAGAAGCGCCAGGAATGGTGTTTTGGCATAACGATGGTTGGAGCATATTTTTAGAACTCGAGAAGTTCATTCGTCAAAAGTTAGGCCAATACACTTATCAAGAAGTGAAAGGTCCACTTATGATGGATCGAGTGTTATGGGAACGTTCTGGCCACTGGGATAAATACGCCGAAGCCATGTTCACCACTAACAGTGAAAACCGTGAATACGCAATCAAGCCAATGAACTGTCCTGGTCATGTGCAGATTTTTAACCAAGGGTTAAAATCTTATCGTGACTTACCGTTACGTATGGCTGAGTTTGGTTGTTGTCATCGTAATGAGCCATCGGGTTCTCTTCATGGTTTAATGCGCGTACGCGGCTTTACACAAGATGATGCACATGTTTTCTGTACTGACGACCAAGTTCAAGCAGAAGTTAGTGCATGTATTCAAATGGTATATGACACATACGCGACATTTGGTTTTGAAAATATCGTGGTTAAATTGTCTACGCGTCCTGAAAAACGGATTGGCGATGACGATATGTGGGACCGAGCAGAAGATGCTTTAAAGCAAGCGCTTGCCAATAATAATATTAAATATGAAATATTACCGGGCGAAGGTGCATTTTATGGCCCGAAAATCGAATTTACTTTGCATGACTGTTTAGATCGTGCATGGCAATGTGGTACAGTACAACTCGATTATGCATTACCGACTCGTTTAGGTGCTACTTATGTCGCAGAAGACAACAGTCGCCAGACGCCAGTAATGATCCATCGTGCTATTTTAGGCTCTTTAGAACGTTTCATAGGTATATTGATAGAAGAATACGCCGGCAAATTCCCAACATGGCTTGCTCCAATGCAAGTTGTTGTAATGAATATTACCGACAAACAAGCTGATTATGTTGAAGAAATCGTTAAATTCTTTAAAGAACAGGGTATTCGAGCATCTTTTGACTTGAGGAATGAGAAAATAGGCTTTAAAATACGCGAACACACACTTAGACGTGTGCCTTATTTATTGGTCGTTGGTGATCAAGAAATGGAAAATAAGGAAGTAGCGGTGCGTACACGTGACGGTATCGATATAGGCAAGTTAAAACTAGAAGATTTCGCCGCGATGATACGTCAACAGATTTCGCTCCGTAGTCTCAAATTGTTGGAGGAATAGGTCATAAAGATCAAAAGAACAGCAGGGCGACAGCCAGCCCCTAATAGAATCAATGATGAAATCACTGGTGTACCTGAAGTCCGTTTATCAGGTTTAGATGGTGAGCCAATTGGTATATTAACTATAAAAGAAGCTCAGATCGTTGCAGATGAAGCCGGAGTTGATCTAGTAGAGATCAGTCCCAATGCTGAGCCTCCTGTCTGTCGTATAATGGACTACGGTAAGTTCCTTTTTGATAAAGCGAAAGCTCAAAAGGAACAAAAAAAGAAGCAAAAACAGGTCCAGGTTAAGGAAATTAAATTCCGTCCTGGCACTGATGAAAACGACTATCAGGTAAAACTACGCAACCTGATTCGTTTTCTGGAAGATGGTGACAAAGCGAAAATTACGCTGCGTTTCCGTGGTCGCGAAATGGCACACCAAAACCTAGGTATGGATCTTTTGAACCGTATCAAGGCTGATTTGGAAATATATGCGGTTGTCGAATCTTTCCCGAAAATGGAAGGCCGTCAAGCAATTATGGTGCTAGCACCTAAAAAGAAATAGTAGGGCAACCTAAAGTAGCAAAAGTCTCTTGAGGCTTTTGCTCGCCTTACGTTTATTAACGTCCCAATGCGGAGTTTTAGAAATGCCTAAAATGAAAACAGACAAGGGTGTAGCGAAGCGTTTTAAGAAAACCGCTAATGGTTTCAAGCGCAAGCAAGCACACTTACGTCACATTTTGACCAAGAAAAGCACTAAGCGTAAGCGTCACTTACGTGCTAAATGTTTAGTTGCTAAATCTGACGTTCCAGCAATCGCGCGTCAACTACCATACGCTTAATTTAGGAGATAGAAAATGCCAAGAGTTAAGCGTGGTGTAACCGCACGTGCTCGTCACAAGAAAGTACTTAAACTAGCTAAAGGTTATTATGGCGCTCGTAGCCGTACTTACCGTGTTGCTGTTCAAGCAGTTACTAAAGCTGGTCAATATGCTTACCGTGACCGTCGTCAGAAAAAACGTCAATTCCGTCAGTTATGGATTGCACGTATTAATGCAGCGTCTCGTCAAAATGGTCTGTCTTACAGCCGTTTCATTAACGGCTTGAAAAAGGCGTCTATTGAAATCGATCGTAAGATTTTGGCTGACATCGCTGTTTTCGACAAAGTTGTTTTTGCAACTTTAGTTGAAAAAGCAAAAGAAGCGTTAAACTAAGTAATTAGTTTGTCGCTTAAAAAGAGGAACCTTCGGGTTCCTTTTTTTATGCCTGTAACAATTTTAATATCTGCAATAATCACTCACCCAAATCACATTTATGTGTATTTTACCTTGGTATCTCACGCTTATATAAATGTAGCCATTGATATTAATTAATCGTAATACTGGGCTTTTTATTAATCAGTTAAGTGAGGCATTAAATACTGGCCTGTGAGTGATTTTTAAAGACGTACCTATAACAAGTGTCTAGTTAGGCTGATTATATTCGGTTTTACTAAACCTTAATGTTGATAATAATGATAATAAATGGGCTTAAATTTGATGAATATGTAATTTATTATCAAATTTGTCGCAACTATTAAAAGTCTCACTACTCAGCGCTTGCATACAGTGGTATAACTAAATAAATTTTGTCCATCCACTTCACTTAGGATAGTAGTAATGATCTTTTCTAAAGTCACGCTTGCTCCAGCAGACCCAATTTTAGGCTTAACAGATGCTTTCAAAGCTGATACTCGGCCTCACAAAGTTAATTTAGGGGTAGGTATTTATAAAGACGAAGCAGGGCAAACGCCGATTCTATCTTCTGTAAAAAAAGCTGAAGCCATTTTACTTGAAACCGAAAAGACAAAAAACTACCTGGGTATTGAAGGTGTGCAAGCCTATAATCAGGTCGTTCAAGAATTATTGTTTGGACCTCAGAGCACTATTATTACTGATAAACGTGCGGTTACAGCTCAAGCCCCAGGTGGAACAGGTTCGTTACGAGTAGCATCAGAATTTTTAGTTCGAAATACTGGGTCAACCACCATTTGGGTCAGTAATCCTACTTGGGCCAATCATCAAAATATTTTCGAAACAGCTGGATTAACGGTTAAAGAATATCGTTACTATAAAGCTGAAAGCCACGATATGGATTTCGATGCGATGTTAGCCGATTTATCCACTGCAAATGTTGGTGACGTGGTATTACTCCATGGTTGCTGTCATAACCCAACCGGTATCGATTTATCGTTGGAGCAGTGGCAACAAGTCGCTAATATTTGTTTAGAAAAATCATTATTGCCGTTATTTGATTTTGCTTACCAAGGTTTTGGCGCTGGTATTGAAGAAGATGCTCAAGGTTTGCGTGCCGTTGCCGCTGTGGTACCAGAGTTATTAATTGCTAATTCGTTTTCTAAAAACTTTGGTTTATACAATGAGCGTGTAGGCGCGGTAACTATAGTTGCAGAAACTCAACAAGATGCAGTGACAAGTTTTAGCCAAATTAAAAAAACCATTCGCGCAAATTATTCTAATCCTCCGGCACACGGTGGCTTAATCGTTAGCACCATTTTATCTGATGCTGCACTGCGTCAAGAATGGCAAGCCGAATTAACTCTGATGCGTGAACGTATTGCCGAAATGCGCACTTTGTTTGTTGAGAGTTTAAAATCTGAAGGCGTACAACAAGATTTCAGTTTTATCTCGCGCCAAAATGGTATGTTTAGTTTTTCTGGTTTAAACAAAAGCCAAGTGGCTCGTTTAAAAGATGAGTTTGCTATCTATATTGTCGGTTCTGGTCGTATTAGCGTCGCAGGCTTAACAAAAAATAATATGGCTGCAGTATGTAAGGCGATTGCACAAGTTATCTAGCATTGAATGCATGAGACACAAAAAGGGCTACTTTAAGTAGCCCTTTTTTATGCCTTTTTATAGTGACATGACAAGGTCACTCAAACTCAGCAACAAAGGCCACTTGAACTTAGGCTATGCAGTCAACCGGTTTATGGTGTAAGTCACAAACTTGGCCAATCGCTGCCGCTAATGCCAATTTATCATGAAGCCCAGGATGATGTTGACTGACTAATGGGAAACAATTAAAACGAACACCGTCGATATTTGAGTGATAAAGATCAATTTCTTTACCATGCTGAATAACATCAGCAATGACTTTTTTACCTATTACCTGATTAAACCAAGCAATTTTATCTTCAATACTAAAAGTACTTGCAGGTGAGTACTCCGCGGTTAAGTTATCAATTAACATCACATGTGCGTTCGAGTCACGAATGCTCTTGGCAATTTGTGGCAGTAATAAAGGTGGAAGTATACTGGTTAAAAAACTGCCTGGACCAATAATAATTAAATCCGCTTTTGCTAGGGCGCTACATGCTTCAAAAGTGGCTTCTACTTCGGGCTCTAATGATAAAGCAATCGGTGCCTCACTCATGCCATCAACGTTGAGTTCTCCAAACACTTTGTTACCACAATGGGACAGCGCAACAAGGTGAGTCGAGGCTTCAGACATAGGGATAATTTGGGTTTCAATTTTAAGTAAACCTCGAATTAAATTAACAGCTTCAAGAGGTCTTACGCAAAGCTGATCGAGTGCATGTAACACCAGGTTACCTAAGTTATGGCCAGAAAGTTCATTGTCGCCGGTGAAGCGATGATCAAACAACATCGAACCTAACGAAGGCCGTGATGCAAGGTGTGAAAGACAATTACGTAAATCGCCCCACGCGATAGTTTGCTGATCCTGTCTAAGTCGTCCGGTAGAACCGCCATTATCAGTGGTGGCAACAATGCCGGTTAATCTTGGGCCTAAAAAAGATAATGCAGCTAGAATACGGCCTAATCCATGTCCGCCACCAATGGCGACAACATGATGATAATTATTGAGTTGTTGATTCAACATAATTTTAGCTCAAGTCCTTGAGTTGTTGAATAAAACGATACGCAGTTAATGAAACACTGCCCCGTTGTCACTGTCGATTAATTTTAACTGTATATGGTCATTAAAGTGTAATTATTTTTAGGTTTTGCTATCTGAGACAATCACAAATGTCATTCTCAGATTTGGATCACGCTAATCACAAAAGTGCTTTACTGTATCCTATCGACCTTTAAGGTTATAATTAATTATATTTATAAATTGAAAATGCATTTTGATAAGGCAGGTACTGTTGAAAATAGGCACTATAGGTCAAGTGACATTTGCGTTAGGCTTAGCCGTTTTAGCACTGTTAGCAATTAGGCTATGGATTATCCCTAGTCAGACACAGGTCTCGGTAGACTCAGCAGCACAGCAGCTAAGTAACATTGACCTTGGTAAAGTACCTAAGTTTGCTGAAATAAGTGATATTCCTACTAAAAAACAAACTTTCTTTAATTATTTTCGTCCTGCTATAGAAGCTCAAAATCAAATTATTATTCACGAACGTCAATTTTTATTGGCTGTTATTGAGCAAATTGATAATGGTTTAGGATTAAGTGAAGCGGATAATAATAGGCTTACATCACTTTTAAACAAATACCAATATGACGTGAAATCATTTACTCGTAATACCTTGACGCCATTGTTAAAGCGCATTGATATTATTCCTATTGATATGGTGCTAATACAAGCAGCTAATGAGAGCGGGTGGGGCAGTTCCCGGTTTGCTATCGAAGGGTTTAACTTTTTTGGTCAATGGTGTTTCACTGAAGGTTGTGGCTTAGTTCCATTAGCAAGAACCGATGGCAAAACTCATGAAGTTGCAGTTTTTGATTCGCCCAAGGATTCTATTATTGCCTACATGATTAATTTAAATACCCATCCAGCATATCGCGTATTCCGGTCTATTCGTGCTGATTTACGTGCGCAGAAAGTTAAGCCTACGGCTGAAAAGTTAGTCTATGGCTTAATTAATTATTCAGAACGAAAAGATGAGTACATTGATGAATTACTCGAAATGCTAAAACACAATAAACAATATCTACAAGGGAATAACGCGAATGCGTAATCGTACGTTAATTAACGGATTTATTTTTATATCGTCTATTTTTTTAATCAACAGCAGTAGCGCTGAAACCGTGTCTTTAGAATACAAAGGTTTTTATGACCGATTAAAGCAAGTCAATAAGCAAAACTATCCATTAGTTGAGTTAGCATTTAGCGTTCCAATCACCCCAGATTGCACCATAGTCTCAGGCAGTATTACTACCGAGAGTGACCAATATCCATTAACGTATAGTAAACAACAGCGATTATTTATTCCTTATGATCCACAGTTAAAGTCTGATAGAGGGTTAGTCAATATTAAGGTGGCTGGAGAGGCTAAACAGTGCGCGATTGCCATGCAAGTTAGAGCGAAAGAAACCAAACAAGGTTTCACTCAAACTGAACTGTTAGCCTTAACAGAGGATATGAATAAACTGCTTGATGGTTTACAAGGTTTTCCGATGAAGTATTTCCGTAAACCGATTAATGGATTATCGTTTGAGTTTACAGATATGCAAAACCAGACAGTGAATGTCGTCATCGATGATGTGGAAACGATTGCTAAGGAAAAATATACCTTAACAGTTGAACAAATAAATCAGCTAAAACAGATTTCATTCACTCAAAAGCCTAGCATTATCAGCCCTCTGGTGACCCAGTAATAATAAAGGCGTTGATGTTCATCAACGCCTTTGATTTAAATCGCGAACGTTAACATGTTTACTAGGGTTTAAATGTTGCCACAACATCGATTCGATTGCTGATATCTAAATTAATATGACCATTATTACTGATATCGACAAAATCAAACGCTGGTAAGTCTGCATCCGCTACATCGCCAGTGTTAACTACATCTGGATTACGTTTTAGTGATACAAAATCAAACTGTTCACGATCTACACCTTGCGATGGCGAGGTGTTTTGCATTGCAGTAAAGATAGTTTCAAGACGACCCGGATGTTGTTTGTCCCACATCTGTAGCATGTCTTTAACGGCACCACGCTTTAAATTCTCTTGCGAACCACACAAGTTACAAGGAATGATAGGAAACGATTTCAGTGTCGAATACTCTTGAATATCTTTTTCACGACAATAAGCCAAAGGACGGATGACAATATTGGCACCGTCATCAGACAAGAGCTTAGGTGGCATGGCTTTTTGTTTGCCAGCAAAAAACATATTCAAAAATAATGTTTCGATAATATCGTCACGATGATGACCTAATGCAATTTTTGTGGCACCAATATGTTGAGCAAAGCCATAAAGAGTACCACGACGCAAACGAGAGCAAAGAGAACACGTGGTTTTGCCTTCAGGGATTTTTTCTTTAACGATAGAGTAAGTATCTTTTTCGAGAATGTGATAAGCAACGCCTATCTCATCTAAGTAAGCTGGTAAAACGTGTTCCGGAAAGCCAGGTTGTTTTTGGTCTAGATTAACCACCACAATTTCAAATTTAATTGGGGCACGTTGTTGAAGATTTAATAAAATATCTAACATGGTGTAACTGTCTTTGCCGCCAGAAAGACAACACATGACCCGATCACCATCTTCAATCATATTATAATCTGCAATGGCAGAACCAACGTTATGTCGCAGACGCTTTTGCAGTTTATTCATACGAGTAATATTTTTTTTAACGATTGTATCTACTTCAACTTCAGACATAAAAATGCGCCCAGTAACCAAGTGTTTCAGGGCGCGTATTATTCCAGTATTCTAGGTCAGGGTAAAGTAGTTAACCCATTCTAATGAACACTAATCTTGTAAAGGTGATTTATAACCATCGGGTTTGATCGCTAACAAGTCGCAATTTATGCTGTCGATAACATGCTCTGCAGTGTTACCAATTAATGCCGCAGAAAAACCAGTGCGACCAACAGTACCTAATACCACTAATTCTGCATCTAACTTTGCTGCCATTTCAGGAATAACATCTTCAGGTAAACCTTCTTCGACATGGCAATTTTCAAGAGGAATATTATAAGCTTGAGCTAAATATTGTACTCTTTGTTCATGCTGCATACGCACAGTGTTGTTATACACATTTGCATCAAAATCGGGCAACTCAATGGCTAAGTTAACTGGCGTACCAGGATAACCATTAACCAGATGCACACTGGCAGAGAACTTTTTAGCTAAATCAAGCGCATGGTTAATAATCTTACCGTTTAGGCTTTGATGATCTTCATCTTCACTCACCACATTAACGGCACAGACAATTTTGCCTTCAACTGGCCAGTCGTGTTCTTTAACCAGCAGCACAGGCACTGGAGATTTACGCATTAAATGCCAATCTGTCGGAGTAAAAATGACAGCTTTTAATTTATCGTGTTCATGGGTGCTTTTAACAATCAAATCATACTGACCTTTCATTGCATGATTAATCACGCTCTCAAAGGGACGATTATGCCAAACAACTTCAGTATTAATCTTGATATTAGACTGACTAAAACCACTAATCGCATTTTCTAACCAAGCAACACGTTGATCAATCACACCTTGACGCATCGCTTCACGTTCTTGGCTAGATAGGATTGAGGTCATCTCGTAAGAGAAGTCAAAAATAGATAAAAATGCAGTAATATCTGCCTGACTTCTTGTCGCTAATTCAACAGCACGTGCCAATGCGGGTTGATGATCCGTTGTAGGATTAATCACCACTAATATCTTCTTATAATCCTTCATATAACCTCCAAAGCTGTTGAGTTTTTTACTTGTTTATTTGTTGATAGTATTACCGTTTCCTAATGAATAAACTATGAGATAGATCATACAAATTTAATTTAAGTGGCAATACGCGCATTTCCGGCAAGAGTACTTAATGCTGCATGATCCACAATCGAAATGTATTTGCCTTTAACTTCAATTAATCCTGATTTCTGGAATCGGCCTAATAAACGGCTAATCGTTTCAACCGTTAACCCCAAATAGTTGCCAATATCACCTCGAGTCATAGTGAGACGAAATTCATGGGGAGAGAAACCACGATTACCAAAACGATTCGCAAGATTATTAATAAATGCGGCTAAACGTTCTTCGGCATTTTTCTTAGAAAGTAGGAGGATCATTTCTTGATCACTCATAATTTCATTACTCATTAATCGCATGATTTGCTGACGTAGTTTAGGCATAGTGCCTGATAACTGATCTAGGGTATCGTAAGGAATTTCGCAAACCATTGACGTTTCTAATGCTTGCGCAAAGCTTTGATGTCGTAGGGCATGAATACCATCAAAACCAATCACATCACCGGCAAGATGGAATCCGGTAATTTGTTCATCGCCTTGTTCTGTAATGGTATAGCTTTTAATCGTACCAGAACGAATAGCATACAGTGACTTAAGTGTGTCACCAGACTTGAAGATAAGGTCACCTTTTTGAATGGTTTTTTTACGTTCAATAATGTTATCAAGTTTATCAAGCTCATCATTGCTTAACGTAAAGGGAATACACAAGGCTTCCATGCTGCAGTCATGGCAATGAATGGCGCAACCTGTTGTGGATGGACGAGCTTTTATCAAATCTGAAGACATACCCATTCTCAATTTATGAAGACAATTATATGTTATACCATTCTGAACTAATAAGGTACTCCGACGCTATAGAGTAATGTTAGTAAACAGAAGTCTATTTATCACACCATGTTAGCTCTCAATACGTCATGGAAATGTGTATTAATTGCGAGTTCACTGACAACAATCTATACATTAATGCTTGTTATATTATCTTATTTTCACAGTAACTCAATGTATAGAGTACACACCAAGCAATTGATTTTAATATAAATTACATTCAGCCTTTGCTAATGCATATCAGCTAAAGTGGATTTATCATTGGCTGTTACAATATCATAAAATAACAGCGATCGAACTATATGAGTTGTTGAAAAGCGATGTAAAGTGTTTGCAAACCAAATACCACTAATAAGCCACCACTGAATAATCTCACTGCACGCTTTTGTACCCATTGCGCCAAGGTTTTTGCCGCTAAACCAGCAGCAAATAAAGCAGGTAAAGTGCCTAAACCGAACGCCAACATGATCAAGGCGCCTTGTAATGCGCTACCTGATGCAACAGACCAAGTGAGTGTGCTGTACACCAGTCCACAGGGTAACCAGCCCCAAACCATACCCGCCATAACAGCCTGTAGCGGGTGAGTTATCGGTATAAATTTACGGGTTAGCGGTTGTATATATTGCCACAACAATTTACCCACTTTCTCAATATGCACAATGCCGAACCATATCTGAGCAATATAAAGCCCAGTCAATATCATCATGACTCCAGCAAAAATTCTCAGGAATATTAAATAGCTATCGGCATCAAATAAATGACCTAAGGCTGACACACTGCCACCGACAATGGCCCCCGCGATGGTATAACTAAAAATACGCCCAAGATTATAGCTAAAAAGAAACGTCAGTTGATTGCCTAGGCGACTTTGGCCATTAGTGGGAATGTTGGCTGAAAAAGCACCAATTAATCCGCCACACATGCCAAAACAATGTGCAGCCCCCATTAAGCCAACAATAAATGCACCACCAAGATTATATTCAATCACAAGCTTTACTCTGGTTTATGTGCAGTGTCTGAGGCCATGGGTTCTGGCTTATTTTTTACAGCAGCGATATGAGTATCACTGTTTGATGGTTGTTTATCGATATCACTGGTTACACTGACGTTACCTTTATTGTTGGTACTGTCTTCATCAAATAAAATCGACACGCTTTGTCTATCAAGATCATCAAATTGTTCAGACTTTACCGCCCAAAAGAAAATTGAAACTGCAATTAATACAAACAACATCGCAATAGGTATTAATACGTAAATGATACTCATAATTTGATCCTAAGAAGGCGTAAACTGTTACTCACCACTATCAATGAGCTAACAGACATACCAATAGCGGCAATATACGGAGCAACATGTCCGGTAACCGCTAATGGCAAAATAATAATGTTATAAGCGAAAGCCCATAAAAGATTTTGATGAATGATGCGCTGGGTTTGCTTAGCGACATAAATAGCATCATTAAAACGTGATAGGTGATCGCCGAGTAAAATTAAGTCCGCACTGTTTTTGGCAATTGCACTTCCGCTTCCCATCGCAACTGACAAATTTGCACCGGCAAGTACTGGCGCATCATTAATACCGTCGCCAAACATGGCTACATTAGCATCTTGCTGTAAGCGATTCACTAAGGCTAACTTATCTTGAGGCGATAAACCTGAATGCACATCTGAAATACCGATTTTATGTGCTAAAAACTCAACATGTCCGGAATTATCACCACTGGCAATACTCAATTTTATATTGGCAGCCTTTAGTGCATTAACTGTCGCGATGCTATCAACACGTAACTTATCAAGCATTTCGATTTTGGCAATTAGCTCGTTATCAATAGAAAGGTAAATCCACTGACTTTGAGTGGCTTTTACTGATATCGGTAACATATCTGGGCTAACAAATTGTGCCGTTCCAATAGACACTTGCTGTTGGTTCATAATGGCTTGAATGCCTAAACCAATATGATGTTCAACTGTGTCTACTTGATGTTGATTATCATAAAAAGGGCTAAACGCTAATGCAATCGGGTGGAGAGATCCTTGTTCAATGGCCGCTGCAATAGACAGTACTTGCACTGATGAATATCCAGCAAAGGTTTGTACATCACCAATTGATAATTGGCCACAGGTAAGCGTGCCAGTTTTATCAAACACCACATGATTAATTTTGGTCAGTTTTTCAAAAATACCTGGTTTTCGTGGGATCACACCTAACTTAGTGAAAATAGCGGTTGCGCAAGTAACGGCAGTTGGCGTGGCAAGGGCGAGGGCGCATGGGCAGGTTGCGACCAACACGGATAATGTAATCCAAAAAGCGTCTTCTGGAGATACGAACGACCAGACGACATATGTTATTGCCGCTATGGATAAAACCGTACCGGAAAAGTATCGCGCTAAACGGTCGGCAATTAAAGCAATGGTAGGTTTATTATTTGATGCAAGTTCTTGTAAACGAATGATCTCTGCAACCAATTGATCTTGCCCAAGGGCTGTCACTCGCACTTCAATAGGTTGCTCGATATTGATGGTGCCGGCATAGACTTTATCTAAAACGCGTTTACTGATCGGCATTTGTTCACCGGTAAGCATAGCCTCATTGACGCTTGATTGTCCGGTTACCACTTCGGCATCAGCGGCAATCACTTCGCCTGGTTTGACTAAAATAATATCGCCAATGGTCAATTGTTTAGCGGCAATCTCAGTGATCTCACCCTCATGACATAAATGCGCTGTCAGCGGCACCAGTTTGTGCAAATTACTCGAACTAACAGAAGCTTTTTGCCTTGCAGCTTGTTCAAAGTAACGACCTAATAATAAAAAGAAGGTAAACATGGATACGGATTCAAAATACACTTCGCCATTGCCTTGCATAGTCGCAATACAACTGGCGATATAAGCACCTAAAATTGCAATTGAAACAGACACATCCATATTAAGTTTGCCACTTAATACACTACGAAGAGCACTAAAATAAAAGGGTTGAGCTGAGTAAAGCACTACAGGCGCTGCAAAAATTAAACTTACCCAGCGAAAGTAATCACGAAATTGAACATCCAGATCAGTAAAGTATCCGGTGTATAAAGCGAGGGCAAACATCATCACTTGCATGGTCGCAAAACCTGCAAGCCCTAAGCGAAGTAAGAATTTACGACTGTCTGCTTTAGATTGTTTTTCTTGTTCATCAACCTGGTAGGGCGCAGCTTGATAGCCAATTTTACTGATTATTTGTAAAATTTCACTGAGTTGAATACGTTCACTGTCCCAGCTCACTAACGCCCGTTGTGTGGTGGAATTAACCAGCACATTAGTGACACCCGCAACCGGTTTGAGTTTATGTTCAATTAACCAGGCACAAGCAGCACAGGTAATACCGTCGATAGACAAAGAGGTTGAATCAATAGCACCTTGTTTATGGACAAAATCTTGCTGCACTTCCGGTAAATCGTAGGCACTGTATTGCGACAACTGTTCTGGCACCAGTGCCGTCTGACGATTTCCAGGTTCACTGCGAAATTGATAATAACTGCTCAGGCCTGCATCCATAATGGCCTGCGATACTGCTTGGCAACCTGGGCAGCACATAGGCTGTGCCTGCCCATTTATTATCGTAGTAAACTGATCTCCCGTAAGAACTGGCTCATTGCAGTGAAAGCAAGATGTCATGTGGCTATACCAACTTCATTTAATAATTTTTAATCAGATACGCAGTCAATGTGTTATTAATTGAGCCAATATTCAACATCATCTTTAATATCAATTCGTTGCTGGATACGCCATTTGGCATCAAATCCTTCAATGCGTACTTCCCAAGGCCCTGTTATCGCAGAATCTAATGGGATGTGATACACGTAATTTGCGTCAGCAGTAGCATTTAAACTGAAGTCTTTGGCTTCTATTGTCGGATGGTAAAACTGCACATTCAGCGCTGCACGATATTCCGGACCACCTTGTTGGGTAATTTTTAATTCTTGATCTGCAACCGTGACTAAAAATTTCATGCCAATTTGTTGAGCATATTTTATTTTGCGCAAATCCATGTTTATCGCTTTACCTTGCTTATAGTAATCTTCTGCTACCAATGAGTCAGAATTATCTAAAGCAATCTTTAAGGTCGTTAAACTGGCAATAACGGCACACAAAGGCAAGATGATTAAAAACCAAGGCCAAAATTGCTTATACCAAGGGAGTTGATCCGACATAATACATCCTAAAATAGTGGTAATAATTCGGGGGACATTTTACCCCGTAATGGCTTAATAATCACTTAAAAAAAAGGCCTCGATAATCTCGAGGCCTTAATATTACTTATAACTAACTATTTGTTTGATAAGCTATAAACGTAAGCTGTAATGACGTGAACTTTCTCTTCACCAAGAATGTCTTTCCATGCTGGCATCACACCGGCACGACCATTAATGATAGATTCAGCAATCACACCACGGCTTCCGCCATATAACCAAATGTTATCAGTTAGGTTGGGCGCGCCCATGAACTTGTTACCTTTTGCATCCATGCCATGGCATGCAAAACAACCTTTCATGAATGAACCTTGACCTTGGGCTGCTAACGCTTCGTCATGTTCACCACCAGATAGTTTTATGACGTATTCAGCTAGACCTTTAATCTCGATGTCTTCGATAGGTAAACCACCTTTAGGCGGCATCATACCGTTACGACCATTCATTAACGTGGTTTTAATAGTGGCTAAATCGCCACCATATAACCAATCGTCATCTGTTAGATTCGGGAAGCCTTTAGAGCCGCGAGCATCAGAACCATGACACTGTGAACAGTTTTGTAAAAACAAACGTCCGCCCACTTTTAATGCTTCAGGATCTTTTACCAACTCTTCTAACGGAGTTGCTAAGTAAGCCGCAAAAATAGGACCGTATTTTTCATCAGCGTGAGCCACTTCGCGGTCATACTGTGATAAACGGTTATCATTTTTTGCTGCTTCAATCGCTGCCGCTGAGTCAGCTTTAATGCCTTTGTCAGTGCCAATACTTTGGTTAGAACTTGTCCAACCAAACAGACCTTTATAGTTTCCTAGGCCTGGATATAGAGCTAAATAGATCACACCGAAAACGATGGTTAAGTAGAACATGTACGCCCACCACTTTGGTAGTGGGTTGTTCAGTTCTTCAATACCATCAAAACTGTGGCCCATCGATTTACCTTCTTCTACACCAGTGTAGTTATTATTAACTACCTTAAGAAGGATAAAACAACCAGCAATGACCACAATCGTCAGTACAGAAATCCAAATGCTCCAGAAGTTACTCATAATCATTACTTCTGATCTCCCGAGTCTTTCGACATTTTTGCAAGTTCTTCTTCTGTAAACACTAAGTTCGCCGCTTCGTCAAATTTTGACTTGCTGTGCTTACTGTATGCCCAGAAAAATATCCCCACAAAAGTCACCATAACAATTATGGTCAAAATACCTTGAAAAGTACCGTAATCCATTATTGCCTCCTATTTGAGTGCGTGACCCAAAGATTGCAAATAAGCGATCAGCGCCTGCATTTCTGTCTTACCTTCAACCGCTTTTTTAGCGCCAGCAACTTCTTCATCAGTGTAAAGATCATTACCTTTGTAGCCGCCTTTATGCAGGTTACGCAGGATAGTCATCTTGTCACCGGTCAGTTCACCGTCTAGCACATTTTCTGCTAACCAAGGGAAACCAGGCATGTTTGATTGCGGTACAACGTCACGAGGATTGTTTAAATGAACTTCATGCCATCTGTCGCTATAACGCCCACCAACACGTGCTAAGTCAGGACCTGTACGCTTAGAGCCCCACTGGAATGGATGATCCCAAACAGACTCACCAGCAACAGAGTAGTGACCATAGCGCTCAGTTTCAGCTCGTAAAGGACGGATCATTTGGCTGTGACAGTTGTAACAACCTTCACGAACATAAATATCACGACCTTCAATTTGTAAAGCTGTATACGGAATCAGACCTTCAACTGGTTCAGTTGTGTCTTTTTGAAATATCAGCGGAGTAATCTGCACTAAACCACCAAAACTAATGGCGATAACAGTGAAGATAGCAAGCAGACCGACATTCTTTTCAATTAATTCATGATTAAATTTCATCGAATCGGCTCCTTAAGCTTCTGCAATAGCAGGTAATGAATCTTTAGACGCTTTAACGGTACGAATAACGTTATAGGCCATAAGCAACATACCGGATAAGAAGAAACAACCACCAATAAAGCGTACAAAGTAGAATGGGTAAGAGGCTTCTAAACTCTCAACGAAACTGTAAGTTAGAGTTCCATCTGCGTTAACCGCACGCCACATAAGACCTTGCATAACACCTGAAATCCACATACTGACGATATACAATACAGTACCGATAGTCGCTAACCAGAAATGAACGTTAACCAGCTTCATGCTGTACATACGGCCATGACCGAAAAGAATTGGGATTAAATGATATAAAGAACCAATAGACACCATTGCAACCCAGCCTAGCGCGCCAGAGTGAACGTGACCAATAGTCCAGTCAGTATAATGAGATAAAGCATTAACTGTTTTGATTGCCATCATTGGGCCTTCGAAGGTAGACATACCATAGAAAGACAATGAAACAACTAAGAAACGTAATACAGGGTCTGTACGAAGCTTATGCCACGCACCAGACAGGGTCATAATACCGTTAATCATACCGCCCCAAGAAGGTGCGAATAGGATTAATGACATTACCATGCCTAATGACTGAGTCCAGTCAGGTAGGGCAGTGTAATGTAAGTGGTGAGGACCGGCCCAGATGTATAACGCAATCAATGCCCAAAAGTGGACGATTGATAAACGATATGAATAAACTGGGCGACCAGCTTGCTTAGGCACGAAGTAATACATCATCCCCAAGAAACCAGCAGTAAGTAAGAAGCCTACCGCATTATGACCATACCACCACTGAACCATCGCATCGACTGCACCAGAGTACAGAGAGTAAGACTTAAATAAGCTTACTGGTACTGCCATTGAGTTAACAATGTGAAGTACTGCAACAGTAATGATAAAGGCACCAAAGAACCAGTTAGCCACATAAATATGGGACGTAGTTCGTTTAGCGATTGTGCCAAAGAAAACAATTGCATAGCTGACCCAAATAATCGTAATCGCGATATCGATAGGCCATTCTAATTCTGCATATTCTTTACCTTGAGTAAACCCCATTGGTAAAGTGATAGCAGCTGCAATAATAACGGCTTGCCAACCCCAAAACGTAAATGCGGCCAATTTAGGCGCAAATAGACGGACTTGGCAAGTGCGTTGCACAACATAGTAAGATGTAGCGAAAAGAGCTGATGTTCCGAACGCGAATATCACAGCATTGGTATGTAAAGGTCGTAAACGACTAAACGTTAACCAAGGTGTGTCGAAGTTCAGTTGCGGCCAGATTAACTGAGCAGCAATAAATACACCTACTGCCATACCAAAGATTCCCCACAAAACTGTGGTTAATGCGAATTGGCGAACAATAGTGTAATTGTAATCAGCGCCTGTAGACTGGGAATGGTTCATCATAATGCTTCCACGGCTTATTACTTATACTTTTAATATTTAGTAAAGCGAGCTTTACCAGTTAGATTGACAGAAGGTTATAAATTGAGCTTTTAAAAGCTATTTTTAAAGCCATTTGTCAAGGTGTTACCTCATGTTAATTCTCTCTAGCATGAGGCGGTGTTATGATACTTGAGCTAAGTCAAAAAAGATACTTCACAAAATATACCAAAGTTGATCTAGATCAAGCTCTGGAAGATAATGTTACTAACTCAGCCTAAAAGGTTAAAAATTGTGCACAAAATTATCCAGATTTTCATTTTGACCATTTTCTTAATGTTTTTAGTAGCCTGTGACAAACCAAAAACACAAGAAAAGGATGATTTAGCAATTGATACCAGTTTATGTCAATTTTCTGCTGGAGAATGTTACAAAAAAGTAGCCGACTTACGAGTTGGTTTACTGATTGATCCCGTTAATACTCCTAGCGAGAAACCATTAATAGTTACGCTGAATAGCAATCAAGCGATCACTAATATTTCAATGAGAATAGAAGGGCGCGATATGTTTATGGGGATTATCCCCGTTTCATTGTCCGAAATTAAAGACAATACTTATCAAGGCTCTTTAATCTTTGGCTCATGCAGCAGTAATTATATGGTGTGGCGGGTATTTATCTCATTTGATTACCAAAAACAAACACGTACCTTGATATACGACTTTTTAGCGGATAACGATAACCAGTAGGTCAATGGTTTAATCATCCTGCATATCAATACCTTTGCAGGTTAGGGCAGAGGTAACTTAAACCTCGATACGAAAACAACGTTTTCTTGCTCTGAGATTGAACCTCTGTTCCTATATTTATTAAACGCTGCTGTAAAATGTGATTATTAACCTTTTTGACCCCATTCTTATGCAAGCCAATCATTTCTACTCACCATCCATTGTTGAAACATAACTATTGATGTTAACTAAATTGTGACAAATCGCGCAGAAGTGACGTTAACACTAATAACGTAATTGATAATCATTCTCATTAATGTATGATAAATCTAACTCGCTCAATCTTCAAACTGAGAAGGGAAGAGGGTAAACGTGACAGAGCCCAGAATCAACGTGGCTAGTTACAATAAGCGCTTAATAGATATAGTTAAAGAGAAGGGGGTAGACATGAACAGATTAAATGTCTCTATTGATGCAGATAAAGTGGCCCAATTAATCAAAGCAGGCCATTTATGTGCTGCCGACCTGCAATGTTTAGATAAGGCAAGTAAACAAACCGTTTGGCAACTATGTCTATGGAGCTGTCAAAAACGAACATCTTGCCACAATAAGCAATGCCATCAGGCGTGTACTAGATTAAACCCCATAGATCATTGTGTGTCGCAACTGATATCAGACCAGCATATTGCCGTAAACACATATTAAAATGACCCACATTAAAACCTACAATTGAAATCTGTTTCGTTAAAGAATCATCATCATTGATGCCGATAAATAACATTATCGGCATCAGGCAAAAAATAGTATAATAAACTAATGTAATCAATAACCTATATTTAAGACTATGCCAAAGAACATAAGTGATGAGTTACCGCCAGTATTGCCACTATTTGATGCGGCAGAGTATGTACTTCACGGTAATGCTTACATAAATCAATATATTACCAAAATATCAATCGAAAAAGTTGCTGATGCAGGACTCATAATAGAGCATTGTGCTGATTGGTTATTTGAGCAAAAGCAGTCTGAAAATAACTATAAAGCCTATCGTAGCGAATTAACTACGTTTCTACATTGGTGTTTCGATGTTGTGGCATTATCGCCTATATCAGTCACACGAAAAGACATTGCCAAATACATCGATTACTGCCAATCACCACCAAAAGCATTAATCGGGTATTTTAATGTTGCGCAATTTAAACTCAATAAAGCCTCTGGAGAGCGATCACCAAACCCACAATGGCGACCATTTATAGGCAAAAAACAACTTGGGAAATGTTTACCATATCAACTAAGTGATAATGCACTTAAGACCAAAGTTGCCATATTATCGTCATTTTATGGCTATCTCATTAGCGAGGAATATACCGAGCGAAACCCAGCTCAGTTATGGCTTAAACACAGTCGGTTTGCCATAAAACGTAAATTCACTATCGATGAAGACAATAATCATCACGCATTTACCGAGTTACAGTGGTCTTATGTTATTAGCACCGTTAGCCAATTGGCCAGCACTCAGCCGGAACAACATCAACGCAGTTTATTTCTCATTACACTATTATATAGCTGCTATTTACGCATATCTGAAATCAGTGCCCGTGCAGGTTATGCGCCCATCATGAGCCAGTTCAGACAAGATCCACATTCTGGTATTTGGTATTTCCATGTACCATTTTCCAAAAGCGGCAAAGCCCGTAATATTGCCATATCAAAAGCCTTGCTGGCTGGATTAGTGGATTATCGACGTTATCTAAAGCTCAGCGATTTACCCAATATCAACGATCAACATCCTATATTTGTCAGGCACAAAGCCGCAGCCCATGGACGAGAATCTGGTGTCATAAACGCCAATCTTGGTATTCGGCATATACGAGACGAAATAGACAAGCTCATTAACTTAGCTGCAGACAATGCCGCTAAAGATGGTTTTGATCATGACAGTCAACTTATGCGAAAACTCAGTGTTCATAATATTCGTCACACTGGGATCACCCATGATATCAATATCAACCGGCGGCCATTATCACATGTCCAGGCCGACGCTGGTCATGAGAGCATCGACACAACATCACAGTATTTGCACACCACACAAACTGAACGACATCAGAGTGCATTCAATAAACCATTAAATCATCTCGCTGAGATTAAATAATTGCTAGGAACAGACCGTAAAAAATTAAAGTATGCAATCTCAGCACGATGTTAAACACAGTATTTATGTCTGTATGCTAGGTTTTGATGAGAATGCCCACGTAAATGAAACATACTGTTGATTCATATCGTTATTGAACATAACTGCAAATGTGCGCATATATATCACCTCACATAAGTATGCGCACAATGTATATTATGTTAAATACAGTATTTGTGTAAGGTAATCAAATACTGTTTTGTGATATTCGACATTGAGATCGAAACTTGATCCCACTGAAATTTGAATGGCTCTAGCCCACACCACTATTGGCCTAGAGCCATTTTTCATTGATATCAGGAAAAGTGAGATTCAAATTTCACGTGAGATCTAGCTATTCTAGTTTCAGAAAATAATGCCAAAGAGAAAAATGTGCCTGACATTCTTGTAATGCGCGACTACGTAAAATCTGTACGAACTCGACTAACACTGTTTTTGATGTCTATCATTTTGGTGTGAGTTTTTGGAGAAAAGTGATGGCGGGAAATAAATTCAGTACTTCCCGCTCTGGTCTTAAGATGGCATGAGTGCATGCCATCTCTGTTTAGCGGTACAGCAAGACTTTAGTGTCCTGTAGCTGTTGGCGGAGTTTGAGACCATTCCTGCATAGCTTGGTCTCCTGGACGATCGATTTTAACTTTATCGCCCTCAATTGAAGTTACCCAGCTCAGCGGAATGTAATGGTGTTGACCGCTGTCATCTTTTTTCAGCTTGAGGGTATCGGTGCCCTCCATATGATCTACAGTAGCAAATTGACCATCTTCGGAGCAGACAACAGGCATATCAGGTTGAATTTGGTTGGTTTGAATCATAGTTTCTCCTCAGGGCTCAGTACAAGCCCTTCTATTTATAAATGTGCAATCAGTCATCTGACAAGCTTCACTAATCGGGATTGTCTTTGACTTTAACTGCTATTATTGGTTACTTAATGATCCTAATCGCACAGTAAAATCATACCGATAAAATCAAATGCAGTCTGTTCGACAACGAACAGACTGCATATCCAAATCCTCTGTTACCATTGATGGTCAACTCGAATAATACATCTGTTTGTCTATCGTTTTAGTTTGCCTGTTAGGTCGTTTTAATTTTATCGATTGCCACTAAAGTGAATAATTTCATCAACGTTTCAGTTGATGAAATTATAAATATTCAGAATGTTTGTTTAACTATAACATTCTAAAATAGTTAGTTTTCTTCATCTAAAGTCATCAACGACGTATTACCACCAGAAGCGGTTGTATCAATGCTAACGGTTTTTTCTGTTAATAAACGTTGAATGAGATTATCAAAATACTCTGAACTGATGACCGGTAAAATTGCGCCTTGACGCTCGGCTAGTCTGTCACTGATATAATGTTTTCGGTCACAATGACTATCAACAACAACTCCTGATAACGCCGGATGTGCCAACAAAGTGGTTAAATGACCTAACCGGGTAACTTGAAAAACATTCTCATCAGCACCTGTTGTAACGAACTTATCTCTAATGGCTAGCGCTTGATCATAAAATAAATCAGAAACCACCGAGATAACGGTATTTCCGGTTGCCAAAGCCGTCACGATAGAGAGCATCCAAAAATGGAAAGTTACATTTTTATCAGCAAAGCAGATGATATTACCGCGGTTTTCCAAATAGAGAATATTAGACTCACCTGTTGGACCTGGAAGTGTTGTTGGCTTTTGCAGGTGTTTTTCAACAGACACTAATTGTGAATTAGCGGCTGTCAAAGTACGATTTAAGTCATCGGCTAAATCATCAATACTATCGATATTTGCCATTTCGACTAACATTTGACGAACAAAAGCAATACGCTGATTTAGCTCGGTCATGCGCCAGATTTTTTCTGCTACATCCGCCCTATCCATCAATAATTCTGCTTCTGCTTTTGATCCCGTATCGCTCACTAAGGCATCGACTTGCGATGGCAACAAGTTATATTTATCGGCATCAGGAGTGGCTTTCTCTTTCACTAAACGCGTTAAATAATAGGGGCCACCCGCTTTTGGCCCTGTACCTGAAAGGCCACGCCCCCCAAAAGGTTGCACCCCGACAATAGCGCCAATCATATTACGATTTATATATACATTACCTGCACGCGATAGTGTCGCCAAACGAATGGCTCGCTGTTCAATCCGGGTATGTATACCCATAGTTAAACCAAAACCTGTACCATTAATATCATCAATGACTTTTTCTATTTCATCGCCTTTAAAACGAATAATATGCACACAGGGACCAAAGACTTCATGCTTGAGCACGCTAATATTGTCTATTTCATAAAGTCGCGGTGCAAAAAAGAAAGCTTCGTTTTGTGCTATTTCATTTTCTGCATTAGATATCGCACATTGATACAATAGCTGACCATGAGTTTTCATATAATCACTGTGAGCATTGAGTGATTCTAGCGCTTTTTGATCAATGACAGGCCCCACATCAGTGCTCAGTTGTTCTGGATTATCCACATGCAATTCTGCTAATGCGCCTTTAAGCATTGTAATAACCGTATCAGCAATATCTTCTTGCAAAAATAACACCCTGAGCGCAGAGCAACGCTGACCTGCAGACTGAAATCCTGAAGAAATTACATCATCAACCACTTGCTCTGGCAAAGCTGTGGAGTCAACTATCATACAGTTTTGACCGCCCGTTTCAGCAATGAGAGGCACTTTTGCGCCATCTCTATCAGCCAACGTTTGCGAAATCATAGTCGCTGTTTTAATTGAACCCGTAAAAATAACCGTTTGAATATGTGCATTAGGAATAATAATACTGCCTACTTCACTCCCCTTGGCAATAACCGCTTGTACAACCCCGTGAGGTAGTCCAGCAGATGTCATGAGTTCAATAGCGCGTAATGCAATTAAACTTGTTTGCTGGGCGGGTTTTGCCAACACCGTATTACCAGTAGCAATGGCTGCAGTTACTTGGCCGATGAATATTGCTAACGGGAAGTTCCAAGGGCTGATACATAACACCACCCCTCGAGCTTCTAGACGATCATCTTCTGCAAGTTTAATCGCTTGTTGTGCATAATAACGACAAAAATCAACAGCCTCTCTGACTTCATCAATACCATCTTGAGTCGTTTTTCCCGCTTCCTTGATGCATAAGGCTATGAGCTCGTCCCTATGATGTTCGAGAATATCGCCGATACTGCATAATAAGGCTGCGCGCTCCGATACAGGCTTTTGTGACCATGAGGCAAACGCCGTTTGAGCCGTATCGATCATCGCGAGCATGTCATCTTTGCTATGATGTCGCTGGAAACCAATGATTTCACTTTGCTTTGCTGGGTTTCTAATGGCTACAGCCCCTTCTGGGATATTACTCTCACAGAACTGGTTAGCTTCAACCCAGTTATCTAGTGATGTTTTTAACGGGGTAAGCATATTGATGTCGGTTAAATCTAGGCCCTTGGAATTATCTCGACCCACACCATTTTCATCATGGTATAACGCAATAGGTTTGATTATCTGGTAGTTATATTTGTCTGTTAAGCGAGTCATTTTTTCAACCGGGTCTTCAAGTAACGATTCGACCGGTTGAGAATCATCAATAATGGCATTAACAAAAGAAGAGTTAGCGCCATTTTCTAACAAACGACGGACTAAATAGGCGAGTAGCTCTTTATGAGGACCAACCGGTGCATAAACGCGACATTGAACATTTTCACTGGCAACAACTTGATCATATAAAGAACCACCCATGCCATATAGACATTGAAATTCAAAACTTGTTTTGTCATTGCCCGCCAGTTCAAGAATAGTCGCCACAGTATAAGCATTATGTGTAGCAAACTGTGGATAGAGAGTATCTCTATATTCGAGTAATTTTTTCGCACAGGCGAGGTAAGACACATCAGTAGAAGCCTTGCGAGTGAATACCGGAAAATGCTGATAGCCGCCTTTTTGAGTGTTTTTAATCTGAGTATCCCAGTAAGCACCTTTAACTAACCGCACCATCATTGTCCGGCCAACACGAACGGTTAACTCATGCAACCAATCAAGAATAAAAATAGCCCGCTTTTGATAAGCTTGCAGCGCCATCGAAAAGCCATTCCAACCGGCTAATTCGTCATCACTAAATACCGCCTCAATAATATCAAGGGATAAATCTAATCGCTCAGATTCTTCCGCATCAACCGTTAAACCAATATTGTATTTTTTAGCTTGCAAACAAAGCGCTTTAAGTTTGGGCACAGCTTCAGTCATTACCCGTTGTTTTTGCGCAAATTCGTAACGAGGATGGATAGCAGAAAGCTTAACTGAGATACCAGGAACCCTGCGAGGATCGTCCTTACCTGACGCGAGTGAAACCGCACCAATAGTATCTATAGCAACTTGATATGCTTTAAAATACTTATCCGCATCATCCATGTTGCGCGCACCCTCACCTAGCATATCGTAAGAATACACGAAGCCTTGCCGATCTTGTTTGGTAGCATGCTCTGTTGCTGCTTGAATCGTTTCGCCCATAACAAACTGCTCCCCCATAATTTGCATGGCATAGTTCATTGCTTTACGAATGACAGGCTCTCCTAAACGACCAATAATCTTTTTCAATAAATCAAAACTATCTTTTTCGCGCTCATCAGCATAATCAACCATAGTGCCGGTAACTAATAATCCCCACGATGAGGCATTAACGAACAGTGAATCACTGCTGCCCAAATGACTTCGCCACTCACCTTGAGAAATTTTGTCGCTAATTAGGGCATCTTGAGTGTGTTTGTCTGGTACACGCAATAAGGCCTCGGCCAAACACATCAACACCACACCTTCTTCACTGGATAATGTGTATTCTGCGAGTAAGGCATCTACAGCACCGTTTCCTGACTCATCTCTACGTATTTTTAGCGATATTTTACGGGCTTTTTCCCACGCTCTGCTGGCAGCTTCAGGGTTAACCTTTGCTAACGGTAAAATATGCTCTACCGCAACACTTTCATCAATACGATAGAACTCGCGAATTTTCTGACGAATAGGAGAGTCCGAGATATTCGAATTATTAAAAAGCATGTGCTCACCTCAATATTAATAAATTGTATTTTGCAATGACTAGAGACATTTGATATCTAAGTGATACCTAAGATTTGATGACTAACGAGTAAATTATACTGATCTTTAGTTTTAGACTCTGTGCGTTAGCGTACTTTCGAAAATACGCTTGATAGTGGCTTTATTTTCGATTTTAATGTTTGTATTCATAACGTTAAAAAATCTGAACACTGTGAATAACCTGTCATTTTTTTGCTAACATCGCGGAGTTTTATTGCAGAGTCACACCAAGTTAAGGTCATAAAACCAATAAATTCGGCTTAGATTTGTTGAAATGTAGCATTATCTATATATGGCTTGATGTGAATTCGCCGTTGTTGCCAAATTAACGCTAATTTGGTGGCTAAAATAACGTATAAAGTCAGCCACTAAACAGGCTTTGCTTACCAGGGGAGCGCATTCTGCATAGTTTCTAATACGAAACCACTCAGCATGACGCCATGACTTTTGGTCTGAGGAGTATTGATGCTACAAATCGTCAATTTGTTTCATGTTACGTGCCAATAATCTTCCCTCTGCCTCTTGAACCGACAATATATCGTTAAGAAATTCCGTCACGGAAGGTGCACAACTGCACTTTTGCAGATACTCAAATAGTCCGACAATATTTTTGTGATATTCAAGAGTGACAATCGCTATTTCATCTGTATCCATCTTTTCAAACGGATGCTCACCTTCAGTGTGAATTGAAATAGCGAGTTTTTCGTAGTAATGCCGACTGTAAGTGTTAAGCGCACTGTTATTACCACTGTCTTCGAACTTTTTCATTATCTGCGCCATTTTTTTTTCGTGCTCTGAAATGTACTTAAGCAGCAATCCAACTCTTACACTATCGCTTTTTAGTGCACAATTTGCTGCAAAATAGTGCAGTTCTTGGTGCATGTTTTTAGTCCATTGCATAACATCGTGAAGTGTTTCTATTTGCATATTATCCTCAAAATTGACGCGTTTAGATCACTTTGCTGTGCAAAGTGAAGCGCCTGCCTAGCATAAAAATAAAAAAATGGTAAAAAAATATCACCATCTGTGGCTTAAATTGCAATCACATTGAACTCGTTCAGTCTATGCAACATTATGTATTGACTACATAAATAAGAGTTAGCGACCACAATTAACTCATGATGTTAATGTTCATCATACGTGTATTTTATTTTTCACTCTGTTCGCTGCCGCACTCAGCTTGGCATGAATATTTGTCTGATCTACATATTTAGAAACCTTACCGAGAATAGTATGGCCCACATAAAGCCATTAGAATTATTTGTGTGGATTGGGCGATATCATCAAAGATGTCTACATCCTCATTGAAAAATATCCTGTTATCTTTGGATAGGACGAAGCTAAATGAGATGAACGCTTGGCTAGTAAATTCATTGTAAAGTCAGTGCGCAAAGTGTAATGGTTTAATACAAGAAACCGACAAAAAGCCCAAAGATAACACCTGAGCAACGGATTAAGGAGTTAGTACTCATGAGCTGCGCTAAAATGAAAAAACTGTAGCCTACAGTGCTGTATTGCTGATATGAGGAGAAAGCTTGTAAGAGAAAGTTTGATGCCTATTTTTCATATAAGCACGATACTCAAATACAATAATTAGACTTGGTTGGTGATATTGATCTTAACGCCACCCTAGTACGTAATTAAGGTTCGTTGGTTACAGACTTTGCTTTAAACTACAAACACACGGTATAAGTACTATATCCACATTACTTTTTAGGGAACAAGACCATGTACATGATAGTTAAGCACACCCACCTGACAATAATTGCGCTGACGTTTATATTTTTTATCATTAACTTTGTGTTGACGATGAAAGGCTCTGACAAGGTCAATAATAAACTGCTAAAGATAGGTCCTCATATTTTGTATGCTCTGTTTATCTGCACCTTTGTTTACATGATTATCGTTAATCCATTGAACTTGTACCCGTTTGTGAACGGTTGGGCATCGTCTAAATTAGGTGGTTTCGTACTTTATGTACTCTCGATTACCTTTACGCTTAAATGGGCAAAATCAACGCTATGGCGCATTGTGGGCTTAATTAGTACGATATTTTGGTTATTGATGACTGCACGATTGGGTTTTGCCCATCATCTTAAATCGAAAGGGATTGTTGATGATGCTAATGCTTATCTTGAGTTGGGACAGTCTATGTTAACAGGCATTTGTTAGATAATGTCGAGTAAAGTGGCTAATTAACTTTAGCCACTATTAGTCCATCATGTTGATTCATTCGGTGTTTATTCCAGCGGCAACATGACCCCTTATACGCACACCTCAAAATAAAAATCTTAGTGTTTACTTCGCTTTATCTCATTCCATGTTCTACGCAATAGCCGCTTTATTGACTCTAAGTCAATAGGCGCATTTTGCTTATCGTCGCCCTAGCCTACTGGCATCTGCCTAATTAAGCGATTTGAGGTATTAGGCTTTCAAACTGGTCAATTGGTATCGGTCTACTGAACAAGTAACCTTGAAAATTACGGCACCCTTGGCTGATTAAATATTGCTGTTGTTGTTCAGTTTCTACACCTTCTGCAATTACACTTAAACCTAAGCTCTGTGCCATCGAAATAATGGTCTTAACAATCGTTTTATCGTTACTATCAACACAGAGTTCACGCACAAATGACTGATCAATCTTAAGCTGATGTAATGGGAGTTTTTTGAGATATTGTAACGATGAATAACCGGTACCAAAATCGTCTAACGAAAACTGGATACCTATAGCCGCTAAAGTATTCATTTTTTCGATAATGGTTTGAATATTATTTAACAGTACACTTTCAGTTAATTCAATTTTAAGTAATTTAGGATTAACACTATATTTATCAATACTTTTTTTGATTATGTCGACAAAATCGGCTTTATGGAATTGTTTGGCGCTGACATTGATAGATAATGATAATCCTGCGGTATTGACATGTTGCTGCCAGGCATTGAGTTGCCTACAGGCCGAATCAATAACCCACTGTCCTATTTCGATAATCATGCCGGTTTCTTCTACCAACGGGATAAATTCTAAGGGGGACACAATGCCACGCTGTGGATGGTTCCAACGGATCAGGGCTTCGGCGCCCACGGGGATGTTTGAGCTGTCGACTTGTACTTGGTAATACAATTGGAATTGATTATGTTCTAGTGCAATGAGTAAATCGCGTTCAAGCACCACTCTATTGATAATGCTGATTTCCATTTTAGGGTCAAAAAAGCAGACAAGGTTTCGACCTGATTTTTTGGCTTGATACATGGAAATATCAGCTTGCTTGAGTAACTCATCTGGGGTGGTATTATTGCCGAGAAACAAAGTCGCGCCAATACTGGTACTGGTCGAGTAACTATGGCCTGCTATATTGTAAGGCTGGTTAATGGTATCTAAAATAGCCGTGGCAATCGCTTTTATCTGTGTGGCGGCAACAAAAGCATTAGAATGAATGCCTTCTAATATGATCACAAACTCATCACCGCCAAAGCGAGTGACTGTATCACCTTCACGGATAATATTGATAAGTCGATTGGCCACTTGTTGCAATAACAGGTCACCAATATCATGTCCTAGGGTGTCGTTGAGTGTTTTAAAATTATCCAGATCAAGAAATAATATCGCACCATAATACTGATTCCGATCACTAAATATTAATGCTTGTTTTAACCTATCATCTAATAACCGCCGATTGGGTAATTTCGTTAGCGGGTCAAAGTAGGCTAGTCGCTCTATTTGAATAGCATCTTCTTTTTGCTTGCTGATGTCTTGAACCATTGCCAGAACATAATCAATACTGCCATCGTTTTTACGCACACAACGAACGACTAACATGGTAGGGATCACTTTGCCTGTTCTGCTAATAAAACGTTTTTCTAGACTATAGCCATCAATTTCATTGGCAAGTAACCTAGTGAATTGGGCTTCATCAGCCTCTAAATCATTAGGGTAGGTTAAATCATTCCATGTTAATTTTTTCAGTTGCTCTTCGGTGTATTCCAGCATCTTACACAAACAAGGATTGATACTGATCAAGCCTTTATCTGGTGACGTAACCGTTAAACCGACCAAATCTAAAGAATAAAATGAGGCTAATTGAGATTCCCTTAATGCCAAGCTATCCAGCATTTGATCAAATTGTTTAGCAAGTAACGAAGCTTCATCAGTTCCCTTCATGTTGACACGTAAATGAGTGGCGCCAGTTTGGACTTTGTCGGCTACTTTTTGAATGATATACAAACGACGAGTTAAATAACGACTGGCTAAAGTGGTGATTAAAACACCAAGTAAAATGGCAGTAAGTGCATAAAAGAAACTGTTTATTTTTATTTGGTTAATTTCTTCTAAGTAAGCGCGTCTATCTAAATCAATCACCACCCAGCCAATTTCTCGATCCGCTAAAACAATGGCTTTAGTCACATCAATACTACTATCAGAATAATGTATCTGTTGCAGATCATTGTCTTGGTTGAATGCATCGATATACAAACCCACTTTAGTTAAATCTGTATGTGCCAACACTTGGCCACGTAAATCGATGACGATAGCTTGCTTTAAATTAGGGTATTTTGAGACACCATTAACGATTTCCTGCAGACCGCTGACATCTCGTGAGGCAACCCAAATAGCAGACGAAGTCGCTAAAGTATCTGCAAGGGCAATAGCTTGATCTTTATATTGTTCTACTTTAATTTTTTGCTGGCGGTGAGTGGTATCCCAGACAAATAATCCCATCATCAAAGTGATGATGAGCGTCATGCCAATCATCATTTGACGGCGCAATGTGCCTAATAGAATACGTTGCAATTTTTTAATCATTGATTAAACTTTCCACTGGACGCACTTTACTCTCAAAATTATTTATATAGCTGCGTACAACATCGTAATCAGCATCTTCCGCCTGACTAAATCTAGCGGTTTCCATACCGAGCATAATCGCCTTACCTTCTGGTGAGTCTGCTAAAGTAATCAGTAAATGTTGTATTTTTTGACTAATCTCTTTAGGAAAGTCATCACGTACCATAACTGAGTTATTGATTAAAGATGGTGTTTGCCAAATGACTTTAAGCTGGTTTGCTTTTTCTGGGTGATCTTTTTGAAATAATCGCCAAGGAAGTGGCCAAGTTGCTGCTGCAGCTACCTTACCAAGATATGCATTCATGATTGAAGACTCTTGTGAACCCACATAGATATTATCAAGATCTTGGTTAATATCGATTCCATTAGTGTACAAAAAATACTGTGGCATAATTGTCGCAGCAAGCGCTGTTTGTGCAGGATAACTCACTCTTTTACCCTTGAGCTCAATTGGTTTTTGGATATTATTGTCTTTTCTTACAATAAAAATCCCTTTGAAATCATCAGCATCACCAGCCATGGCAATCACTCGATATCCGTTGTCTCTAGCCTGCAAGGTCTGCCATGGATTAGGCAGTAATAAATCTGGCTTTCTGTCGCGGATTTTTTGTTCATAGGAGGCATAATCGATTGATGCTTCGAGTTCAATATCAATCTCAGGAATTTTATGATTGATATAATCGATCAGCGGTTGATAAGCTTCGAATAACTTTTGCGGATTGTGTAAAGGGTGAATCGCAAATCGATAGGTTAACGCGGTATTATTACTAGGCGAACGACTGTACTGCAGGGCTTTTTCTGTAGCGGGTTGTTCGCAAGCGAATAGCAAAATGATAATTAAGGTAAAGAGATATTTTTTCATAAAAAATCAATTTGTTATTTTCATAATAATCATAGTAGTTTTATATTTGAAAAAAGTCACTTTCTGGATACATTATATTAACTTAACCACGAATAATTTAGCCGTTTGATATCAACTAAAAGAGCTTTACTTCGTAAGCAATTAATTTACCGCGTCTATTATCAGCTATACTGCCCTACCCGTTACATGTACGTATTTAAGCGATGTTAACAATACCATGGATATCAAAGGAACCTGCATCTCATCAACTGAAGATGAGCACGGCCCAATTTATGTTTATCAAACAAAAAATAGCCGTATTCTTAGCTTCGATGGGAAAATCTATCAAAGCTGCATGAAACTCAATGATATAAATGGATTACATCTTGGTTATACCCAAGCCATGATGAGCGGATTATTGTTTCTTCCGACAGTGAACAGCGCCACTATTATGGGGCTGGGGGCGGGATCGATGGCAAAGTGTTTACTCAATAGTTTCGTTAACATAAACGTCCATGCGGTTGAATACCGCGAAGCGGTAGTCAATGCCGCCAAAGATTACTTTTATTTACCCGATACCCATCGCATCGTTACTCATATAGACGATGCAGTCCATCACATTAAATATACTACTGTCAAAAGTGATATTATTTTTTCAGATTTGTATAACTCACAAGGCATGGAACCTAACCAAGTGCAGTCATCCTATTTACGGGATTGTAAAAATGCACTCAATGAAAATGGCGTTTTAGTACTCAATATTTGGCATACATCGGTAGAACTTCGACAAGAGTTGGATGCATTACTTGCGCTAGAATTTGAACATCGCTTAATCAGTTTCGAAGTTGACAGTGGCAACAGGATCATTCTGGCATTCAAAAATGCCATACCCCAAATAGAAACTGAACAACTCATGCGTAAGGCTCAAATATTGCAACAACAAATCAATATTCCAATGGCGCGCTATGCCGAATTAATCTTAAATACTCAAGCTCAATAAAAATAATAGCCCTAGACACCAGCGCCAAATATCAGGCGTTGTTTAGTGTCTAACCACATTGAATTTTGTACCATTACCTTGCTGAACATCCGACTTTGCAAAAAATGATTCAACCACTGGCGCAATTTTGGATAGGGTGATTGTAGATACCATTGCCGCTCTACTTGGGCAAACTGCCGCATAAACGGCATTAATGCCAAATCAGTTAAGCTCGGTTTGTCGGACATCAAATACTGGTGCAGAGAGAGTCGCGATTCCAGATCGGCAAGATAACGCTCACATTGCTGTCTATCTTCTGGTAATGAGGGTTCATGGTAACGTTTTGAGCAGCGATACTGTTCAAGATGACCTTTAAATTCATTATCAAATATCGCAATAACAGCCAACATTTCATCTAAAGCGTTGGGGACAGCTTTGTTAGTGTAACCTTCTGGGTCTGTTTGTAAAAATGCCCATTGCATGATGGCTAGGCTTTCATCGATCACCTGGTTATCAGTGGTGACTAGTACCGGGACGGTGCCTTTAGGTGACACCTTAAGCATCTCATCAGGTTTGTTACTTAACACTATATCGCGTAGCTGAACTTGCTGGCCTGAAGCATAAATCGCCAACCTAGCCCGCATTGCATAAGGGCAATTTCTTAAAGAATAAAGTATGGGTAAGTCAATTGTCTGGGTCATTTTTGCTCAGTAAATTCATTTTGCCGATAGGCTTTGTTACTTTAACTATATTCATTAATTAAATCTTAGGGTGACATTACACTATCAAGTTCTGAACGTCATTTTGTTCATGTCCCCCAAAGATTCATTATCCAATCCGTTATGCCATAACGGGCTGGTAACGCTTACTCAACGATCAACACGCCTTTATACATTTGCATCTGACAATGAAATGGATACTCGCCTTTTTCCAGAGCAGGTAATGCTACCTTGGTGGGTTTATCCAGTGCTAAATCTTGGCTAATATCTAAGTCGGGTAGCAAGACTGTGGCGGAACATCCGGATTTATCTTGGCGTAAAAAGGTTATTTCTGTCGGCGTATTGGCGCTAATGTTAATTCTTGCCGGCGAATACACCCCGTCTTTAACCACTATTGATGTGCTAGCATCAACCTTAGTTTCATTTGATGGTTTATACAGCCAAAACCACCAAATGATAAAACCGATTAATGCGATACACAGTAAATTAATCAACATTTTGAGTCTCCTAGTGTTCTTTAGCTTTAAACAGACGTAAACGGTTGGCGTTACTGACGACGGTAAGCGATGAAAAGGCCATCGCCGCCCCGGCAATCACTGGGTTTAACAAAATACCAAATACCGGATAAAGCACTCCTGCCGCTAACGGAATACCCGCAACGTTATAAATAAATGCACCAAACAAGTTTTGTTTAATGTTGCGCAGCGTTGCTTTACTAATGGCTATCGCATCGGCTAATCCATGAAGTGATCCACGCATTAAGGTAATATCGGCACTTTCTATCGCGACATCGGTACCCGTACCAATTGCAAAGCCGACATCGGCTAAGGCTAACGCTGGAGCATCGTTAATGCCATCGCCAGTCATGCCAACAATTTCATTTTGTTGCTGAAGTTCAGCGACTTTTTTGGCTTTATCTTCTGGCATAACTTCAGCGAAAAAGTCATCAATACCGACTTTCTTCGCCACTGCGGCTGCGGTGGCTTTATTATCTCCGGTTAACATAATCACTTTAATGCCACTGAGTTTTAGTCTCGCAATCGCTTCGATTGAATCGGATTTTATCGGATCAGATACTGCGATAATGGCAAGTAACTGCCCTGCAAGCGCCAAATACATAGGTGTTTTAGCCTCTTCTGCTAAGGTTTGGGCCTTGGCTTGGTAGTCACTAATCGCAATATTGTTGTCTTGCATCAGTTTTTCATTACCAAACAGTAATGTTTGTCCATCCATCTGCGCTTCTACACCTTGACCCGAAATGGCATTAAAGTGTTCAGTGTTAATGGCTTTAATGCTTCTAGCGTTGGCACTGTCAACAATGGCTTGTGCTAAGGGGTGTTCGGAGTGACTTTCAATTCCAGCTGATAAGGCAATTACCTGCTCTTCACTGTCTGCATGAGCCAGAATAATATCGGTAACTTGCGGTTTACCTTCGGTAATGGTGCCTGTTTTATCTAAAATCATTGCGGTGATTTTAGAGGCCGTTTGTAAAGCTTCACCGTTACGAATAAGTACCCCAGATTCAGCCGCCTTACCAACGCCAACCATTACCGACATTGGTGTTGCGAGTCCGAGGGCACAAGGGCAAGCGATAATCAACACGGTTGTAGCAGATACTATGGCAAATACCATTGATGGCTCAGGTCCAACGTTAAACCACACCATGGCACTGACAATGGCAATGATCATAATGGCTGGCACAAAATAAGCGGCAATGACATCCGCTAATCGACCAATCGGTGGCTTCGAGTTTTGTGCCCGTTTGACCATACTAATAATGTGCGCCAGTGCGGTATCTTTTCCGACCCGTGTTGCTTTAAATATGATTGAGCCAGATTTATTTAAAGTACCGGTGACCACATCATCATCTACAGCTTTTTCAACTGGCATGGGCTCACCGGTCAGCATTGACTCATCAATGGTACTTTTACCTTCAATAACCACCCCATCCACGGGGATTTTTTCGCCAGGACGGACTCTAACATGATCGTTAAGTAACACTTGGGCAATGTCGATATCGATTTCTTTGCCATCACGGATAACCCGCGCCGTTTTTGCTTGCAGGCCAATAAGACGCTTAATGGCTTCAGAGGTCTTACCGCGCGCTTTTACTTCTAGTGCTAAACCAAGATTAATTAAACCAATGATCATTGTGGTTGCTTCAAAGTAAACATGTCTTGCCATTTCAGGAAACCACTGCGGAAATGCCACAATTAGCATCGAATATATCCAAGCCGTTCCTGTTCCCAAGGCGATGAGGGTGTCCATATTGGCGTTATGGTTTAAAAAAGATTTCCAAGCACCAATATAAAAATGTTTACCGGATATCAACATAATGGCCAAGGTAACTACACCAACCAGCCCCCATACCATTTGCTCTGAGAGGCTTGATACCGTCATTTCACCAATAAAAAGTCCATAAACCATCAACGGAATACCGACTGATAAGGCGATAATAGTATGGCGTAATAGACTTTTATAATGCTGTAAATCAGCCTGTTCTTTTTCGTTCATGGCATCTTCTGCCGACTCAGCTTGGATTTGAGTGGCGTTATAACCGGCACTTTCTACCGCTTTTATAATCAACTCGGCAGCAGCTTTACCCTTAACCAGTACCGTTCTGTCGGCAAAGTTCATCTCGGCCGAATCAACGCCTTGCACGCTGTTAATCGCTTTTTCAATTTTGCCCACACAGCTAGCGCAGCCTGCGCCGATAATATTGAGCTGTATAGGTGAATGCGTTGTGTGTTCCATTACTTAACCTCCGTTGGTGTTAATGTAATCTTATCATCCTGATTAATATTTGCAGGAGTACCATCTGTTTGATGTGAACCTTCAATCAAATGGCAAATCATATTTCCTGTCGGTAAGTTATCTGGCATGGTTGACCATTGCTCAACTGCGTGTGCAAGCCTTGAACGTAGTCTAACCATTTCATTAAATTGTCTTTCCGTTTCAGCCAGCTTTTGTTTAACTAACGTTCGCACAAGATGGCAGGCACTTTCACCATGATCGGTTTTTGAAAAAATCACTTTAATTTCTTCAACTGAAAAATCAAGTCTTCGAGCGCTTAAGATAAATTGCATACGCGACTTATCTTTATGGTCATAGACTTTATAACCATTGACTGGAGATTTATTGGGATTAAGTAGGCCAATGCGAGTGTAAAAGCGCACTGTGTCGGCAGTAATACCTAATTCATTAGCAAGTTGGTTCACTTTCATGCAGCCTCCACCGCTAAGGTTAATCATTATAATCATCTGACTATAAACCTATGTGTAACACACAGGTCAAGTAGGGATTTTAACGACTCAAGCTAAAGTGATAATCATTTGGGTGAAAGGTGAACAAGAAAAGCTGTCGATACCGAGCAGAAAATAATAGCGATGACGTCTCACTGTTCATCAAGTCATGGCGCATTAATCGAGAATTAGATGAGAAGCAGATTTAAAATATGTGAACCTCTCATCTCACATTAGCCAGTTTTGTATGATGAGATTAAAGACTAGACTGTTAAATATTGTTTTTTACCGTCTGGTGATAAAACATCAAGGTTTTACCTACACTTAACCTGTCTTTATCCGTCATATTATTCCAACTCGTGATCTGATCAACGCTAACCTTATACACTTTTGCAATACTCCAAAGCGTATCACCAACTTTGACAGTGTGATGATCTTTTGCCTGCGGCTTACTGGCATTTAACATTACTGACGGCTTGTGAGACGCAGTCTGTATTGGCGATAATATGTGAGTAGGCTGAGCTGTAACTAACGCTACTTCGTCAATGGCTGGCGTTCTGATATGCGGCATAAACAAAAATTTACCGGCAACGATTTTATCACTATTAATGTCGTTCATTTGTTGAATTTTAGACACAGTCGTTTGATAACGTTTAGCAATAGCACTCATGCTATCGCCCGGTTTTATTTGATATTTAGACCATTTCATTCTGGCACTAATGTCAGTATCAGCAAGTGCCTTTTTAAATTCATTTACCTTGCTAACAGGCACTATTAATTGATGCGGTCCGTCTGGCGATGTCGCCCAACGATTAAATCCTGGATTTAGATTTTGTAGCCGAGCAATGGGCATATTTGCAAGCTCAGCTGCCACCGATATATCGATTTGACTGCCAACATCAATGACTTCAACAAGTGGTTTGTTAGGAATCGTTTTGAGTGCAATACCATAACGTTGAGCATTTTTTATCACATCGGCGATTGCCAGTAATTGCGGCACATACTGTCTGGTTTCTTTAGGTAATGGTAAAGACCAGAAGTCAGTACTCAGTCCTCTCGCTTCATTGTATCTAATCGCCTCACGCAAGCGACCTTCACCGGCATTGTATGCGGCTAATGCATATAACCAATTATCGGTCTTTTTGTACAGGTATTCGAGCATATCTAATGCTGCGGATGTAGCCGCTGGCACATCTCTTCGACCGTCATACCACCAATTCATCTGCAAGCCAAAATGGCTGGCCATTGGTGAGGTGAACTGCCATAGACCTGACGCATCGGCACTGGAATACGCGAAAGGATTAAATGAGCTCTCAACCATAGGTAGTAAGGCTAATTCAATAGGTAAATCTCGATGTTCAAACTCTTGCACAATCAAATACAGAAACGGCTTTGCGCGTTGCGAAATACTCTCAAGATGCTGTGGATTATCGATATACCACTGTCGATATTGGTTAACTAACTGCTCATCTGGGATTGGCATATCCATTGAGTAGCGGATGCGTTCCCACACATCACCATTGTCTTGGTAATTTCGGCGGGCTAAAGACTTAGGGATCGTTGAGGTTGTTTTATTGGCAGTACTGATATTGCGGTCTGCGTCGGCATCTTTAATTGCCACCGTTTGGCAACCACTTAACAGGATAAAGCCTATTGTGATAAAGACAATTAATGTTCTCAATTAAAGATGTTCCTTAGATCTTACGCTGGCATTTTATGCTCAGCTCGCGAATATTTTTGAAGCAAAAGTCGTCCATTGTAATTGAGTTTTATTTTTCTATCTATCAGTTTTAAAAAGCCAATTTAGAAAAGTTTATCAATGACTTCAACCGTTAATCAATTCAGCTTAACGATAATCATTATGCGTTTAGAATTATTAGGACATAGTATGGAGTAGAGAACTTGATTGATTGTGATCTGCATCATCGGATTTCGATTTTATCAATGCCAACCTCAGCTATTTTCACTGTTTGAACACCCGGTCACTGAGTAGATTAATGGCTATTAAGCATTAGCCTTTAAAAAGTGAATTCAGTCATGTCATTACAAGAAAATATTATCCAAATAGTCAGCCACCCTCACCTTTCTCCTAAGCAAAAATCAAATTATTTGGCCCTAGAAGCTGAAAATAGTCTGCCATATGTGGCAGTGTCTGAGCAGGTTAGTAATGCGATGAAGGACGGTATTATTTGCGATATGTTTGAAGGCCACGCGCCGTTTAAACCGCGTTATGTTCTGCCCGACTACGCTAAATACCTGAAGCAAGGCTCAGAGTACTTAGAGTTATCACCGGCTGAAGATTTTGATGATGCCCTTAATGCGTTAATGGTGCTTTATCATCATGTGCCGTCGGTGACCAATATTCCGGTGTTCTTAGGTCATTTAGATGCGTTATTGATGCCTTTTGTTGCTGGGCTTGACGCTGATGCCATTTATCGCAAATTAACTCGTTTTTGGATCTTACTTGACCGCATATTGCCCGATGCATTTATGCATGTGAATATTGGTCCGACTGATAATATTATTTGCCGGACTTTATTGCGCATTGATCTTGAGTTACAACAAATTGCGCCTAATTTGACCTTTATGTACGAGCCTGCAATAACACCAGATGATTTATTATTGCAGGCGACCACCAATATTTGTTTTTGCAATAAGCCTCACATCGCCAACTATTCGTTGCATGCTGAAACATTCGATAAGCGTGGGTTTGGTATTGTCAGTTGTTATAACGCGCTCCCATTAGCTGGCGGCGCCAATACGTTAGTACGACTTAACTTAAAACAAGTTGCCTTAAAAGCCACTAGCATCGATGATTTTTTTCAACAAGTACTGCCTTATTATGGCCAACTCACCTTTGAGCTTATTGAAGCGCGTTCGGCATTCTTACATCAACAATCACATTTTTTCGACAGCTTTTTGGTTAAGGAGCAACTCATTGATGAGGACCGTTTTGCGCCTATGTTTGGGATTTACGGTATGGCTGAGGCGGTCAATATTTTACAAGCCTTGTCTGCTAAGGAGTTAGCTGCCGCTATTGGATCGCAAGAGGCTACTGATCTATCCAGTAACGCATATGGTCACAGCCAGGCAGCTAATGAATTAGGCCTAAGGATCTCAGCTGCATTGGCTAACATGGTGACATCAACTCCGGTGACCTATGGTTATAAGGGCCGTGCGTTATTGCATTCTCAAAGTGGTATTAGCGTCGATAAAGATGTGACTCCTGGTGTTCGTATTCCTTATGGCACAGAGCCTGATCCTATTAGTCATATTCAAGCGTTAGCGAAGCATCATCAATATTATACTGCGGGAATTAGCGATATTCTTAGCATAGATGAAACCGTAAAATCGAATCCACAAGCCATGTTCCAACTTTGTAAAGGCGCATTTAGCTTAGGTTTTAGGGAGTTTACCGCCAATGTCGCGAATAATGATTTAGTCCGCGTTACTGGTTACATGGTCAAACGATCTGACATTGAAACATTTAAACAACGTGGTTCACGCAGCAATACTAGCGGTTTAGCTGCTGAGGCTGCCATGAATACCGGCATATTACAGCGTCAAGCCCGTGTTATTGCTCACGAACAAGCGCCTTTTGTTTATGAGTAAACTGGCTGTTGTAAGCCAGATATTGCCGTTTTCATGCGTCGATGGACCGGGCAGTAGATTGGTAATTTTTCTACAAGGCTGCAATTATCAATGCAAAAATTGCCATAATCCGCAAACGATAAGTTTGTGTAGTGCATGTGGCGATTGTGTTGATCATTGCCCTGAGCAAGCATTGACGCTCATTGCGTCGCAAGATACAGATTTAAAATGTAAGCCACATATCGTGTGGCACAGCACTAAGTGCACTGAATGTGATACTTGCCTTAGGGTATGCCAAGCACAATCCTCGCCCAAAACGGTAACTTATACGCTTGAGCAAATCCTTGAGGTCATTAGTTGTCAGCGATATTTTATTAACGGTATTACGGTTAGCGGCGGCGAAGCGAGTTTGCAATTACCTTTTGTTATTACTCTGTTTAAGGCGATTAAATCATCTGAGCAACTAGCACACTTAACTTGCATGATCGACACCAATGGTAGTTTAAGTCGCACGGGATGGCATAAGTTACTCCCCTATTTAGATGGTGCTATGGTTGATTTAAAAGCATGGCACCAAGCTACTCACTACTATATTACCGGGCGAGACAACAAAGCGGTATTTAACTCAATTGAGTTACTTGCTCAGCACAATAAGCTGTATGAAGTTAGACTGTTACATATTCCTGAGGTTACAGATTATGATACCCAGATAGATGCCCTAGCGGCTTATTTAACTCAGCTACCAAGTGATACCCGAGTTAAACTAAATGCATTTCACCATCACGGAGTTGGTGAAATCGCTTCAACATGGAAGCAATGCACTCAGGCTGATATCGAAAAATTAGCCGCGCTGCTGAACCAGCGAGGAGTAAATAATCTTACCTTACCGGTCCTATATCTTTAATTCAATTAAGTCGATTTAATCTCGACATCCTATTTCAGCAATGACGACAGTGTAATATTTGCTCATATAACCATCGGTGTGCGGGATCATTCATGCTTTGTTTATGCCATACGAGGCTATAAGCGACTTTGCCATAATCTATAGGTAAAGCTTTAATGATCAGCCCTTGGGCTTGTTTGGCTGTGGCTCCCCAGTGGCGCGAGCAGGTAAACAGTAATTCACTGTGGTGACACATTAAGGCGGCACTACCAAAGTCTGCTACTGAAATGGGGATCGCGCGTTTTTTGGATTGCTGAGCCAGCAAAATATCGAAAAAGGGTGTGCTTAAGTCGGTATCGGTTATACCTATATGGCTGAATCGCAAATAGTCATCAAGGCTGATGTCTTGCTGCAAAGCCAAAGGATGTGATGCATTCATTAAACAAACCATCTCATCATTGATCAAGGTTTCCCAGACTAAATCGTCATCAATATCCGTCGGCTGACTTAGGTCGTGGGGTAAAATAATGAAATCTAACGAGCCCTTTATTAAGCCATCAAAACCAATATTGTCTTTACTGTAAATATCTAAATGGATGTTGGGCGCTAACTTAAGAATATGAGCGCTTATTTTTGCCGCCAGTAGTTCAAAGGTGCTTTCACGCATAGAGAGCGCAAAACGGCCCTGATAATCAGCAGGACTAAACACATCTTGGCTCATGATATGGTTCATATCATTGATCATCTGCTGCACACTAGGGCCCAGTCTTCGCGCTAAGGGTGTGGCGATTAGCGAGTTACCATGTCGATAAAATAATTCATCATTAAGGCTGTTTCTTAGCTGACTCAAGGTTTTACTTACCGATGAGGGGCTTAAACATAAGCGTTCAGCACTGGCAGTGACACTGAGGGTATCAAGCATCACATGCAAAGTGATTAAGTGTTTCATGCTAATACGGGAAAGCTTTGCCAAATCCATTAGTGTCTTAACCCTTTATAAATATTGGATTTAATCATTAAAATATAAAGCTAAAGAGGATATGTGTATAGGCTCAAAAGTCATAATCAAGAGCCGCTTCACAGTGCTGACGAATAAAGAGTCTATTTAAGGCCGTTCAACGTCATTCTAGTTGCTCATGAGTCTTGGCTTATTTCACATTAACCTTTGCTGATCCGTTAATTTCTTTTCTATTCAATATCCAATCACATTTCCCCCAGCACTTCACATGCGTACTAGGCAGCAGTGTTTCTGATCTCGTGGATTGGGTTCAGGGTTTATTACCATCAATAACTGACCTCTCTATGCCATATTTGTCACCATTATTGTCGCTGGTGTCATTTATGACAAAGCATAGCGAGACGATAGTCGCTATTAGATAACACCGATATCAAGCCTTATAAAGCTAACTGATTTAAAAGTGATAATTTTCAATATGTTATAAATAATATGCCAATAAGATCTCGCACCAAGCTAACTTGGCCCACCAATTGCTATTACTAAGTATGTTTGTAATCTGTTTTACAGATTAGGCGGAATTTAAGTTAACCACTACTGGAGTAATAACATGACTGATTCTATTGTTTCTTTTCCACAATTAAACCGACCAGCACCTGCATTTAATACCAAGACGACTCATGGTATGCGCTCTCTCACTGACTATAAAGGCAAGTGGTTGGTGTTATTCTCGCATCCAGCAGATTTCACCCCTGTATGTACTACTGAGTTTATGGGATTTGCACAACACGCTGCAGAGTTTGCTGAGATTAATACCGAATTATTGGGTCTATCTATCGACAGCATTCACTCTCATATTGCTTGGGTACGTAATATTGAAGAAAACTTTGGTGTTGAAATTACCTTCCCTATTATCTCCGATTTATCAATGGCAGTGGCTAAAGCCTACGGCATGATCCAACCTGGCGCGAGTGATACCGCCGCTGTGCGTGCAACTTTCATTATCGATCCTGAAGGTATATTACGTGCCATGGTCTATTACCCAATGAGCAACGGCCGTTCTATTAGCGAATTTGTTCGTTTAGTCAAAGCATTGCAAACCAGCGACGCCAACGGCGTAGCGACTCCAGAAAACTGGCAGCCTGGTGATGACGTTATTGTCCCCCCACCAGCTACTACTGCTGAAGCCAAAGCCCGTTTAAGCCAAGGTTATGAATACACTGATTGGTATTTCAGCAAAAAATCGCTTTAATTTTGCCGGCACAGGGATCTAAGTTCCTGTGCATCTTTTACATAGGATTAATATAGGAACTTTCATAATGAACTCTACTTTTAGTGTCCATGAGTTTTTAGATGATGACAGTGAAACGTTCACTTATGTCGTTGCCGATAATGCCACTTCATATGCCGTTATTATTGACCCTGTTTTAGATTTTGATTACAAGTCAGGTCGTACTGATACTCGAAGTGCCAAACGAGTTTTACATTGGATTGAACGTCAAAACTTGACGGTAAAATGGATATTAGAAACCCATGCCCATGCAGACCATTTATCTGCCGCCAGTTTTATATGTGACAAAGTCGGTGGCAAAATAGGCATTGGCGAGCATATCACCGAAGTTCAAGATACTTTTAAAAGCATATTTAATCTTGAGGCGAGTTTTTTGCCGAATGGCAGTCAATTTGATCGACTATTTAAACATGGTGATCGGCTACAAGTCGGTGATATGACCATACGCATTATGCATACTCCAGGGCACACACCTGCCGATTTAGCCTACATCATTAACGAACAAGCCGCGTTTGTAGGTGACACTATCTTTATGCCTGATGTGGGGACTGCGCGATGTGATTTCCCTGGTGGCGATGCCAATACCTTATATGACTCAATCCAGACATTATTCAGTTTGCCAGACTCGACCGACATTTATGTATGCCATGACTACCCTACTGAAGGCCGTGACCACCAATTTAAAACTCAAATCAGTCAACAAAAACAACACAATATTCATGTTAACGACACCATGTCAAAAGCCGACTTTGTTGCTTTACGACAAAAACGAGACGCCACACTAGCCATGCCAAGGCTGATATTGCCATCGATTCAAGTCAACATTCGTGCAGGAAAAATGCCTGATGCTGAAGACAATGGCACAGTCTATTTAAAAATCCCGATTAACCTTCTTTAAACCTAAGAGTCATCAAAATGATACAAGCAATTATTGGCGCATTATTGATTGGTTTAGTGCTGAGTGTATTGGGCTCTGGAGGCTCAATTATTACGGTTCCAGTGTTGTTATATCTTATTGGTATGCAACCACAATTAGCCATAGCTTCATCATTATGTATCGTTGGTGTTATCAGTTTAATCAGCAGTATGCGTTTCATTAAGCATAAAAAGGTTTCTTGGCGTCATGTGTTCTTATTTGGTTTACCTGGCATGGCGGGGACTTACTTAGGTGCTTGGACAAGCACTTTTGTGACCAGTGACATTCAACTGACTGTGTTTGTCATTTTAATGCTTATGGGTGCCGTCATGATGTGGCGTAATCAATCAAGTCGATGTAAAGCAGGCACGCTGGATGTGACCAAAATCCTCTTACAAGGCTTAGGGGTCGGTGTTGTGACTGGTTTTGTTGGTGTTGGTGGCGGCTTTTTAATTGTGCCGGCTTTGGTGATCCTCGGTGGTATTGATATTGGACTCGCGATTGGCACCAGCTTACTGATTATTACCATGAATTCATTCGTTGGCTTTATAAAATACTACTCATTGCTTTCAGATAAAGGGCTTGAGTTTGACTGGTCGGTTATTGGGATCATGATTACTGGCGGGTTTGTCGGCAGTATTGCAGGTCAATGGATAAGCCAATATTTACCTAAAGCAATATTACAGAAAATATTTGCCGTGTTTTTAGTCCTAATGGCGCTATTTATCCTAACTAAATCTATTATTTAATATCACGAGGTACACATGAAAACTGCTCAAGAATACATAAGTGAAATCAAAGCTAACATTATTGAAGTGAGTACCCATGATTTACTCACGGCAATGCTTACCCCTGATGTGGTTATTATCGATGTCCGTGAACACGAAGAATTTTTATTAGGCCATATCGAAGGTGCAGTGAATTTCCCTCGTGGTGTATTAGAGATGAAAATACACGAGCATCCTTTGGTCAGTCACCATTGCGAATGGGTTTTAGCATTAAATGAATTAGCAGAAAAAGAGATATTTCTGATTTGCCGTACTGGGGGGCGCTCCGCACTTGCTGCTGATTCATTACAAAATATGGGCTTTAAAAAACCACTATCTGTAGCAGGTGGTATGGTGCAATGGCAACAAGATGGATTTCCATTAGTGCCGTATAAGGTTTAAATCACAGTAAGCTAGATATGCTCTGGCTAATGGCTGATATCTTTCACGGCCATTAGCTGGAGGCCGTTTATTTGACCACCAATTGGTAAGATGATTATTTTCGTGATGTGATCACAATTGATTTAGCGGTATTTTAATATAATAGTTATCTTCACCTTCTATGGGTGAAATATTGCCTGCACGAATATTGATTTGGATTGCGGGTAGTAGCAAAGCTGGAGTATCAGCATTTATATGACGTTGTTGATGTAACTGAACAAACTCAGTAAGAGTGACTTTACCCCCTACAACGCGGTTATTCCTTTTTTGCGCAATAACCGATGTTTCTAATTGATTCTCCGCGTTTTTATCTGTGAACGGATAATGTCCTACAAATACACGGGTACAATTTGGCAATGCTAATATCCGTTGAATTGAATGGTATAAGGTGGTTGCACTGCTATCTGGGAATTCAGTACTCGCAGTCCCTAACTCAGGTGTCGATAAGGTATCACCGACAAACACTGTGTCTTCAATAAGATAGCTAACACAAGCTGGTGTATGCCCAGGAGTGTGCATTACGTGAATATTTAAATGACCGAATTTAATCAATTCTTCATCGACAAACAGTTGGTCAAACTGCTCACCATTACACTGAAAGCTTTCATCAAGATTAAGTAATCGCTTAAACGTGTGTTGGACTTTGGTGATATTCTCGCCAATTCCCGTTATCCCTCCTCGATTTTTCTTTATATAGCATGCCGCTGAAATATGATCATCATGGGCATGCGTTTCTAAAATCCATTCAATTTCATATCCATGTTTATCGATATGCTCAATCAGCATATCAGCAAAATGGGTACTTATGGTTCCAGAGGCGATATCAAAGTCTAAAACAGGATCGATTATGGCGCTTTGACGCGTAGCAAGATCCGTCACCACATAAGTAATCGTATGGCTAACGTGATGATAAAAAGGATCGATGCGGATTTTGCTCATGACACATTACTCCCAACAAAATCCCTTGGGCATTTGTTAGATAAAACCTCATATGAATATCGGTCACATTCGCAACATCATTTATCGTTGACTGAGGAAGTTTGATTATTACAGTATAATGTTAAGTCAAATCATCATCTTTTACTGCGAATTATGTCGCAATAAATTGCGAACGAATAAACTCACTATGATTTAGGTTTTGCGTAATAAGACTTAACGTTTGTTAAGCCTTATTACGTCATTATTTACGTCTTTATTAGGGTTTGGCTGTCATCGGCGATACTGGATCACTGATGACTTTTTGCAATGAAAATGCACCTCTAATATCACCAAGGGCAAAGTTAATTGCTTTATCATCAGGATAGGTTGTATTAATCAATGCACTCAGTTCAGGGTTAATATTACTACCATGACAACCTAAGCATAACTCTTGGGTTGGAATGGCTTTCATATAACGAAACTCAGTATTATCGCCATTAACAATATACTCGCTAGCCACTATCGGTTTATCAACGGATGACTGTCCTGAAGACTGAATGGCTTCAAACTTTTGTAATTGTGCTAACTCCCATGCATCTGGCGTATTGTCTGAATTACGCACCCGCAAACTGGTTCGAGCGAGCGTCCAGCCTTGTTTCGCATTCTGTGCAGTAATTGCAGGCGCTACCGACTTACACACAGACACAGCATTGGGCAATCCACCTTGCTTTATGGCTGCCTGTAACTGACCTTTTAATGTTTGGCTAAATTCGGCAATACGCTCATTAGCCTCTTGCTCAAGCATTTGCTGTTCGGTTAATGATGCTGCTTGGCTAACACTGGTCATACTCGCGAGTATTAGTAAAGCGCCTAATTTGCCAGATCCTGCCACGTGTTGATTACAATTCTTTGTTAATGTCATTATCATCATCCTCTGCTTCTAGGCGCGTGATGCCCATGAGTTTCAACGCATATTTTTCGTATAATGGTTCACTGCTACCAGTCTTCATTTTTCGTAGAAAGTATTTTTCAAAACCAATTTTGGCAAAATGTGCCCATTTCCCTTTTTTAAACCAAGAGACGTTACGCGGTGCTATTTGAGGCATTGCCACAAATACTGCACCTGTGTCACCCATATCGGCAATACAAATTGCATTCCAGGTGCCTTTACTTTTAGGCGGGCTGTTTTCAATAATAATGCTATGCAAATTGTGAGCGATTGCAGTCATCATCGACTCAATCATGTAACCTGTTTTTGGCATTCCGGTTGGGACTGGCGTTATTTCTGCTGGCGGGATTGCCACACAAACGCCACCCGCAAAAATATTACCAAATGTTGGTGAACGTTGATGTTCATCGGTAATAACAAAGCCTTTAGGGTTGCATAGTCCTTCAACATTCGCGACAGCATCAATACCAGCAAATGGGGGGATTAACATTGAATGTTGAAATGGCAATGAGTGAGAAAAATCAACATTCCCCTTTCTATCAAGCTCTGAAATATGCATCACGCCCTCCTCTACAGAGTCAACCGTGGCATTGCATATCCATTTTATATCTCTTTGGCGTAACTCAGACTCGAGCATTGATTTTGAATCACCAACGCCACCTAAACCTAAATGCCCAACATAAGGCTCGCTAGTGACAAAATGAATTGGCACTTTGCTTCGAATGCCGGCATCACGTAACACCTTGTCTAAAATAAACACGTATTCATAAGCCGGCCCAAAGCAGCTTGCACCTTGAAATGCCCCCACGATCACAGGACCCGGATTAGCTAACAGTTTATCGACATCAACTTTGCACTCTACTGCATGTTCAAGTGTGCAAATAGATTGAGTAAAGTGTTCAGGGCCTGCTCCAGGTATAGTGTTAAATGCCAGTTTAGGACCGGTTGCGATAACCAAATAGTCATAGTCAATAATGTCTTCATCAGCAGTTATAAGTTGATTTTTTTCAGTATCAATTTTAGTCACTCTGGCACATTTAAATTCTATTTTTTTATCTGCTAAGTGTTTTTCTATCTGGAACGTAATGGCTTTAGGTTCTCGCCACCCAACGGCAATCCAAGGATTAGAAGGGGTAAAACGAAATGTATCATGTTCGTTAACCATTAAAACTTGATGGTCCTTACCCAAAATCTCTTTTATTTCGTATGCGGCTGGCATGCCACCAGTACCGGCACCTATCACAACAATTTTAGCCATTGAATGTTCTCCCCATTTACAGTGTCTTTGAACTCAATACGGCCATCAGACATGTATATTAGAGCTATACAAAGCTTGTGCCAGATCACATCTTAAATTTTAAGGCAATGAAATCAGTTACCTAGAGCCAATCAATGTTTAGATAATGTAAATGCAAGGTTACCAAGTGACAAATGTGGCATTGACGTGACAATTATGGCACCTATAATGACATATTAGAATTAACTGATGCATATATAGACAAGTGAGAGCAATAAATGGATAACACTACCGTAGTCCAATCGATGATAAACGCGATTGATAAACCGGCAATATTTATTACCCCAGACTATGTCATACATGCGGTCAATGAAGCCTATGCAGAAACATATGAGACCAAAGTGATATTGGGTCGAAGTAAGTGTCATCAGATTTCCCATCACAGTAACGAACCTTGTGACAAACACGGCGAAGATTGCCCTTTACAGCAATGCTTGAGTACGACTAGAGCAGCCAATGCGATGCATATCCATAGCACGGCTCATGGCAAGTCATATTGCGATATTTTAATGAAACCGATTAAAGATAATGATGGCCAAATCTTAGGATTTCTAGAGATTCTAGATGCTATTGATTATGCATCGATCGAATCTAAAAAAGGCACTATGGTCGGTCAATCCGCGCCGTTTAAGGAAATGCTCAATCGGATAAATCGCGCCTCTCAATCCAACATTGCAGTACTATTGCAAGGTGAAACAGGCGCTGGTAAAGAGCTGGTCGCCAAAGCTGTACATCAAGCCAGCAGTAGAAGTGATAAGCCATTTGTGGTGATTGAATGTACCGGACTGAGTGAGAATCTATTCGAAAGTGAATTATTTGGCTATGAAAAAGGTGCCTTTACCGGGGCGACCACCAGCAAAAAAGGTCTGATTGAAATCGCCCATGGTGGGACGGTGTTTTTTGATGAAATTGGCGACGTACCAATGAATATGCAAGTCAAGTTACTCAGATTACTTGAAACTCAATGCTATCGCGCCGTTGGGGGCTTAAAACAAAAACGTTCTGATTTTAGATTAGTCAGCGCCAGCCATAAAAATTTACTCGATTTAGTTGAAAAAGGAGAATTCAGACGTGATTTGTATTATCGCATTGCAGGATTTCCGATTTACTTACCCTCGTTACGTGAACGCCATGATGATATTCCAACGCTCGTTAATCACTTTATTAAATATTCTGAATACAAGCATAAAAAGTTTTCAGCTAATGCGTTAACCTTACTCAGTCGTTATGCCTATCCAGGTAATATTCGTGAATTGAAAAACATTATTGAGCAATCAGCATTAATAGCCAACGAAGATATGATCCACAGCAGTGATTTACCTGAAATTGTTCAACCTAATAACCTGTCGACCGAAGAAAACAATTCCCTAAAAACGGCAACCACGATCATGTCATTAGATGACGTTGAGTATAGGTATCTTTTTCAGGTCTGTGAGCAATTTCAAGGGTCTCCAGCAGAATTAGCCATTAAGCTTAATATTAGTGTTCGTACTTTATATCGTAAATTACAGCGCTATGATTTAAAACTAACAGCGCTGTAAGCACATCACTTCGACCTGCGCATTCACTAATGTTGGTGCATGAGTGAGTGCTTTTTATTACAACAAGGTTTCATCATGGCGCTTTCTGCGCCCGCTTTAGTTTCACAGCAACGTTTCTTTATCACCTCAGGTCCACTGTGACAGCCCGCTTCTCCATCAGCATGATCATGATCGCAACAACCGCCATTAGCTTGCTTAGCAATATGTTTCACTGACGGACGCCCCTGACTTACTTGGGTATATTGTTCACAGTCGGATAAAACAGCAGCCGCAAAATGCTGTAACTCTGTACGGCCGTTTTTTGCATGAAATACACTCAAATTCTGGTTTAGTAGCTTAGACAATAACTGCTGGCCAATATTACGTATGATCACCCGATTAGCGCCTTGTGCCAGTATCAAACTGACTAATTGCTGCTTGCCCTCACATCCATCGAGTAAAGCTGGGTTGGTAAAACGTCCGACGACTTGAGCTTGGTCATTAATAAACAGTACCTCATCGGCTTTGCTAAAATGGTTGGAAATATTTTCTGCTTTCATGGGTATGGCTGTAATCATGGGGGCTGTCCTCACTGTATAATATTCAATTTTATCATCGAGATACCATTTATTTTAAACGGCATAAATGGTTATGGTTGATGACATTAATGCTTGCCATTATCGATTAATAGTAATTGGCATATGCTATATATACGCCGATTAATGGCATATGCCAATTAGCATTGATATTTTGTGACTGGTGCCACGCTTAGCTCAATATCAATAATCGAATCAGTGATTTCTATTTTATTTACTCAATGACAATTTTAATGATGGAACCCATAAAAATATTAACATTTAATCTTGGGTAAGCATTTCCATTGAGTTGAATATTGAGGAGTAAGCAAATCACGACGCATTGCCCACTTTTGTTGTATTCCTTGTGCAGCAAGAAACACAGTATCGCGGCCATAACGTTGGTTGATGCTATCAAGGGTGTGCATGAGGGCATAATCGACCTTAGCAGGATTGAATAAATCAAATTGAAAATATTTCTCGCTGGCTAAATTAACAAGGCCTACGCCAATTTTGTAATACCGCACCCCGACGCGAAACAACCTTGGTGCAGCTTGTCTAAGCGCTTTGGTGAGTTCAACAGAGCAATGTGTCGGGCAAGGGAAATGGACAATGACCTTATCACTCACGGGCCGTTCGTCATGAGGGGAATTACTGGCAAACAGCAACATGGTTTTGCAATACGAGCCTTGCTGACGCGCTTTAAGCGCCGCGATAGCGATATGTTTACTCAATGCCTGTAATAGCAATTCATAGTCAGTGATGCGCTCACCAACACTACGAGTCGAGAAAATTTGTTTTTTATCTGCCCTTGCCTCATCCCATTGTTTACAGACTTGACCATTCAGTTCACGAACCGTTCGCTCTATTTCAATACTAAATTGTTTTCTCGCAAGGCTCGGTGGCATACAGGCAAGATCATATGCGCTGCGAATATTCATTACTTCAAGTTTTTTACTTATACGCCTACCAATGCCCCATACATCACCGACCGCAAGCTGACGCAAAATGTCAGTGCGTTGCTGCAATGTCTCAATTACGCAAACACCTTGGTATCCTGGGATTTTTTTAGCGGCATGATTGGCTATCTTGGCTAAGGTCAAGGTGTCGCCCATACCGACACAGACGGGTAAACGCGCTTCTTTCCAAACCGTACGACGGATTAACTGACCATGGGTATGCAGGCATTTAATCGCGGGGTAACTGTGTTTAAACGACAGGAAACATTCATCGATGGAGTACACATGCTGATCGGGCGCAAAGCGGCCTATTATCGCCATCATTTTTGCTGATAAATCGGCATAGAGCTCATAGTTAGATGAACACACAATCACATTACGCTCGGCACATAGCGCTTTAACTTGAAAATAGGGTAGAAATTTTTGTATGCCCGCTTCTTTTGCTTGTCGATTAGCAGCCACAATACAACCGTCGTTATTGCTCAGTACAATGATTGGCTTACCACGCCAATCAGGGCGAAATACCTGTTCAGCACTGCAATAAAAAGCATTGGCATCAACTAAGGCAAACATTGTTGCTTACCCTTGGTGGCTAACAAACATGGGGCTTTGGCGATGACAACGAATTGAGCGGATCACCACACCTTCAATACTAAAGTCATCATAATCGCAAATGGTTACTGGTAAATGTTGCTCATGAGATGACACTAGCATTCGCCGTTGCAGATCGAGAATTTTACACACAAATTCACCATTAAAATTAGCCACAATCACGTCGCCACTTTTAGCCGTTTCATGACGATCGACAATCAGTAAGTCGCCATCGAATATCCCAACACCTTGCATTGACTCACCTTGGGCTAAGCCGATAAAAGTCGAACTTGGATGTTGCACTAACATCTCATCAAGACTGAGGCCTAATTGAAGATACTCAGCAGCAGGGCTTTCAAAACCGGTAATGCCAGCACTGGCGACAATGGGAATAAAGCGCATACGCTAACCTCGTACATTTATACTAGATACTGTATAAAAACACAGTACCATTTATAGGGTACATAGTAGCGCTAAATTTTGTCTGTGCAAGTTTATTTATGTTAAATCGCGATATGCAAGCGGCATATTTAGCCATTGAAGGTTGTTATTAGCCAGCTAGATAGCGTTATCAGTTTAATAGTTAATGAGTTTATTTGTTCAAGGTCAAAATACAATCTGAGCGATTGGTCTACACTTGTGATCAGTACAACAATGAACTTGATGCAAATATACACTTGATTGCTACTTTTTTTGGGGTCTAGTATGACACTCGCCACATTTGATATCGACATGCACGATGACAACTGCGACCTGAGTCTTGCAGGTGATTGGCAATTAGGCCAAGCACCACTAGGTGCCGATATTTGTGCCGCCCTTCCCGCAACTTGCCATACTGTCAGATTAGTGACGACTGAATTATCTCAGTGGGATTCAAGCCTTGCCATTGCCTTATTACAATTATCCCGCTGGTGTGAACAACAAAAAATAACCCTCAATATTCAAGATACCCCACAAGGATTACAACAATTACTGCAGCTAGCTACCGATGTGCCTGTGTATCAAACGGCGAATGATGGTGTCATTGGTGGCATGTGGGTCACGCTTCGTAAAGGCATGATTGTACAAGGCTTACAGGTGCACGATGGCTTAGTGTTTGTCGGGGAAAGCACGTTGGCATTAGGGCGTTGGTTAAGAGGTAAAGCCAGTACTCGGCGCAGTGATATCGTATTTTTTATTGAACAAGCAGGGCCTAAAGGACTGGCGATTGTCACTTTGATTAGTCTGCTAGTGGGAATGATTTTAGCCTATTTAGGTTCAGTGCAGCTGCGTCAGTTAGGTGCTCAGGTGTATGTCGCTAACCTAGTGGCTATTGGAATGGTACGCGAAATGGGCGCCCTGATGACAGGCGTTATTATGGCTGGCAGAACGGGAGCCGCGTATGCTGCTCAATTAGGCACCATGCAGGTCAATGAAGAGATTGATGCGCTGCGAGTCATGGGTATTTCCACCATGGAGTTTCTGGTGTTACCTCGCTTGTTGGCATTGATTTTCATTATGCCATTAATGTGCATTTACTCTGACGTGATAGGCATGATCGGCGGTGCAGTAGTTGCCAATGGCATGGGCGTGAGTTACACCCAATATATTTTACAAACTCAGGTTGCCATTGATTGGGTAGACATATCCACCGGGTTGATAAAAAGCCTTATTTTTGGTTTTTTGATTGCGATTGCAGGTTGTCAGGCCGGGCTTAAATGCGGGCGAGATTCTAATGCCGTTGGTTTAGCCACGACCAGTGCTGTAGTTAAAGCCATTGTGTTTCTGGTGGTTTCCGATGCCGCGCTCAATATCTTATACGATAAGTTAGGGATCTAATTATGGTGGATGATGCCTTCATCAGTGTACGCAATCTTAGTGTCGGTTATGGTACGACCGAGGTACAAAAACAACTGAACTTCGAGATTAACAAAAATGATATCTTTTTTGTCATTGGCGGAAGCGGTTGCGGCAAAACAACCTTACTTAAATCAATGGTAGGATTGTTAACCCCACTTAAGGGAGAAGTACTTTATCAAGGTAAAAACTTTTATGACGCTGATGAACCAGCGCAAGTGGCCATGCTCAAAGACTGGGGGATCACGTTTCAAACTGGCGCGTTGTTTTCCAGTATGTCGCTTGCCGAAAATGTGGCTTTACCGCTACAACTGTATACCGACCTTTCGGATCGGCAAATAGCAGAGGCTGTGGCATATAAGCTTGCTTTAGTCGGCTTAGCTGGATTTGAAAAATTTTACCCTGCCGAATTAAGTGGCGGTATGCATAAGCGTGCAGGCTTGGCACGCGCGATTGCACTGGATCCACAATTGTTATTTTTTGATGAGCCTTCAGCAGGCTTAGATCCCATTAGCTCTATGCGCTTAGATCACCTAATTGTGCAAATTTGCCAAGCACTGGACTCGACCGTGATTATCGTATCGCACGAGCTACCCAGTATATTGTCAATCGGCACCCGCTGTGTGTTTCTCGATAATCAAACCAATACCATGCTTGATTGTGGCGATCCGAGAGAATTAAAACTTAACAGTAGCCAAGCTCGAGTGCGACAATTTCTCAATCGTGCTGATAAAGTGGAGGCATCATGAGTAAAAGCCAGCGACTTCCTCTTGCGATTGGGGCCTTTATCTTTGGCGCGATTATTTTAGTGTTTATCGCCCTGCTATTTTTTTCTGGTGGGCGAATATTTGCCGAAAAAGCGCCTGTGGTCATGTATTTCAATAACTCAGTACAAGGGCTTCAAGTCGGTGCACCAGTGAAGTTAAAAGGCGTAATCATTGGTGAAATAAGCGATATTAGCATTGATTTCCCCAACGACAGTAGCCAAGGTGTCACGGCCTCAGTTCACGCCGATTTACTGTTGAAACGCATCAATCTTAAAGGCATACAAGTTGGAGAAGAGTTTTTCTCCCATGCGATAGAGAATGGCTTACGTGCTCAGCTGAATTATCTGAGTTTATTAACCGGACAACTCTATGTTGAATTAGATTTTTATCCCAACACATCCGCACATTTCCATGATGACAAAGATTCATTATTGGAGCTACCAACCATAGCGACTGATTTCGAATCCTTGTTTAAAGATCTGCAATCATTGAACTTGAAAAACGTCATCACCAATGTGGATAAATTGGCTCAGCAACTTAGCGACATTGCCGCCAGTGGCAAAATACAGCAAGCGCTGGATAATTTTGATAGCGCTGCAACAGCCGTTAGAAACACCGCTGTGCATATCGATACAACTCAGGCGACATTAGGCTCCAAGAGTGTCGAAGTACTGGCTAAACTAGATAGTTTATTGATGCAGTTGAATAAAGATGAACCGCAAATGGTTGAGTCCCTCAACCTCAGTTTAGCGGCATTGCACAAAACATTAGTCAGTATTGATCAGTTGGCGAATCAAGCAGGTAATTCTTTAGATCAAAACTCCCCACTTGTGATTGAATTAACCAATACATTGGCAGAAATTAGCCGCACAGCTCGGGCGTTACGTAGTTTAAGTGAAACCTTAGATGAGCAACCCGAGGCAATTATACGTGGTAAGCAAGGAGAATAATGTTATGAGGCTATCTTGGATGAGATCACTATATTGGAGTGTGAGTTTATTGGCACTTAGCCTGATCAGCGGCTGCCAAAGCTCACCGCCAAAACAGTACTTTGTGTTAACCGCACCGTCCTTGCAGATAGAGCCCGGCAGTACATCACTCGAATACGATATTGGCATTGGCCCTATTGAAATACCCGAGTACCTAAACTTTACTCAAATGGTATATCCGCTTGAAGATGGCAGCCTACAAAGAATGGCCAACAGCTACTGGGCTGAGCCATTAGATCAAGGTATCGGCCGTGTCGTGAGTATTAATCTCAACCAAAGCGATCATAGTCGTAAGTTAGTGTTATTCCCCTGGGGAGCAGAAAATAGCCCGCAGTACAGTGTCAAAATAAAGCTTATGAGCTTAAGCAGAGACAGTAACAATGTCAGATTAAATGTTTATTGGGATCTTATCGATAACCAAGTAAACCGACATATCACCCAGCAACACTTCACTGCTGTCACCAAAGCAGGAGCAACGGCGCCAGACATGGTTAGTGCATACAGCCATTTATTGACTCAGTTATCTGAGCAAATCGATAAGTCACTGCAACAACTGCCAGAGTAACCGGAAAGTTTAAGCATAAGAGATAATGCAATTTATAGAATAGTGAGGTTGATTCTAGATAGCGGCTTGAGCGTCTAACGTGTAAAAGATTTAGGTATTAAACAAGTTGTAGCATTAGATGCGATTCATTTTACATTTGTTTATCTGAAGATGAGAACCGTTAAATGGCTGCGGTTACTTAATCAAATTGACTTCTAATATGTGCTCAATCTTTTGCTTTTTACTACTCCAGATGTATTTGTAATGCCCACCTTGCTGTGGGATTGTGACGGCTTTAGGTTTGAATGCCGCAATACATTCACCACCACAGTCTCTTACACTACGATATACCAGGCCATTACTGTCACGGGCACGCAATGCTTTAGCAAATTGCTGTGCTATCGCGTAGTCATCTGTGTGTAAGTCATCAAATTCTTGGGATCTAATATCATGCAGTGCCAACGCGACTTGATTAATATAGCAACGCATAGTGAGTTCGGTATCGGGCTCATTAGTCGCGCGTAAAAACACTTCTCGGTGGTAAATGGTTTCAGCAAAGGCGGTATGTAACGTTTTAGCCGCATAATACACTCCAAATTGACAACCATTGGTAAAGCGTGACGGCGTACCAATATGGGTAAATGCCGCCATTATTGGCGAGGTTCCAATACCAGAAATACGTTGTTCTACTGGCACCAGGGCCAACTCGCCTGCTTCTTCACGTAAGCGGTCGTTAGTGAGTGATTCAATAGCAAAAACTATCTCAAGCTCATCAGGGTTGGCGACCTGTTCAAATAAGTCGATAGGCGGAAAATGGCTGGGCACTAATCTGTACAGCTTATCCGCGTTAGGCTCAATGGTATTAACCTCGTTGTGCATCAAGGTATCTCCGCATATCACTCAAATTTATCATGCTACCTTTTAGCATATACTCCAAAGCTGTTTGATTATTAAAGGCTTGATTGACTTTTTGAGGCCAAGCATCGGCTTGATCTCTTGTCGGAAATAAACTCCCAAGGGCTTTATAAATGCCTAAAACGTATGAAATACGCTCCAAGGTATCTGGCGACAATGACGACACTTTACCTTTTTTCCAATTATAAAATGTCGACTCGGCCGGCTTACCTAACAGCACAATTTGATCTTTTGCTCTTACATGCCAAGCATCCATGATATTAAAAAACACCTTCAGCGCGACTTGGGCAGTTTTTTCAGGATTTTGCTGTAACACAGCTTGCTCAATTGCAGACATATCCAGCCCCCTCAGAGATTTATACAGCGATATAAAACGAATCATTACCACAACCAATAATACTCCACACATGGGGTTTATTCAAATTATACTATTTTTACGGTGTAAAATCATCGCGAGATAAGTGGCAAAAAACCATAGTTAACAAGGAAGATTCATCGCTGAAATGTCTTATTAATAACCTAGTTGCTAAAATTTGCTAACAATTCAAATGTTGACATTTTGTGTCATTCTTTCAAGATGACGAAGCAAATAACTCTGTCAACACATTGGCTAAGGAATACGATAACAATGAATAGATCCTTAATTGCGATTGGATTAACCACTGCACTATTAGCAGGTTGTGGTGTATCTGATACAACGAATACTCAGGTTGCAGCCGTCACTTCGCCTGCTCCCGCTAAAGCTGAATTAGGTACTTTTGGTATTGACTTAACAGCGCGTAATGAAGCGGTTAAACCTGGCGATGACTTCTTTATGTATGCCAGTGGTCATTGGTACGACAACTTTGTCATGCCAGCAGACAAAACCCGTTACGGCGCATTTAATGCCTTAGCTGAGCGCAGTGAAGATCAAGTCAAAGCAATTATTGATGATATTGCTGGCCGCAGTGATTTAAATGCAGAAGAACAATTAATTGCTGATTTTTATCATGCCTATATGGATACCGAAACCATTAATAAGTTGGGTATCACACCAATTAAAGGCACCTTAGATCAAATAGCGGCAATCAACTCGACTCAAGACTTAACAAAAATATTCGGCGAAGCCTGGCTTACAGGTACATCATCACCTATTTGGGGTGGAATGTGGTTTAACCGTTTAGACCCTAATCAATATGAAATGACCATTGGCGCTGGTGGCTTGGGTTTACCAGACCGTTCATATTACCTAGAAGAAAGTGATCGCTTTGTGAATATTCGTAAAGCTTATGTTGAGCATATCGCTGCAATGTTGGCTTTTGCGGGGATAAAAGACGGTGAAAAACGTGCCGCGGCGATTCTTGCACTTGAAACTAAAATAGCACAAGCACAATGGCCTAGAGAGAAACGTCGTAATCGCGATTTAACCTTAAACCAACTTAAGCGCGCAGATCTTGCTCAGCAATATCCTGGATTTGACTGGGATTTATATTTTGCACAAACAGGCTATCAAGTCCCTCAACTCAATATATCTGAACCTGAACCGGTTAAAGCTATCATTGACTTGATAAATCAACAGCCATTAAATGTATGGCAGGACTATCTGACCTACCACACGGTCAGTAATAATGCCGGATTATTGTCAGAAGATATTTTCAATACTAATTTTGCTTTTTATGGCAAAGAGTTAACAGGTCAAGAACAACCTCGTCCACGTTGGAAACGCGCGGTAGAAGAAATGTCAGGCACTCAATCATTGGGCTTTGCAATCGGTAAAGTGTATGTATCACGTTACTTTCCTGAGTCGTCTAAGCAACAAATGGCCGAATTAGTTGAAAACTTACGCACAGCACTTGGACAGCGTATTGATGGTTTAGAGTGGATGGGCGATGAAACTAAAGTAAATGCCCATGCTAAATTAGCGGCATTTAACCCTAAAATTGGTTATCCAGATTCATGGCAAGAATTTGATGGTTTAACCCTGACTAAAAATGATTTAGTCGGTGATATTAAAAATCTGCGCAAATACTTCCAAGCCGACAGCGTAGCTCAGGAACTGGAAAAAACCGATCGTAATCGTTGGGGCATGACCCCGCAAACAGTCAATGCCTATTACAACAGCTCGTTTAATGAGATTGTGTTCCCTGCGGCTATATTACAACCGCCATTTTTTGATCCAAGCGCAGATCCCGCGGTGAACTATGGCAGTATTGGTGCGGTCATTGGTCACGAAATGGGTCATGGATTTGATGATCAAGGCTCTAAATCAGACGCTAATGGTATTCAGCGTAATTGGTGGACCGACAAAGATCGTGCCGCCTTTGATGCTAAAGCCGATAAACTGGCTGAGCAGTACAGCAAATATGAGCCTATTCCAGAAAACTTTGTCAACGGACGTAACAGTTTAGGTGAAAACATCGGCGACGTTGGTGGCTTATCAATGGCGTACCACGCTTATAAGTTGAGCTTAAAAGGTAAAGAAGCACCGGTTATTGATGGCGTTACTGGCGATCAACGCTTCTTTTTAGCTTGGGCTCAAGTGTGGAAAGAAAAACGTACCGAGCAAAGCATGTTAAGCCAACTTCGTGCTGGCACTCATGCACCAGGTCGTTACCGCGCCCTCGCCCCACGTAACCACGATGCTTGGTACAAAGCCTTTGATGTTAAACCCGGTGACGAGTTGTACTTACCTGAAGAGCAACGCGTACGTATTTGGTAATTTAGTGAGTAAAGACCTGCAATAAGTTGTCTTAGTTACAACACGCATCCGTCACAATGTAAAAATGCCAGTCAGTTAACTGACTGGCATTTTTTATCACTATCGGCACAAATGCTTGAACAAATATCAGCAACCTGATGACTCACATCAGAAACGAATGAAATGGATAATAGTGAAGTCTCAACAGTAGATACAAATTATCTCAAGATTGATCGATGACGGAATAACGTTTGAATATGTTTACGGCCTAGACATATTGGTTCATCGTCGCTGGCAATACAGTGTGAGCACTTTATAACTCGTTTAGGGATAGAAGTGTGTTAGTTATTTTATAAGTCAGAATGATTTCGAATAACCTTTAATATGAAAAAGTAATTGAATTAACTAAAAATAGTGGCTAACTTCACTTGACCACTATACATCACCAAGCTGGGATACAGTGACTTTTACTTACTAATGGCGGTGTTACTTTAGCCCTCGCGCAGATAGGCGCGCCACCCTTAAAAAGCAATCTATACTGCACACTTGAAATAATATTGATCACAGGAAATTAAAATGAAAGTACTGACCTTCGGCACAAGCAACAGCAAAAACTCTATTAACAAAAAATTGGCTTTTTATGCCGCACAGCAAATCAACAACGCAGATATATCGCTAATCGACATTCATGACTTTGAAATGCCCATATACAGCGTAGACAGAGAAACTGAATTTGGTATTCCGCAATTAGCACACGATTTTTATAACGCGATTGGCGCAGCAGATACTATCGTTATGTCATTCGCTGAATACAATGGCTCATATACATCAGCCTATAAAAACCTGTTCGATTGGACATCTCGAATAGACATGAAAGTCTTTCAAAATAAACCGATTCTTATGCTGTCCACCTCGCCAGGTCCTGGAGGAGCGCAAAGTGTCTTAGCCGCAGCGCAAGCATCAGCGCCCTACTTTGCAGCAACAGTAATAGCCGCTATATCATTACCAAGCTTTTTTGATAATTTTGACTTAGAGGAAGGCGTCGTTACTGATAAGACATTCAATCAAAGTTTGCTTGCTGCAATCAGTAAATTCTAAGTTTGTCTTTTTGAGGGGATATTTTCCCTCTTAGGTAACTAACAATACAACAAGAGTCAGAATGCTTGAGCATATTATACAAAAAGAAAGCATTGATGAAATTATGTTTAAGGATTCTGACTACGAGTACAACAAAGCTGACTTCACCGATTCTGACCATGGCCTTTCACGTATATCTATATATTCCAAGGCATACAAGCGGCCATGGACGGCGCAAAGCGTCCCGAAACAGTATCTGCACATAAGCCCACTGCAGGTGATTGACTGTAATGAGGGTACAATCTTAAAGCCCATTCAACCAAACATAAAAAATGCTAAACCTTTATTTGGAGCCACTTTCTTTGGAGCATAAAAAGCCACTAGTGTAGCAATGGTCAGATTTAACTCTGATGCTAAATCGTGGCATATACTCACGACTAAAGCCGGATAAAGTAGGGTATCGCAACTAAAACAACGCCTATAATCAGTAAGCTAGTGACACTGGCAACAAAATAAGGAAACACAAATAACGCGATGCCAATACACAAGGGGACAATCGCACGTTGGCGTTTACCAAAAACAAAATAACCCATACCAATAGCGCCAAATAGAACACTCCACATGATCATTGATGCACTTCCCATCTTTAACCTCTTAGCTAACACCTGATAATTGACCATTATAATAAAGCGTTAAGATAATCATTGATCGTCTACTGCCCATCTTTAACCACTTAGTTAACGCCTGATAATTGACCATTATAATAAAGCGTTAAGATAATCATTGATCGTCTACAGCCCATCTTTAACCACTTAGTTAACGCCTGATAATTGACCATTAAAGAAAGCGTTAAGATAATCATTGATCGTCTACTGCCCATCTTTAACCGCTTAGTTAACGCCTGATAATTGAATATTTAATGGTTTCTTAGTTAACAATCTTAATATCTACACCTTAGATCATAAGCTTGTATAAGGTTATAGCATGGAACTTGTTTACCTATCTATCGCCAGCTACTCACAAGCCACTCCCTTTCAATGATCAATCACTGACATCGATGCAGAATTATATTGAGCCTTACAGTTAATCTGGCTAATGACTTAAGTGCATCAGATAGGCACTTTACTGTAAATGTTAACCCCCCATTAGTTCTAAATGTTACGTCCTTAAAATGGTGACGATCGATAACTCATGATTACGATAGTGGGTTGCAGATTAACGTTTTCTTAGATGTTAACCATCAATAACGGTTCATCAATAAAGGATTATTGATGACAAATATCGACGTTACGATGAAGTCATTTTTTTATAAAAAACCAAAAATAACTGCAGCTGTAATGATTTCATGTAAATTTTTTTTGTTTTTAACAACATAAGATCAACGTTAAGATGGCAACAATCAACCTATGTAAAACATATATTTACAGAAAACAATCGCATTCCTACCCTATTTTACAGCCACTTTGTTGTGACCTATATCAAATTATAGCTTGATAGTTACAGCACTAATCATTAGCATACTTATTAATTGAGCGTTCAATTAATAATTCTTAATACAGATAACGGACCCCTTTTATGTCAAGACCGATAATGAAAAACGTCAGACAACAACAGCTGATAAATGCCACGTTAATGTCAGTCGAACGTCATGGGTTGCAACACACTACGATTAATACCATTAGTGGCTTGGCGGGAATGTCATCGGGAATTATCAGTCACTATTTTGGTGGCAAGCAAGGGTTAATAGAAGCCACGCAGAAATTTCTGTTAGATGAATTAAAGCAGGCATTACTGACGAGAACATCAGGCAAAACATTAACTCCAGTAGCACGGCTTTCGATGATAGTGGAAGCAAACTTTACTGAATTACAACGTTCAAATGCCGCGACAAAAACATGGTTAAGCTTCTGGTCCCAAGCGATGCACGATCCTGGGCTGGCAAGATTACAAAATATTAATAGTCAGCGGTTATACAGCAATCTGCTTTTTTCGTTTAAGCAATTATTACCCAATACCGCAGCGATTAATGCAGCAAAGCAAACCGCTGCAGTGATTGATGGTTTTTGGTTACGCAGCGCGCTGAGCTCCACCCCTATAGAAGATTTTAAGCAAGCCCAAATTTTATCTAAAGCCTTTATTGAGGCTGCGATCGTGCAACATGGAGAAATTGAATGTCAGCGTTAATTACATACCAAAATTATGTTCACGGTAAATACATTTCAAATGGTAGCGGAGAAACCTTCGAGGTTATTAATCCTGCGACTGGTGATGTCAGTTATTTAGTTGAAGTGGCTACCGAAACAGTACAACAGGCGGCTATTGCGAGCGCGAAAGCAGGATTTGCAATTTGGTCAGCAATGACGCCAATCGAACGTAGCCGCATTTTATTAAAAGCCGTTGCCCTACTACGTGAACAAAATGATGAACTTGCTGCAGGTGAAGTATTGGATACCGGTAAGCCATGGCAAGAAGCATCGGTAGTTGATGTGGTTACTGGCGCCGACTCTATAGAGTTCTTTGCCGGACTTGCCCCAAGTATTGAAGGCAATCAACAACCTGTTGGAGCGGACTTTTATTACACTCGCCGCGAGCCATTAGGCATTTGTGCCGGTATTGGTGCTTGGAACTATCCGCTGCAAATAGCTTGTTGGAAAGCGGCACCTGCTCTCGCTTGCGGTAATGTGATGATTTTTAAGCCATCAGAAGAAACACCACGCGGTGCAATGCGTTTGGCGGAAATATTCACACAAGCTGGCGTACCAGATGGCGTATTTAACGTTGTTCAAGGTGACGGTAAAGTGGGCTCATGGCTAACCAGTAATGAAGATATCGCTAAAGTGTCATTCACTGGCGAAGTCGGTACCGGTAAAAAAGTCATGGCAGCTGCGGCGGGAACACTTAAAGACGTAACCATGGAACTTGGTGGTAAGTCGCCATTGATAATCTTTAACGATGCCGATGTTGAAAATGCCGTTTCTGCGGCAATGTTAGCCAATTTTTATACGCAAGGCGAAGTGTGTACCAATGGTACGAGAGTCTTTGTGCAGCAAGATATTTATCCACAATTTATTCAACGTTTAAAAGAACGTACTGAGCAGAATATTGTTTGCGGCGACCCAATGGACCCAAACACTAATTTCGGCGCGTTGATTTCACGTGATCATCAACAAAAAGTGCTTGATTATATTGATATTGGTAAAAAAGAAGGGGCGACTTTGTTAACGGGCGGCAGTGCATTAAAGCCTGACAATGCGCCAAATGGTTTCTTTGTCGCGCCAACAATTTTTACTGATTGCACTGATGAAATGACGCTATCTAAAGAAGAAGTCTTTGGCCCAGTCATGTCGGTATTGACCTTTACTGATGAAGACGAAGTCGTTAAACGTGCTAATAGTACACATCTCGGCTTAGCGGCTGGGGTGTTTACCCAAGACATTACTCGCGCTCATCGGGTTATTCATCAAATTCAAGCTGGTATTTGTTGGATCAATGCTTATGGTGCCTCACCAGCAGAAATGCCGGTTGGTGGTTACAAAATGTCTGGTATTGGCCGCGAGAATGGCTCTGAAACCTTGAAAGCATATACCCAAATTAAAGCTGTTTACGTTGGTATGCAGTCACTTGAAAGCCCATTTTAGGAGTGACCAATTAATGTCTACGCAAATATCTCATGAATACGATTATATTATTGTCGGTGCCGGAAGCGCAGGTTGTGTATTAGCCAACCGCTTAACGGAAAACCCTGACAATAAAGTCCTCATACTTGAAACCGGAGGTAGCGACAAAAGCATTTTTATTCAAATGCCTACGGCGTTATCTATCCCGATGAATACCAAAAAGTATGCATGGCAGTTTGAAACAGAAGCAGAGCCCCATTTAGATAATCGTCGTATGCATTGCCCTCGAGGCAAGGTACTCGGCGGCTCATCATCCATTAATGGCATGGTTTATGTGCGTGGCCATGCGCGTGATTTTGACGAGTGGCAGCAACAAGGTGCAAAAGACTGGGATTATGCTCACTGTCTGCCTTACTTTAAAAAAGCTGAAACCTGGTCTTTTGGCGGTAATGTTTATCGCGGTGATAAAGGTCCATTAGCAGTTAATAACGGTAATGAGATGAAAAACCCGTTATATCAAGCTTTTGTTGATGCAGGTGTCGATGCCGGTTACCTAGCGACGAGTGATTACAATGCCAGTCAGCAAGAAGGCTTTGGCCCAATGCACATGACAGTTAAAAACGGCGTGCGTTGGTCTACAGCAAATGCGTACCTTCGCCCTGCGATGAAGCGCTCGAATTTAACCGTGGTTACTCATGCGCTTGTACATAAAGTAATTATGCAAGGCAAAACGGCTGTTGGCGTTCGTTACGAACGTAAAGGCGAGTTAATTGATGTTAACTGCAATAAAGAAGTGATTTTATCAGCAGGTTCTATTGGTTCGCCGCATATTTTACAACTGTCGGGCATTGGCGATGCCAGTACATTAGCGAGTGCAGGTATTGAGCAAGTTCATCAATTGCCTGGTGTAGGCCAAAACTTGCAAGACCATTTAGAGTTTTACTTCCAATTTAAGTGCTTAAAACCGATTTCGCTTAATGGCAAGATAGATCCATTAAGCAAATTATTTATTGGTGCGCGATGGATTTTAAATAAATCGGGTTTAGGCGCAACTAACCATTTTGAGTCTTGTGGTTTTATCCGCTCAAAAGCGGGTTTAGAGTGGCCAGATCTGCAATATCATTTCCTACCTGCTGCAATGCGTTACGACGGTAAAGAAGCGTTTGCGGGCCATGGTTTCCAAGTGCATATTGGCCACAACAAACCTAAAAGCCGCGGTGCAGTAACGGTCGTATCAAATGATGCCAAGGTTGCCCCACAAATTCAGTTCAATTATTTGTCACATCAAGATGATATCGAAGGTTTTAGAGCGTGCGTCCGTTTGACCCGTGAAATTATTAATCAACCGGGTTTAGATGAATATCGTGGTGAAGAAATTCAGCCAGGCTTAGCGGTCAAAACCGATGAAGAAATTGACCGTTTTGTCAGAAGCTCAGTTGAAAGTGCCTATCACCCTTCTTGCTCGTGCAAAATGGGCGAGGATGATATGGCCGTGGTTGATTCAGAAACAAAAGTTCACGGTATTAACGGTTTAAGAGTCGTTGACTCATCTATTTTTCCAACTATTCCTAATGGGAATTTGAACTCACCGACCATCATGGTTGCCGAGCGTGCTGCCGACATTATTTTAGGTAATAAGCCACTGGCACCCAGTTTGGCAAAAGTGACTATTGCTAAGCATTGGCAAACATCACAACGCTTACAAGCTCCGAAACGACATTCCGATTAGCCCTCATTCATTGATGTGTATTCCTATATACACATCAATAACAGGTTGTGGCCAACCTTCACAATTGTAAATGGCCAATTTAGCTGAGATCAATCTATCAGGGTTTAACTATCGTCAACACGATACTTAAGGCTTGAGGGCATTTTGCCTTTAAAAATTGTTCTATGGCATTAAAAACATACAACAAGGAACCAAAAAATGACGACCTGGTTATCAATAGGTATTCTATTTACTTTTGCCGCAATCGCATTTGTGATTTATCGTTGGGGTAACATGCAGTGTATTGGTGTCACCCCAGTACGTAAGTTTACCTTTATTGCTATTTTGTTCACCTCCGGGCTAGATGTAGGTTTAATCATGTTCCCGTTGACTGAGTTTGCCGGTTATGCCGATTTAGCTGCCAGTCCAGAATATGGATTTACTAATCCACTGGCAATTGAGTTTGGCTTTTGGGCCTGCTTAATTTGGGCATTTTACTTTTTAACCTGCTTCTACTTCTGTGTCATTGAACCAAGAGTAAAGTATTTTGAAATTCCACTGATTAAGTTTATCAATAACATCGTCATCATTGGTACGTGTGCCTTCACCGCTTATTTATTATTAAGCAATTTACCTTGGTATTTACCACAGTTAGGTGATGGTGAAAGCATTGTCGGCAGCTTCTACCTCATTGTGTTTATGGTTATTGCAGCAGCAGTGTATTCAAGCACCAGTATTCGCTATGTTCGTTATCTCAGTTTAGGCAGTACTTGGCTATTCTTAGGCTTAATCGCCGTTATGTGGTCTGGTGCATTTTTATCAGATGACTCAAGTGTCGGTGAGTTTTTCACTACATTTGCATTAATTGGCGACTACTTTGCTAACATTCATAACTTTGTACTACCGATAAACGATTATCATGAGTTCTACCTGTTCTGGTGGTTCGCTTGGAGCATTATGATTGGTCAATTTACGGCACGCTTTGTGGGTGGTATGAAAACCTATCAAGTGTTACTGGCTATGATGGTATTCCCTTCAATCCCGATCGCGATTTGGTTTACAGTGTTGTATTACTACAGTGCAAACGCTCTCGATACCTCAGGGTTTTATAATCTTGCTATGGTAGTAGTAGGGATAACATTTGTAATTAACTCATTAGATTCACTCGTTCGTTTATATACTGACAATTTGAACATCACTGTTGAACGTTTTGGTAAAGTTCCTTATATCGTTGGTAATATTGTTGTACTGAGTGGCTTAACCTTATTATTTAAACTAGACTTTTTACAGATTCAATTAGTAGGCGCACTGGCTATAGGCTTGATATTAAGCTGTTTCATATACATTTTGAAATCGCACCATCGTACGGTCGGGGATATTGAACGCTCTCCAAAAGAAAATAAAATCGATTTTACTAAAATCGAATTAGCAGACTAAACAATAAAAACAATCCAAGGAATAATGATGAATACGACAATAAAAAAGTTAGCCCTATTAAGTTTATTTACCCTACCCACTTCTGTCATGGCAGGAGAACTGAGCACAACGGTTAATGCAACGTCTGATTACACTTTTAATGGTGTAAGCCAAACAGATAATAGCCCAGCATTACAAGCTAGCCTAGATTACGCGGCCGATGATGGTTGGTATGTCGGTGCTTGGGCATCAAACGTAGACTTTGGTGGCGGAGATGATACTTGGCTAGAGCTTGATTTTTATGCTGGTAAATATTTTGAATTAACAGATCGAGTATCGCTCGATGCGGGTATTGCTTACTACACATATCACGGCGATGATGCCTCTGATGAGTATTACTATCCAGAGGTATACACCAAGTTTGGTTATGCTTCATCGCTTGGTCAAAGTGAATTAAACTTCTGGTACTCATGGGATTATTTTGGTGTTGATGCAGGTCATTACATCATGATGGCAGCCCATACCTTCACTGTTGCAGAAGGTCATGACATTCGCGTCAGCTTCGATCGTTCAACGTCGCAAGACGAAAATAAATGGGCATGGGGAGACAGTGATTCTTACAACCATTATCGTGCAGAATACATGACAAGCTGGGAAGGTTTTGATTTCAACCTTGCAGTAGAAGATACCAGCCTAGATAGCGATATCAGTGATACTCGTGCTGTGGTATCTGTGGCGCGTACTTTTAGCTTATAATTTGCCATAATTGAAAAAATAACCAAGCAGAATAATGTCTATAGCATTATTCTGCTTTTTTTTGATATTGGACATGAGTCATAAGCTGAATTCTGTTATGGTGCGTGGTGAATTATGAGGGGATTATGGAAAAATACGAACAACTACTAATTTCATTACGGCGAGTGATCAGAGCTATTGATATTCACTCGCGTCAATTAAATAAACTATCCGGTCTGACTGGACCACAATTAATGGTTATGCAGAAAGTGGATCAACTTGAAGCACCATTAGCAAAAAAAATAGCGCAAGAGATTAATTTAAGTGCGGCGACAGTGACGACCATAATTGATCGACTCGAAAATCGTGGCATGGTGATTAGAACGCGCAGTGAAACAGACAAGCGCAAAGTACACTTGTCATTGAGTGATGCTGGTAAAACATTATTAAACAGTGCACCTAAACCGCTACAAGAGCATTTTATTATGCGTTATCAAAATCTTGAAGAATGGGAACAAAGCCAATTATTGTCGGCCGTTGAGCGCATCGCCACCATGATGGATGCAAATGATATTGATGCGGCGCCTGTATTGTACGTCGGCCAAATTCAAGTAGACGATCCAGCTCAATAAGTCCCCTTTACAGCCTGTAGCGCAAGAATAATCTTGCGTTATAAGCTTTGGCTAGCCTAGCCTTTAATCTCTTAGCCCTCCAGATGATGCTATTGCTTAGCAATCATTGCGATGCCTTGCAGTGCAACCCGATTAAAATATCAACTTCATACCAAATTCACACCAAGCTCATTACAGGCCTTTAACTCATGCATGGCATATTGTGGCTATATCTAAAATCAGCCCACAATATTAAGAGCAATACGCGATGTATCATCAAATTAACCTGCGCCTGTGTGCCTGATGTTCAAGTTGAGCGCGAGGGATTTTATCTTTTCAGCTTTTTATCTATCTACTTATCACTGAATGTGTAAGCTAAATTACAGACGTAAAAAAGCCCCAACTAATGTTGAGGCTTTTTTACACCACTCTCTATTGCTAGAGATTATAATGGTACCCGAGGCCGGACTTGAACCGGC